>CBDURU010000105.1:0-12667 GCA_965369865.1 uncultured bacterium | reverse complement strand
ATGACCATACTATAAAAAACAACTTGTATCAGAGCCCCGACCGTCAGGGAGGGGAGTAGTTGGTCGGTGAGTGGACCTGGCAGACCGCTCATTGACATTCGCGGCTCTGATACGTTGCCCTGATACACGTAGTTAAAAAAAAGCCCGTTTCCTGGAAATCGAAACGGGCGTTGATTTTATTTGAAGATTGATTTAACCTGGTATTTTCCATGGTTAATCGCATTGATAGACGTGTTCAGAACCCTCATCGAAATACGGCAGGTCGACGAGCGGGAATGTCACAAGTGTCCAGGGATATGTGAGCACCTGGTTGACATCGCAAGTTTCACCCGGGATCCATTCATGCCATCGGACAGCAGCGCCAAACGGTTCGTCCGAAGCACAGATTTCATAGACCTCGACCTCGAAACCGGATGTCGGTCGTTCACCAAGATGAATCGCGTAGCTTCCCCAGCCGCCTTCCCAGTTAATTTCAGGCTGAGGTTCTCCAGGATGGTATTGGTACCAGTATACGTTGAAATCATAATGGTTATCGAAATACCAGCCACCCGCTTCTACAGGACCCCATGGACCGCCGCCGATTTCTTCGAAATCCCAGCAGTCCGGATCGTCGCAGGGGTAGATTTCCTCCGACTTCGTGAAGTACCATTGCCACCAGCAGTAAACCGTCGGCATCTCGACCGCGGCTATCGCCCATGGTTTGGTTATTACCTGGTAAACATCACAGTTCTCGCCGGGGATATATTCCGTGTACTCCACAAAAACATCGCAGCCTTCGATACATACGCTATCGATTGTTATGTAATACCCGGTAGTCGGCCTTTCGCCAAGCTGTATGCCGAGATGGTTTATCAACATGTTTGGTCCAGGCTCGGGATCACCCGGCAGAGGCGGCGGCGGATCTCCGGAACTCGGATCCCAGCAGTTTACATTGTTCCAGAAATGCATATACGGCTCCAGGTACTGCCATCCGAATTCGCCGGGCTTGGCGCATGATTCCGATCCATCCGCGGTCTGCCAGAAATCAAGCGGCTGGCAATCATCACAATAGTATATTTCCTCCGACTTCACGAATTCCCAGATAATTTCGCAGTCGATCGGCGGGAATTCCGCGACTCCGAATACCCATGGCGTGGTGACCATGTCTTCCGTCGGGCAATTCGGTCCGGGAATATTTTCCGTGTAATAAACGATACCGGTGCAACCGTCAAGGCAGACGTAATCTATTGTCAGGTAAAACCCGGTACTCAGCCGTTCATCAAGCTGAACCGCGAACGGTTTTGTTTCCCATCCCGGCTCCGTTGGATCGGGAATTTCTGGAAGTTCCGGAGGTGGGTCGCCTGAATCGGGATTCCAGCAATTGAGAGCGTACCAGAGCTCCTCGAATTGGGGACTGAATCCCTTAAAGCCGTACTCGCCAGGTTCGGCACAACCTACCTCGTTATCCGCAAGCTGGTACCATGGCACTTCCGCGCAGGGCGGGCAATCATATACCACCTCGCTCTTCTGAAACTCCCAGTGAAAGACCGGTTCGATCGGCGGAAGTTCAACAGCCGCGATGATCCATGGTCTTGTCGATTCCGGTATTACATCGCAATTTTTACCCGGTATATGCTCAGTCCATTTAATCCGGATCGTGCTGCCTTCAAGGCAAACCTCCTCTATCGTGATGAAGTACCCGCTTGTAGGTCTGAATGGAAGTTGAATTCCGAAATGGTACATCGCATTTTCGGGATTAAGTAAAGGTGGGTCCATTGGAAGCGGCGGTGGTGGAGGGCCACCGGGATCTTCCTCCCAGCAATTAACATTCAGCCAGAATTGCCAGTAGGGTCCTTCCTCCTGGAAGCCGTACTCACCAGGCTCAGCACAGGAAATATCTCCTTCAGCTATTGGCATGAATGGTGCCGAATCGCAGTCGCCACAGTGGTATATCTCTTCGCTCTTAAAGAAAAGGGTTGGTACGTCCGGTTCTGTTTTTGGAACTACTACCCAGTGGTATGGCTGGGTAACAACCATCAGGACATCGCAGTCGGCTCCCGGTATCATTTCCTTGTAGAAAACACCAACGGCCTCATTCGTATTTCCGCCGCTCGGATCCGCCAGCCAGCAGACCTCGTAAACCGTACAATCGAATCCTCCGGTTGGCCTGTTGCCCAGTCCGACCGCGATCACATCATGCTGTTCGAAATTCACAATTGGCTGAGGAGGCGGTGGATATATATTCGATATGTGCAACTCCCACAGCTCTGTGTACTGCCACATATTTGTAATTCTCTTCTCATACGGCCCTTTGATTCCCGAGTGCTGCCCTTTAATCAGCATATCGAACCAGATATCCTCGATACATTCCGGCGGTGGACCGGGGCAGTCAACCTCGATTCCATTGAAAATAACCGGCCATTCAAACTTCGGCAGAACGACCATCTGGTACGGATTCGTTATAACATCCAGGGGGCCGCATGCCTCATATGGCGTGTATTCATAGAGAACGGTTACGATAAACTCGCATGGATCGAAATTTATATCCGTAATGTGTACGAAGTGATTGTTGGACGGGCGGTCGCCAACCCATACGCCAATTACGTTATGTAACTGGAAATTCACAGGTGGCGCCGGGGGTGGGGGTTCCCAGATACTCGCATGCTCATTCCAGAGTTCCCACCATGCATCCGGGCCTGTTACCATTATTTCCAGGGGGTATTGGATGCCCGAATGTTCACCCTGAGATATGACTTCGAATGGAACAGGTACAAGCGGCTTATCGCATGGTACATATTCACCATGGTAGAACCAGATATCATTCTCAGCCTGGTTCTGCTCGGGATCGAATGCGTATACAGTTACCACATACAATCCATCGTCGGGATCACCTTCAATATTACAGCCAAAGATATTATCACCTGCCTGGCCATCACCGTGATTACCATCATCAAACAACGGTTCGTTTGTATTTCCGTTAAATTGCTTTGTATCCGCCCAGACAATCAGGTCCTCCGATGGTGACTGGTGGTCCCATATGTATCCGGTCAGGTGATATGATGTATCATCAATCGCTTCCAGATGAAGGTTTTCAACTCCCGGCGTGCTCCTTGGAACTCCTTGAGCATCTATCCAGAACCCGATCGGCGCCAGTTTCGGTATGCCAAAAGGCTGGAAAAGTATTATCTCCCTTGTGTCCGTGTACCCCGGTGGAAAGGCACGATTCTCATTTTCCTTACCGTACGCGATAAACGCGCAACGGGTTGGATCGGGAAAAAATGGCGGCATCGCCCACGTGAAACCGTCCTGGTTCAAAACCATTTTCGGTCCCAGCGAGTGAAGCACTAACCAGACGCCATATCCGGTGAAAACGGAAATGTTCTTAATTCCCAGTACAATATGCCAGGTGCGTGTCTCCTCATCCCACCAGAAGTCCTCTATAATGAGAGATACAAACGGCGTTACGTTGGCCTCCGCACCTCGAATCGGGTCAGTATCCTCGACCCTTACCGTGCCATCGTCATCGAATACAAATTGAAAGTAGCCGAGTGACGACGAATCGCCCAGGGGACTTGTTACCGGGGTTACATCCGCATTTATTTCAGGTGTTGAAGGTGGTTGTGTTGTATTACCCTTACCATTCGAACACCCAACAAGGCCTGTAACCGCGGTCAATATTAGAATTGCGATGATACAGGCAACTGTTCTGTGAACTCGTGTCATGACGGGCTCTCCTTTGTTCACTTCCTGGTACTTGTTCCACATCCGCTTTATAAAAATTGCCACACGTCAAACACAAACATGTGATCGATCACGTGGCAACAGCGTGCATCAAGGTTATACCTTCCCAAGCCAGCATAATATCTCGTTACATGTATATTAAGGTAATAAGTAATAAAGCTCGTAATGTATTAATACCTTATATAGTAAACCATGTCAAGGGTACCAAAAAGCTACCAGAGGTTACCGAATCAAACATTGGGTACCAATTATTTAACAGAACTTGCAGCCAATCCATGGTAGTAACCATTCTCTCGTATAAATATCAACAATTTTTTAAAACAAATTACGGCAAGAAACCCGGTTTCCGGATTAAAACATTAATGAACCGGACCCAATGTTGCCTGTCTTACTGGTTATGAAACCTAAAGCCCGGAACCGTGGTAAAATATTAAAAGCATTTTAATTTCCAGGATATGGCCACCTCACAGGACAAACCGAATTTTCTTGTTTACGCAGCCTGGCTCGGTGTTTATGCCGTGGCGATCAATACTGTGTATCTTATCCTGCCCAATGAACACCTGAGATGGTACCTCCTTGCAATCCTCGTCGTCGCCGTGATGACCGGGTTCATTCTGAGCAACAGGCATTACGCCACTATCGGGATCATTCTTGATATCGCCGGGCTTGTTGTATTTGTTTATTTCGCATTCCAGATTTATGAAAACACGGGTTCGTTCGGTACTTATCTCGGCGAGATGCTCACCATGATGCTGGTTCTGCGATGTTTCAAGTTGTTCCGGAAGCAGGACTTCATATTCCCCCTCACGATCTCGCTTACCCTGATGGTTTTTACGGCGATTCCGTCATTCTCGGCGGGATATGTCTACAGCCTCCTGGGATTCCTCCTGATGATCGGAATCGCGATGTTCCTTGGAAGTGTCGATGAGTTCGCGCGGCTTCCCCGACGGAGTAAACGCCACTCACACCTGAAATACACGTATGATTTCCTTGAAGATTACGCGCCGGTCCCGGTTTCAAATAAACCGCCGCGGCAACTTGCGAGGTACCTCGGACTGGCGATCGGCGCTACAGTTCCCGTGGTTTTATTTTCATGGATCATTTCCAGCAGCCTTTATTTTACTGTGGATCATACGCAAGCCCCCGGTACCGAGATCGCGCTGCTTGGAGCTTTCGGATCGACTGGACTGGAAACCGACCCCGATCAGGAAACGGCTCTGATTACCGGAGTCATCACATCCGGACAGGCGCAGTACTATAGCGGATTCGACACTGAATTCAATATCGCACAGGGAAGGCTGATCGAAAATTCAACCTCAACCGAGGTGGTAATGGAGGTCGAATCAAATCTCCAGTCGTACTGGCGCGGGAAATGTTTCGATATTTATACAGGCCGTGGATGGACCCAGAGCGAGAATATCACTACCGCCACCTGGTCTTTGGGCGCACCAAACGTGCGACGGTCAATGTTCCACGCTGAATACGGGCCGGAACTTCGAAACGATGGTATCGAGGCCGATCCCGATACCCATCGCGAGGAAATCAATCAGGTTTACCACCTTAAAACCGACCTTCCCGGCATTATTTTCACCGCATACCAGGCGAGGGAAATCTTAATGCCGGTTCCCGGCGTCAGAATCGACGACACCTTTACTATTGTTCCACCCGATGCGGGCGACAGCATGGTCGCTGGACAGACCTACGAGGTCATGTCAATGAAATTCGATTTCGCGGGCGGGGTCCACCTGAACGCGTTCGATTACAACCTGCATGAACTTGCAGAGGATGAACCTGAATTTTTCGAGCGCTACACACAGCTTCCGGAAAAAGGAACCCTGGGTGACAGGGACACCGGGTATAATTTCACCAGGATACGGGCGAAAGCCTACGAGATTACCGCTGGCGCGGATACAGTGTACGAACGCGTCAATGCGCTTCTGCGGTTTTTAAAATCATCCTACAATTACTCCCTCAATCCCCCGTCGGCGGTCCCCCCGGAACTCGACGCGATTGATTATTTTCTGTTCGCCTGGGACCCGAGACGCGGGCACTGTGAATATTTTTCAACATCGCTTGCGGTGCTCTGCCGTTCGATCGGGATTCCGGCACGGGTTGTGACGGGCTATTCCACCGGCAATTACAGCCTTCTGAAAAACCTGTATATCGTGCAGGAACGCCACGCTCACGCCTGGGTCGAGGTTTTCTGGCCCGAACTTGGATGGGTGGAATTCGATCCGACGCCGCAAAGCTGGGTGCGGGGATTCGGCGAACAGGCGGCGGGGAGATGGTTAATGCTCCATAATATGGTCGAAAACCTGTACATTTACGACCCGATCGGACAGTTCAGAACCAAAATTTTCCCCGCTGTTAATCGGGTTATCGCTTCGGCCATTACTTTCGTAAAACAGAGGGAGCTTGATTTCTACGAATTTGCCAATCCGATGTTAAGCCGTCAAAAAACTAACCGTGATGGACCCCTCTGGCTGCTCGTGGCTTCATTCTCGATCCTACTCTTGAATTACGTGACTCGACGTGTGTTCGATCCGGATTTCGTAAAAAATCAGGCACTTGCGATTGGAAGTAAAAGCCTTAAACGCGTACGAAAAATCCTTATCGGGAATGGCGTCAGGCCCGACCGTCTGGCTACCGAGATGGATTGCGTAATCCATGCGGAATTGATGTCACATGAGTGGGGCGAGGCTGTGGGGAAAGTTGCGGATGGGTACCAGTATATTTTATATTCGGGCCGAAAAATCAGGAAGTCCGATGTATCCCGCCTTAAGCATGCAACCCGCCAGGCAAGAAGATCTCCAGCGTAACATGTGCATCTGTAACATGTGCATTCTGCACATGATCTTCAGTCGCATGTGCATCCTGCACATGTAATCTCAAAACATCATTTCATCCAGCCTGCTTTTCAATTCATCCCCCTGGATCAATGATGCGCCGCTGTTCGTCCATGCCCTGATTCGAATTAGAGCGTTCAACCATTCATCCGATATCTCGCCGCCCGAGTCTACCCAGGCATTCAGGTAATCGACATAGGTCCATATCCTGAACGGGTTAATCTCATCACCATCGAGTTCATCGAGAAGGAACCCCAGAACCGCTTCCTCGGTGGAGGTGAAAAGTACCAGGTTATCCAAGGGAATGAAATAGGTTATGAGTTTAACTTCCCCTTCGGGAAGTGAAATGTCAGGGTTTTCCTGTTTAGCCAGAAAATCGGAATTCACAACCTGCGCGACCATTGGCATGCAGTCGACTAGAAGATCGACAAGGCTCCCTTCCTGGTAAATATCAAGCCATGCCGTGCTGGCGATGTATTCTATAGCCTCATGTTCATACGCGCGCCGCATGAGATCGCACAGGTGGGGAATATTCGCGGCGATTCGCGCTCGACGGGTTTCATCGTACGGTTCGCCAATGTAATATGTATCGGCGTCGAAAGCTTCTTTCGCCAGTACCGCCAGTGTAAAATCGGTTTTTGCCATCAGGGGTTCGGCAGTCTCGAAAAGTTCCGCAGCATCATCCGGATACCTGTCGATATCAAACCATCGGAGCGATTCAAGTCCGATTACATTTCTCATAAGATCTTCCGATGAGAGAAGTTCAAGGATTTTTGGTTTCCCTATCGGCCCGAGCAGTCCGAGGAGGGCTTCCGCGATGAGATCGCCGTACTCGAAGTCCACACCGTAGAACGGCACCTCAAGCCTGGCTTCGAGACGGTCGGGGATGGTTATATAATCGAAAGTCCAGTCCGCTATCGTTGATTTCCATTCGACTGTGAGGGTCAACTCGTTTCCAAACTGCCCTGCCGGACCCAGCAGTTTCCCCGCGATCATGCCGTACAGGAGTTCTGTAACAATCGGCGTACCTTCAGAATCCCGAAGGATTCTTTCGAGGACCGGCAGGCCGTCGACGTCCAGGTCAACCGCCCTGAACATCAACTGGTTGGTAAAATAGCCCTTGAGGTCGGTGGCATCTTCATAGATTTCGATCGCGTAATCCAATCCGCCGTCCATATGAACAAGAACGATCAGTCCGAATCCGGTGAAAAAGATATTAACCTGGTCCTCAACATTAAGGGCTGCCTGGTCGAATTCCGGGTGTGAGAAATTTCCGCGGTTGGCTACAAAACCCGACGATTCCCGCCTTATGTAATCTTTAACAATTTCCGGCCCGATCCCCCGCGTCTCGCACCGTAAAACAACCGACCGGACCCACAACTCCTCGAGCACAGGCATGAAATCGTCATTCAGAGGATCCATCAGGCTCGCGACATCGATCAGCATCTCTAAAAGCAATGAATTCTTGTCGGACCTGCCCTCGGCGGCAGTACCGATGCTTTCGATCTCCGGGATCAGGTCCGTGTAAGCTTCGAGCCTTCGGGTCCTCGCGATCGAGCCTGTAAGCGACAGCGAGTAGGCATTCTCGATGATGACAATCTTATCGACAAGATCATCCATCAGGATTGAGAATTCAATCATTCCCGTTTCATCCTGGGCACGGGCCGGACCTGGAAGGCCGATTATCAGTAGAGCAAACGTAATCAGGATTAATATTCGTCTGGATTTCATCTGGACTGTCCTCTTCCGGGATAAACAATATTCATACGCAGGCAAAAGATACAGTTGATTTCAACGATGTGCAACCGTACCGGGGTTTCCCGCGCCCGGTATTTTATATCCTGCCGACAATCGGATATAATAATTTCTACCGACCCTGGTCTGGAGGATTATCTATGTCTGGTCATTCTAAGTGGAGCAAGATTAAACGCAAAAAAGGGGCTACCGACGCCAAAAGGGGAAAGCTCTTCTCCAAGCTGATTAAGGAGATCACCGTCGCTGCAAGGGAGGGCGGCGGTGATATCAGCGGCAACATACGCCTGAAAACCATCGTCGACAAGGCCAGGCAGAACAACCTGCCCCTCGACAATATTGAACGTGCCATCAAGCGGGGCAGCGGGGCTGAAGCGGCAAGTGAAAACTGGGAAGAGATCGCCTATGAAGGCTATGGCCCCGGAGGAGTGGCAATCCTTGCCGAGGCGCTGACCGATAATAAAAACCGGACGGCCGCGGATATCCGCCACATATTTGCAAAGGCCGGCGGCAATCTTGGAGGAAGCGGCAGTGTCGCATACCAGTTTGAAAGAAAGGGTTTCATCCAGATAAAAAAGGACACCATCACGGAGGATGAGGTTTTTGAGATAGCGCTTGAGGCTGGGGCCGATGATATCGAGGACGGCGGGGACATGTGGGATATCTACACGGAATACACCAGTTTTAACGACGTAAAATCCGGTCTTGAGAAAGCTGAAATTATACTTGCCAACTCCGAATTAATTATGCAGCCCATATCGACTGTCCGGGTATCCGGAAAGGTCGCGCAGAATGTCCTTAAAATGATGGAAATGCTCGAGGACAACGACGATGTTCAGGATGTCTGGTCGAATTTCGACATTGATGAATCCGAAATGGAAGCGTTCGAGGGCTGAAGTAGTGGGTCAGATTGAATCGCTGCTTTGATCTCCAACTAACCATTCGCCGTTGCCATAATGTGGTCTTCAAGAATCCGGCCAATTGCTGTGAAGTTCATTGACTTGAGAACATTTTGCTTACCCCGCGCTTCGGCTGCTAACTTATCAAGCTCTGATCGTACAGCTTCATATGTTTCTTTGTCTTCAAAGGCAAGAGTAACCTTCTTTGTTTCCCCACCCGGCATTTTGGCGAAATCTATTTCGAAACCGATCAAAATACCATCTACAGTACCTAAGTATAACGTAAGATAGGGCATGTCATCAGGGATATGGGACTCGTAACCTTGGCTGTCTGAGTAGTGAAATTTGTGTATTAGACTTGAGCCTCTCACACTAATCTCCACGCTGTCAGGTATATCCTGAAGTGTGAGGCCCATTTTGAGATGTGGTTCTCCCTCGACATCCTCAAATTCTGCGTATATCTCACGCGATTGTATAGGGATCTCTTTCTTCAGTTCATTAACCATCGTTGTTCTCCTCAAACTATCCTACAGTACAGGACACGTGTGTTGCCAGGTAAGGCTCAATGTACTTTTCTACGTCTTCCACCCATTTTCTGACTACCTGCTGATCAGTAATGAGCAATCCATCAAGGTCAATGCTTAGTACTGCAATAATATGTCTATCATGTTTAATTGGTATACAAGCAATAACATTTGGGTGGATATTCAGTTGTCTTGCTTGGCTTTCGCTAAGCTTCATATCCGTTGCCCACTGTCTTTGATCTTCTTGATAAGTACACGACGCTGCTTGGATTTGCTTTACTCCTTTGCTCCAAGCTTGGCCAGCTCCACCCTCACCGAGTCCAAACCTAGCTCTAGATATGTGATCTTCATATGCTCCGCATCGCTCTGCAGGTACTAAATACGGCTTCAGTGCCCCTCTAAAAATACGGAGAATCGTGAATCTTGAATGTTCAGCGACTTTAGTGTCATTTTCTTCCACCGCTTTTTGATAAACCAGATCCAAGTTGCATCTGATTACTGGGTTGATGGGGACCGGGAATGAACTCCCAGCCTCTATGTGCCGGGTCCACACCTCAAATACTAGCATTATGAGTCCTAACAGCATACAGAAAATTAATAACAGCTGGATGTAGAGATTTTGCTCTGGTAAAAATGAAAATTTATAAAGAGCCAATATAAAACCGGCCTCTAGTAGGACAAAAGTAATTAGAGGAGGGTAAATGCCCTTTTTAAATGGACAATAAAACAACCAAAAGAAGACACTCATTCGTCTGTGCTCTGAGCTTATTAACCTTTGTGTGAGGGTGTGAATTCTACATGATCGGGTTGGGAGTGTCAAGGAATGGTGTCCCACCACAATAAACATATATTTTGCACCTAGATGGCAGTGAAGGCTCATCATAGCTCAGCGATGAATGCTTTTAGTTGAATCCAAATCTCTCTTAATCTCTCTTAATCTCTCTTAATATAACTTAAAATCTGTCAAAAAAATAGGGTTAAGATGAAAAATACCATGAAAAAAACCTCATATTATCTTATCATCAGGACCGCCAAAACTAATACCTTCTGACCCACTACCACCAAATTGCCGAGTTACCCGATACTATTTCAAACCGGACCACTACCAGGGGTAAAGTTCTCCGGATGATTACTGCCAGTAAAGGAGGCGTTGAGCGAACAGGCTGAAGTTCAAGATGCAAGATCACGCTACAATACTCAGCCTTCTCCCCATCGACGAAATCGATGAAGAATCCCTCGGCAAAATGCTGGGGGTTAAATCATGCACTTTTATTAGAGGATCGGAAATAAAAAACCGCGGCCCTTTGGGAGGGCTTGGCTTGGTGAAAAAAATCCATCGCGAATCCGGCGGTGGGATCTTCGCGATCTATAGCTTCGACTGGGACCACCAATCGCGACATACCGCTCTTTACATACTCGCGTGCATGGTGCCTGCCCTAAGGCGAGTGGCAATTGATACAAAAGGCGTAACTTATCCCCTTACATGGACCGGCCTGATCGTAAACGAATTACCATCGGCGTTTTCCCAGGCGATCGCAGGGCGGCAGTTAGTAAGAAATGTGAATAACAGGGTCACCGGGGGCCTTAAGGGATTCACAACAATGCGCCATGTCGCAAAAGGCAGCGTGCGCAGGATCCTGTATTTGAAAACCGATCTTTGGTTCGGTGTTAAGGCCGGTGGAAGTATCGGGCACGTCGCGGGAGTTATCAACGCGTTTCTCAAACGGGGATTAAGCATCGATATAATCGCCCCTGAGAAACCTTTGCTTGTTGATGAATCCGCGCGATCGATTATTATCCGGCCTGATAATTTTTACCGTAATATTCATGAAATGTCGCTCCTTTTTTATAACCGGCTTGTCCTGGACATTGGAATGAAAGCTCTGAAAATGAAACCGCCCGACGCGGTATACGCGAGGTATGCCCTGGACAGTTTTGTTCCCGTAACAATTTCTAATAAGCTCGGCGTGCCTTTGATCCTTGAATATAATGGAAGCGAGGTCTGGATTAAAAAGCACTGGGGCACGAGTCTGAAACTACCGGGGATCGCTAAAAAAATTGAGGACTACGTTCTCCAGTCGGCGGATATGATTACAGTTGTATCAAAGCCTTTAAAAGATGAACTTCTGGAACGTGGTATCGATGAAAATCGGATTCTGGTTAATCCCAATGCCGTAAACCCCGACACGTTTAATCCGGATCGTTTTTCGGATGATGAAATTAATGATCTGAAATCCAGCCTTGGAATTCCTGGCGGCACTCTCGTGGCAGGGTTCATCGGCACTTTCAGCCCGTGGCATGGGGTCGAGGTGCTCGCGAAAGCCATACCGCTTGCGCTGAAAAATAATTCAAGGCTGCATTTTCTTTTGATCGGGGGAGGGCCGTTGATTAACAGGATGAAAGATCAACTCAGGATTTCCGATGTCCTTAATCGTGTAACTTTCAGCGGACTTATACCCCAGGATGAGGCACCGAAATACCTGATGTGCTCGGATTTTTTCCTCAGCCCCCACGTACCCAATCCCGACAGAACCCCGTTTTTCGGGAGTCCGACCAAGCTGTTTGAATACATGGCTCTCGGCAAAGGCATCATTGCTTCCGATCTCGATCAGCTTGGCGAGATCCTCGAACATGAAGTAACCGCCCTCCTGGTAAAACCCGGAAATGCAGGGGAACTCGCCACCGCTATCGGCCGCCTGTGCGATAACATGGAACTTAGAGGCAAACTTGGCGAAGCCGCAAAGCGGAAGGCCCTTGAAAATCATACATGGGACGCTCATGTCGGGAGAATCCTCGATCACCTGTACAGCTTGAAATAACCTTGAATATCAATATTAAATATTCCCCAAACTAACAACATGGCAATCAAATCGGGTGCCGTTGACAAGCAAAGTGAGACATCTCCATCCCCCAAGCCTCGAAAATC
>CBDURU010000104.1:0-12752 GCA_965369865.1 uncultured bacterium | reverse complement strand
CGCCGCCTCCGCCGCCGCCGCCACCGCCGCCGGTGCTGTAGGAGCATGATGCGGTACCGGGAATATCCGGTGGATTATTGGGACTTGGGGCATCCGGGTTTAGTTCATGGACAGTGAGCATCATATCGATCTCGAGCGTGATATTCGTCAGTACAATGTCACTGAACCCGAGAGGTTGAGCACGGTAAGCTGCTTCGTTAGCGGTTTCAAAGCAGTGAACCGAATATATCTTCTGTACGTCACCTTCAAGCTTCTGTAGAATCTCTATGAACCGCCGCATTTCCTCAAGGTCGCCAAAGAACTTGATTGAGAAAATATGGGATGTGAATAACGGGTCCGAATTCTCTCCGCGTTCGGAATTTTTCGCTTCCCAGCCTATCGCACTCTGGAGCTCCCAGGGAATTTCGAAAGGAACGTCATCCATGTAGAAATCCAGCGATTCCGCAACCCACATTTCCGACAGGAAAATACCGGCAAATCTGGCTGCAGACCAAACAGCCTTTAATGCATCGAATATTGCCCATTGTTCCCGCCCTTCAAAGGGTTTCTTATACGTACCGGTGTTCTCGTCGTATGTAAGCCCATTGACGAAAAAGTGCTGGTTAGTGTTCCAGGCATGAACCAGAGCCGCAAACTGGTCTTCATAATTCAAAAGCTGGCTTGCTTCACTTTTATAATTATCAAGCGTGCTTTCCTTTGACCGTATCGAGGCCTGGACCGCGGTGATATCCTCAACCTTTGGTTTATATAGCAGAAACCAGTAAGCAAGAATCATACCGACGACCATAAGGACGAAAACAATCCACACTACTGTAATATCCTGTGTTCCCCGGCCTGGCTGTGCTTTATCCATTGAAGCTCTCCTGCTGATATTTCCTTGTTATATAATTTTCATATTTAATACTGTAATAAAATCAACTTCCACCGGAAGGCAGACTACCAGGTCCGCCACCTGCACCAAGACCGGGCATACCAGCTCCGCCACCCGTTGGTGACGGTGGTGTTCTACCGGTAATGGTGCCAAGGCCTGCATCTGCAAACATATCCATACCGCTTTGCATTACAGCCTGGTTAACGGTGCCGCTAATCTTGAATTCATAGAAAATTGGAACAATGAATTCGTGACCGCGGAAGTACCACTCAATATCGTAATCACCCCTGCCGCCTTCCGGGATCCTGTACCTTGGCCTGGGACGCGGTATATCAGCCATTGGGCTTGGTCCGGATAACGGACCGTGAATCTCGACCCCATCGGGTAACGAGCGGTTGTCACCCTGCCCGTAATCCGGCAGGTTTGATGAAAATCCTGTACCTCCGGGACCGGAGCTACCACCGAATCCGCCACCGAGGGTACCTTCTGACTGATCCAGGTTCTGAGCGTCACAATCCCCACAGGTAGAGAAATTAAGAATTTTTGAATGGTAGAGATTGACCAGCAACCTCTGCATTTCATCCGTGCCGTAACAAAAGCCGTGAACCTCCCAGGACGCACCGTTCGCGTCCCAGTGAAATTCATCTATCCAGGCACGTTCACGCATTACACGCCCTAGTTCATCCACAATTACGGGCCAGGGCGGTTGCGATGCCGCCAAAGTCACAACCCCTGCTAGTTTCCCCTGTACTGTGTCGATATATTGCTTGAACTCCTGCGATCGATCGTAGAGATGCTGGATCGATGTTATTTTCCGCTGGAGTTCCGTTTCTTCATCCTTAAATTGCTTAAATTCATTGTCCCGGGTAATGTATATGTTGGCGAGTATCGCGGCCACTATTATTACGACTACAACCGCAAATTTTAACGCGTTGAAACTCTTCCTCCGGAAGACCGCCTCGCGAGGTATCAGGTTAAGATCGATCCGCTTGCTTTTAGCGCCCTCTATACCCAGCCCTATCGGCACCACAAGGACAGCTTCCCTGCCTCTCAATTCACCTTCATCTGTCGGATCAAGAACGCTTTCCACTCCATGGAGCTCAGTGACAACGGTAACATCTATGCCTATTTGTTCGCCGAGATATTCAGAAAGGCCCTGAAGCCCTCCTATGTAACCGAACATTACGATTCGGCCAACTCTTGCCCGGCCACGAGCCTGACTCTCGTAGTACCTGATAGACCTCATCAGCTCGTTTACAAACTGGCCAAGAGACCTTAGCACGGCATCACGGATCATCTTCTCAGTAGTTTCCACACCTTTAGCAAGTCCGAGCTGGCGGTCGAGATCCTCAGGGTCCAGACCTTCTGGAATTGTTGGAATGTCCCCACCGGCAATTCCCTCTTCTGCCGTATCTGTCAACGCCGGACGATAGCTCTCCATCAGGTCGACAGGATTCTGGTAGTGGTGCTCAACAGCTTCGTTGTAATTGAGCCCCATTTTCGTCCTGATCCGCTCTGTCATGTTAACCAGACCAAACTCAATGGATCTGGCCAGCCTGAAATAATTCTCAGCAACGAACGAAATATCAGTGACAGAATCCCTGACATCGACGAAAGCGATCGCCTGTTCACTGTCCATGTAAATATCTTCAAAAACACTGAACGATGCCAGGGTAGTAATCTTAATTCCAATCAGGGATAACCCGGCGGATTTTACGACTTTCAGCAGTGGCTGGATGCTGGACCGCCTGGTTGCCACGAGTAGGACTTCCTGGGATGGTTGTTCCTCAGTTTTGATTTCCCTCAGCGTCTTGAAATCGTACAAGCTGTCCGCCGGCGGGAAAGGAACATACTGGTTTAACTGGAGATTGATAGCGTCCCTGGTCTGCGCCGCGGTCATCTTGGGCAGGGTAAGCATCCGGGTAACACCGTACTTGCCGCTGATGCCAAGGACCGCACGTTTGGCAGTAAACCTGTATCCTTTTAGAAGTTCCTTGATGGCTTCTGCCAGCCTGCCAGGCTCCACAAGCCTTCCACCGGAGAAAACACCCTCAGGTATCGGACCGATGGCAAATCGTTCGATCTTGGGTAACCCGCGACCGTAGGCGATCTGTGCCATTCGGATTTCCCTGGTAGTAAAATCAATGCCAATAACTTTCTTTTCTGCCATGGCTAACCTTTATAAATCCCGTTTTTTTTTTATTGTGAGGGTCTTATTTTAAAGTAATTCAATCGGTATCCCCTCACCGGGTTTATTATATCATAATAATCCACAAGTTCCCCCACCCGGCACTTGACCTTTTTATAATATCTTTACGACAACTGTCCGCCCGATCTGGTTTGATTAAAAGGAACTTTTTTAAAAATAATTCATTCAAGAAATTCCTTTTTGTATAAACAGACAGCCAGTTATATATTTCACTGGCTGTCCGGATTTGCTTATTATTTGGCCATTTTTTCGTTGAAACTTCCGGGATGGAACCAACCAGTTTCATCAATCAGCTACCGACCAGATGTACCGTCATCAAAATAATCAACTGGCTCTCGGTAATGTTTATTATGGTTTTCCCAAACAACGCGCCGATCAACGGAATATCGCCAAGAAGGGGCAGCCTTGTGGTCTGATAATCCCTGTTCTTGATTTTCAGCCCGCCAAGTATGATGGTTTCACCATCGCGCATCCTCAGGACTGTACTGATATTCGCAGTAGCCGTACCAAAGATAAGGTTTCCATCCACGAGAGTCGGCTCACCAAGGAGCGACGTATTGGTCGGGGACATTGCCATCGTCACATTGCCATAGTCGTCAATGTAAGGGGTAATACTTAGAGTTGTCCCTGTGGGGACGAAGGTTACAATGTCGGGTGCCGGAATCGGGTTTCCGAACTGGTCGATGACAACACCACCGTCAACTATGAACGGGCGGTTCTCAGTAACGTTAATTGTAGCATTAAATCCGTCTATTACTGCGACACGAGGACTTGCAATGATTTTCGCGTTACGATCTGAGAACAGGTAATGAAACCTTGCACGGAAGTCATCGAATGGCATCCGCTGGTTCTTCGGCAGGATCTCAAATATGAGACCTTCACTACCGGATGTGTCAAAAGCAGTATAGAAACGATCGCCACCAAATTCGAGAGCCCAGTCACCTATATTCTGAAGCCCGTATTGAATCGGACGACCATCGGGATTAGTTTCATCGTAGGTTATGAAAGTCGCTTCAACGAAGATCATTTTCGGCGGCTTATCAATCTGAAGAAGGGCTTCACGGATCCGATCGTGGGTTTCCTCGGTTGCAATAACACCGATAGCTCCACCTTTAGCGGTTGCTATCTGACCCTGTCCGCCGCCACCTGTGCCGCCGCCGCCTCCACCAAAGCCACCGCCCCCGCTGCCGCCGCCGCCTCCACCGAAGCCGCCGCCGCCGGAACCGCCCCCACCAACACCCTGCATGGGTTGTGGGATCGGGATGGAAGCATAGCCGTTGGGATACATACCGTAATCAACTGCAGGTACGCCACCAACGGGGTCCATAAAAGCACCCGGGTAATTGGCACTGTAACCGCTACCACCGCCGCCGTAACCCCCTCCGCCACTACCACCGGAGCCACCTCCGCCGCCGTACTCCCAGATACCATATCCGGATGTAGACGGCATGAGGTCCATTGTCTGCAGGAAATTAAATGCGGAACCGGAATCAATATAGTGGAGTTGATAAATTTGTATGGTTCCTAAGCCCAGCTCCTGCTCGATTCTTTCACGACTTGAAATGAACAAGATCGGGTCAGTATCTTCTGTATAACCGAAAACCTGGAATTTAAGGTTGAAGGACTGCATAAGCAACCCGAACGCGGTATCGAATGGAACCTCACTGAGATGCATGGTGACATCTCCGCCTCCACCCATATCCCTCGGATTAAATCCGCCTCCACCGCCGAAACCTCCGCCCCCACCCCCGCCACTCGGGCCTCCTGGTGGACGGAATCCTTCGCGAATGAAACCGGTCGGTGAGATATTCCAATAAGCATCGAGTACATAGTTAACTCCGGCCTGCTCCGCCAATATCATCATTACATCCACAAACCTGGCACCTGATACGTTCAGGCTGACGATCGCATCCGAAACATGCAGTGGGTCGAACGATTCTTCAGCTTCAGGGAAATTGTAACTGCCGCCCTCTAATTCCTCGTCCGCTATCGGTACGGATGGATACTCATAGAATCCGGGACCTTCATCCACAGCCTGTGTGTTAACAACATCATCATTTGCTGCCTCTTCCGGAGTAGGCTCAGGAGATTCAAGAATCTCAGCCTCGGGTTCTGTATCACCATAGGTGATTTCCTCGACTGCCGGGGCAGTTTCAACCACCGGTATTTCCTCAATTACCTCAGGCTCTTCTAACACCTCGACTGACTCAGCAACAACTTCCTCGTCGTCCTCAATTTCTATATCCACAGACGCAGGTTCGATCGGGGTATCCTCAACAAGCTCTTCGACAAGCTCTTCTACCTCGGTAACCCCTGAGATAGTGATTGTAAATTCAGAACCAGTCTCAATGACATTATAGCTGCCCATATCGGGACAGGAGATTATCAACTGGAAAACACCCGCAAGATGCTGGGGAGAAAACAGGATATCAATTTTCGTAACCAGACCGTCCCGGCTGGTATATAAATATTCATCCACGTCCTCAGCCAAGTAACCGCCTTCCAGCTCGAAAACAATCCTGTTGGGATACGAGAATTTCCGAATACTCGGTGTGGCAGGTTTATCCAGTGTAATCCTCACCACCTCGGTATCACCACTAGTCTCGAGATCGATTGACTCGACACGGAAGATAGCATCCGGATCGCCCTCCCTCGGTCCGTACCACATGACCTCAAGGTCCTCTACAACCTCACTTGCTGGAACCGGTTCAGGATCTACCACCGGCACTTCGATCTCCGGGGCAAGCCCGAGTTTCATGATACCAGGCTCAGAATTGTCGACGTTATACCCCTCATAGGCACCATCCACCATGTGGATAATCAGCTCCACACTCTGGGTACCGGCAAGAAGGGTCAGTCGATACTCTATCAGCCTGATAACCGATCCCGGCTCAAGTTCGGGAAGTTTGAACCCGTCGATTAACTCACAATCAGCCAGGACAATTGCCAGCCCGGAATTGTCTCCAAGCGGAACGACCTGGTATTCGGGAGTGCCTTCCACCGACAGTACTACCGATTCTCCGGCTGTATCGGTGATGATATCAACACCCGCCAGCCGGCAACCGGCATCTGCGTGGCCAGGTGCCATCACAGTTACAACCGTTATTATTGAACAGGCTAAGGCTATACCAAGAAGCCTAGTCAAAAAGCTGCTTCCAGTGTTCACAAAGATTTCCTCCTGGAAAACATGGATAATAGATAAAAAATTCCCACGTTTGAAACGCGAAAAAGTACATTATAAATAAGCAATACCAAAGTGATCATGATAGTTGTGCGGTAGGTGAAAGTCAAGTTAACTCACCGCTTACTTTGGGTTAAAATATGATGTTCGGGAGGTTATCTCTCTCCTCCATCCATACTTTTCTTAGTGTGCTTATGACGCAGGTCAGTTGATAAAGGTTCAGTCCAAAATAGTAGTCGGATTCAACCAGTCCCCGGCACTCAAATGAATGGCAATTCTCCCTAATTTCGGATATCACCCGCCTGCCCTGATATCGTCCCGAATTATTTTCAATCGTCTTATTAAGTTAAGGTTATAAAAAAACCGGGATACACCAGTACCCCGGTTTCATGAAATCATTCTCAGTTATCAATCCGGTACAAAATTTCCCCGTGTTATTGCCAGCCCGCTCTGCGGTGTTTCTTCGAAATACAGCACATAATATTCATCGTCTCCACGATTCTGGGCTGTAAAACTCGTATCGAAAGCATTGGTAAGATCCAGCGAGGGCTGCACCCTTCCACCGAAAGCCGCATCGGTGTTGGTTGTGATGATCCAGATTTTATCCCGATGGATATCCGTCCTGGCCGCACCCGACGCTATCCTGAGAACACCTCGACTTTCAATCCGGTAATTATAGGTGCGAGTGGTAATTAACGGTGCGATCCTTCTGAAATCATCCGCGGAGAACAGCCTGAACATCTGATGCTCGTAGAAATTGTTGTAAAACGGATTCACCGAGGTATCGAAATCGTTATCTACTCGCGCACTGAACCCGTACATCGTACCGCCGGCAAGATGGCCGCCGTCATCGGGATGCGTGCAGGTTCTCTCATCGGATGCATTATAAATCGGACCGAAAACATCAAGGGCGTTCAGTGATCCTGTCGGGTTACCATCGGAATCATAAGCCCTTGGAAGGTCTCCGGAGGCAGGTCCCGCGGCAGACCCGATTCCCTCATAAGTCCAGTCCTCACCGAATGTATCATCGTCATAGACCATGACCCTGAAGAGATCGGCGATTGACCTGAAAGGCGGATCGGGACTGCTTCTGTTAATATCCGGGTCGTTACTTGGGTCATTATCGGTATCCACTAACGGGTAAAACGGGTTCGCCCTGTAATTTCGATAATGGCTTGTAAAGATCGAGTCGTTCTGGAAAGCAGTTTCGTATATTGGTAAATTACTTGGAACTGTTTCATCCGTGATCCCAAGATGGCCCTGGTTGTTATAAACCCATCGTCTGTATTCGCACACCTGGTGAGCGTACTTGTCCGCAATCATCATCGCCATGAACCTGTCATAGTCGCCTGTGGCGCTCGTCCTGAGGTTCAGGTAATTGCTTGTCAAACCACTGCTCACTCTAGGGTGCGGACCGTTAACTCCATTAGAATTATCGATATCCTGTTCGGGACCCTGGAACATCATCAGGAACAACGACCTTAATACCGGTCTCGATGCCGTATTGATATTCACCCTGCCCGGATATGCCTGGAGAGGCGGGACCATGATCCCTGCAAACGGGTCTGTGCCGCCATACCTGGAATCATAAGTAACGTACGGGTCGCGGAAGCAGATGACATCGCCGATTACCTCAAGCACGTCCACAACATGTTCAGGTACTGACGGTAAATCTTTCAACAGCCAGTTCTGATCGTCAGCTCCGAATCCAATCGACTTGCGAAGCGCGAGGGATGCATTCTGAATATCAGTGGCGATCCACTCACGATCCTGTTCGGTGAACACACCGCCATTGTCCGTGTCCGTCGTTGCCTGGCTTGCCGTTGACATGTCGACCGCTCTTCCCCTGAGTGTGCCGAAGTCGGTATTATTCTGGTACGCAAGCTGTACTTTGCCGACACCCCAGTCCGGGAAAATTTCGTAAACACCGGGCGTAGCGGGATTGGTGACCCGGGATGTAACCTGGTTCCAGGTACCCATAATTGTACCAGCATCGATTTTATATAACTCAACCTCGGTACCATAGGCGTTGAAGTTGCCATTTGGAAGCGCTCTTATTGAAACCAGCAGGTCCATGAAAATTATCTCGTCCCCGTCCGGCGAATAGCTTGGGAACATGGGCTGATGTAAATGGATAATTATTGGAGTTGACATATCATTCGGATCTTCAAAATGCCACGTAACATAGCCGTCATCTACATTCTGTGAAAATACAGCCGGTTGGAACCAGTTAACCATCGGATTGGGATTCCCGCCTGTCCGGCTCATTTCATAAAGATTTGTGAATGTAATACCATCAAGGGTCACGGTTATACCAAATCCCTGCGGATTATATGTTGTTTTTGTGAACACAATATCATTGCCATCCGGCGAGAAATCCGGCGCGTAATCGTATGTGCCCAAGTCATTGTCAGTGAGTAAATCAAGTGATGTCCCATCGGTCCGGACACTCACAATATTGTACGCAACGTCCGGGTCCAGGAATTCATCCCCGGTGGATATGGTGGAGTTTACCTGGGAGAATGCGATCTCGTTATTACCCCCTGATGGGGAGATATCGGGACTGCCCATCTCGAATATCGCATTACCAATAAGATTATTTGAGTTCCACACACCCCAGAAATTTGTAAGGCTCGTCGTATCCGTAATATCCGGCGGCATCCCTGCATCAGCGAGTACTTCATTATCAGTATCAGCCGCGAAATCATACAGATGAATATCATCATCAAGATCGTAATAGCAGATCGTTCCGTCGCCGGGCCCCCATGAAGGATGCTTCCGGTCATTCCAGACTGACTGTTCATTCGACAGCATGAGATCGTTTCGGTAAACTTCAGTCTGATCGTCATACGCTATTTCAGCCCCGGTGTTGGAGAAATCAGGATACACCCTGTCCGGGAACGTTATAGCTACACCATCCGGGTCCTGGTTATTCTCGGTTTTAATCACCAGGTCGGGAAGCTGCCCGGGGGTGTTCGCCGTTGAGTAAGCAATCATCCCCGAATTGAAACTCATCGGGATCGTGATCATATCCCCGAGGTTCCTGATATTCAGGTAGTCGGGATCGATAAACTCGGGGTCGAGAAGTGGATCCTGGAAGTTGGAATGGTTTCGCTCCCGGTAAGTTATTGTGCTGACAGGGAAATTATCTAAATCCTCGTAACTTTCCTGGGTCGGATCGTACCTTACAATCGCGACGGGTTGCTCGATGAATTCATCCAGAAGATCACCATCACCATTAAGGTCCACAAGGCCGTCACGCCAGTTTAAAATACTCTGGGCACGACTACTGCCGATCTCCCTTCGTAAGATTCCCCATAACGCACTTTCATCCTGCCAGAGAGTTGATGGGTTATCGCTCTTTGCCATTTTCTGGACATTGAGCCTGACATCAAGTGCCCCGAAGAATCCACCACCGCTTATGGGAGTATGGTCAGGGTCAGCAGTATGCTCGGTATCCATTGAATAGAAAGTTACCCTCTGGTTCAGCGTTGCAAAGTTCCCGGGTGTTAACTCATCGCCAATACCTGGATTTACCCCCCGGAAGTTAGCAAGCAGGTCCTTGGGATTTGTGAACACCCTCCATGTACCGTCCCAGAGGTCCTGACCGTCGCCCATACGGCCGGAGCCGTCACGAAGGAGTTCCGTGGGGTCGTTTCCTGTCATTTCAGGATATTGGAAAATCTCACCATACGAAATATCATCATCGTAATCACCGTTACGATTGAAGTCGGTCGAATCGTCCAGTTGCTCCCGGCGCCTGAGCATCTGCCTGAGCAGCCAGACCGCCTTCGCCTGGTATGAATCGAAGCGAGCCTGGTCCCAACTGTCGGCCAGGCGTGCCATATCGCCATCTTCAAGTAAAAGGCTGGTAAGGATATCCCTCGCGAGCAAGTACCCACCGTAATTAGGGGAGCTTGCTGTCCATGGATCATCATCTTCAAAGTCATCCCGCTCGACTATCGGGTTGTCACTGTTGGACCCAATGTAATTCAAGTTGTCCGATGAGTAGATGATGTTTAAAAGGTAATTGATTGGGAAACGGTTGGATTCATCGGAAACAATAGCCTCGTGCCAGCCAGGTACTGCGTCGTCCTCTTCGGCGCCAAGCTGGTAACGTGTAATCGTGCCTGGTGTAGGCTTGTATTCTTTATTTGAGGTTATAAAAGCTGCCGTAATAAGAGTACTTGCGCCGGTTGACCCGAAATACTGGTTCGCCCAGGTCGATTCGGAAACCGCCTGCTGCAACGGCATGTACTCAAGGTACTGGTTGGTATTATTGTTGTAATCATAGAAACAGTCATACACGAACCGGTCAATCGCGTCGCCGTCCTCCTGCACAAAAGCAAAAGTGACCGAACCTTCATCATTCGGGAGGCCGATCAATCCGCCGTCTCGATCGCCGGAAGTGTTCCGGAAATAACTCGCCGGGCGCGGTGCGAACTGGACTATCGTGTCGAGGGAATTAAGGTTTTCGTAAAAATTCGGATCCGCCGGTGAAACAGCCCATGCAAGCCCGGCCAGGTCGATAGATGAGAATTTGGCTGGGGAACTTGCAG
Source organism: uncultured bacterium (assembly GCA_965369865.1). Taxonomy (GTDB): domain Bacteria; phylum JAJVIF01; class JAJVIF01; order JAPKYR01; family JAPKYR01; genus JAPKYR01. Next base: position 1,932 of record CBDURU010000104.1, on the reverse strand, counting down.
GCACATCATTTTGCAGATTCAGCATGCTGAGTTCGCTTGGATCGATGTAGAACGCCGGATACTGAATGTCAGCAACATCGGCATTAATGTCAAGGTATTCCCCTACATACTCAAACGGCAACAGGAGCTTTGGCGAATCTCCACCGCCATCGTAGTACTCGCCGAAATCATCCATGCCAAAAGGCACATCCATTAACTGCCAACGGCACGGCACACTGTGAATGTCTTCATCGCCGCCGGCATCCGGGTTATCAACGTGAGGGATATTCTCAAGCGAACGCTCGACAAGAAATAATGTATCGTTGTCAGGATGTCTCGCCCACATCTCGGCGAGGTAATCGAATTCGTGCTTTCCGGACCGGGAATCCGGATCGGTGTCCACAAAATACTGCTGCAATGGATCGGTGATATCCCTTGATGAATCAACCAGCCAGTGATCCTGGTCAGCGATAATCGCTGCCAGCGCATCCTGGAAACCTTTATCCGCCTCATCACCGGCAGTTTTCATGTATGCCTCATTCACCGGCAGTAGGCTTTCGATCCGTACCGAATCCAGGATTAACAAAGTAATTGGCAGGATCATCGCTATGAACATCAGCACGGCGATCAACACCACGCCACGTTCATCCCGGAAGCCCTTTGAATTTTTTCTGGTGGTTTTTGCTCTCATAGCGTTCACCCGATTGCTTTCACCATTGTAAATCATCATTTGGAAAAAATAAGTTTACTGATTCCAGAACCTGTACAGCAGTTCATTCAATGCCGCGTCAGAATTCTGGGCAAGTGTCGGCGACTGGACTAAAGTCTGAAGTGTCGTGAACGCACCTGCGTTGTAATTTGGATTCATGTTCGGCTCGACAAAATCAAACGCATCGGTAATTGTTCCGACCGGCGCCGTACTGAACCGCACATTATCGGCAGCCTGGTACAACGGTTCGTAGATATTCAGCGTTTGGTCCTCAGCATCGGTAAATGCCTCACTGAGACCGAAATCGATGAATCCCATGCCGTAGTCCGGGTTATTCGGGTTCGTTGCGATATTCTGATTAACTGAGGATTTGTAGATCTGCAGAGTACGGTTATTTGTTGTTTTTACTGTAATGCTGATTGCATTCACAAATCTCCAGCCCTCAAATAATAACAGCCCGCGTTCGTACTCATCGGTGCCACTAACCCCGCCGTTTATCATAAATGAATTAGACGGTACGTTGTCGCAATCGTTCTGGTCACAGGGCAATGGCAGCAGCGGCACCATCTGATTTATACCCGGGGTCTTGTTGTACCAGACATAAATTTCATCGCCGTAGATATTGAAATACCTGTAGTACCCGTCATCTGAATCGATCGAGTCACCGCCGATGGTCGATTCATCAGGATCGAACCTGATTTCGATCATCTCGCCTCCGCTAATATTCCAGTAACGGAAACGAAGGTTGATAACATGGTCGGCTACCGGCTGCCTGAGATATTCACTATCGATCCTCATCTGATCGTCTACACTCCCAAGACCCGGATCCTCAGCCCGGCGTGCCGTATCCCCGACCTCCGGTGAACGGACAGTAGGATCCTTAACCTCAAACGATCGTGATATTACGAATTCAGACAGGTCTTCGACCGCATTTGCATCCTGTCGATTAACTACCATCTGGAAATTTTTCCCCAACCCGCTAAAGGCCTCTGCATAGGCTTCGGGATGCCGGGGCTCGACAAGCTGGTGCTCATATGTGATCCTGGTAATTGCAGATGTGGGATTCGGGTCCGAAGTTCCATCGAGATCGACAAATTGACCTAACCCGCGCCAGTAACGAGTATTGGGATAATAGGTTGTCCCGTAATAAAGCAGGCTTATCCTGTTGGGAGCCAGTGCCCTTACATCATACGGATACGGATCGGAGTTGGTTGTGTTATGTAGCGTCTGGTATCGCTCATCCC
>CBDURU010000103.1:0-12761 GCA_965369865.1 uncultured bacterium | reverse complement strand
CGGCGGTGACTCAGCGTCTGTCGCAGATCCCCATACCACTGTCACAGAACCTTCCCCCTGAACGACAGTCACCACTCCGACTGTGTCATCCCAAACCGGAGGTGTTGTATCCAGCGTAACCTGCCCCTCTTCAGGCGTCGCAGACATCACCACATTATTGTCATCAATATTCGGCGGATCGGCACTGTCCCTGGATCGCACACTGCACCAGTATTCCGTGCCATTCTCGAGATTCGCGAATACATGCGGATCGTTTGTCGGTTTAATAACAGGTGACGTGTCCCACGGATTGTCATCCTCATCGATGTAAAGCAGATACTCAACCGGTGGAGTCATGGCGTCGGTTGCCGTACCCCAGGTCACCGTGACATGGTTTTCACCCGGCACCACACTAGTGATGCCAGTAGTTGTGTCCCAAACTGGCGGCATGTAATCACCCGGCGTGACCGGACCACCACATCCCGCACAGTTTACAAGGAGCAAAGCAGTAATTATCAGTGAAACACTAAGCCGGAATCCTTTCATCGTCCTGCTCCAATTATAGACATATGATTTCAATCTATTATGATATTATTATACCTGAAATATCGGCAAAGGGAAGACCGGGGACACCTGCTTTTCGACGGGCGAAAAGAGATGTCCCCTGTATATTTTGACGGGCGAAAAGAGATGTCCCCATATAGTGACGATCCCGGGACATGTCTTTTTTCTCCAGTTACGAGCTTGAATCATGCTAGTTGGTAATTAGGGAAAAAAGCACGTGTCCCCAAAGTAATGGGATTGGTATCAGTCCGATCTGACGATGTAAACCGCGCCTTCGCCGACCCTAGCGACCTCCTTGAAGTTATTATTGAAATCATCCGATCTTAACAAGTTATTTATTCTCCAGTACATCTCACTGGACCTTTGGTGTGCTTGCTCGTTAACAATGCGGTGCAATCTTTCCTCGTTAACAATAAGGTAATTAGTGTGATACCGGTTCAGCATAAGTCCAACAAGTTCGGCTGCGGATGTACAGTTGTCGGAGATAACCCTGTGATTGCCCCAGCCTGTATCGCTCCCGCCGATCAGCTTGAAGTCCGCGTACAATCGTCCGTCGCCGCAGAGAATCCCCAGTGCGCTCATGTTCTCCGAAATTGACGTGTTTGCCATGGTCACCAGGTCGTAGGATGAATTGAACGTGCTTAGGATACGGACTTCACGGTCGCTCGTAAGCGGCGGGTTAAACCTGGATGTGCCCGCACCGGCAATCCCGATCCAGCCGACAAGGAGTATCCAGAGCATTACCCGGATGAACCTTCCTCTTTCCGAACCAGGTGGAGTTGTATACACCCGGCTGAAGAAATGTGCGAGCACAATGATGTTTACCGGGATAAGGCACATAAGGTAAGGGAAATGCAAAATTCCTTCACCAAAAATCATCCAGAATCCCCAGATGAGGATGGTCCAGGTGATAGAGATCCTCACGAATAGTGATGAACGCCAGAACCATAATCCGGACGGGATACCGATCCATGCCGGCCACAATTTCAAAATCTCGGGCCATAACTCGCCCTTTTCGAAGTAATACTTCGCTGTTTCGGTATGGAAAATCCAGCCTGTCCTTATCGCGCATTCGGGACCGTACTCGCCAAAGATACCGCCGCCGGGGAGAAAGACCGATGAGTAAAAGGGGAACACCGGGTTATGGAACCAGAGAATATTTCGAACGTACCAGGGGGCTGCTAAAAGGATAAATGCAAAGAACGCTCCGTAAATCGACCATTTAGGCAATTTGAGTGTGAGATTTTTTTTAAGGCCAACCAGCGTGAACGAAATCGCAAGTGTGATTATCGCGATCAGTGCAGTGTAGCCGGTCCCGGCAGCTCCACCGAAAAGAATTCCCGCGAGGATGATTCGTCCGGGATTTCCGTCCCGCACTCCCTCAGCGGTACAAAGTAAAGCCGCGACGATATAAAAGAGCAGCCAAAGATCGGGAGCGGCCTGCCCGGAAAGGAGCTGGAGTTCAAGTAGCGATGCGGTAATTATGGCCGCCAGCCAACCGATTTTTAACGAGTACACAATCCGTCCAAGCCGGACGACAGCAAGCATAGTAAAAGCAAACGCGAGGAAATTTAAATAGTGCGAGGTGGTGAGCGGGGCATTTGTAATGGCCCAGGTATAAAGCATCTCCGCATTTTGCGGGTGAGAATCGAAGCTGATATGCGGATTGAACTCCATCCTTCCGGATTCCAGGAATGCGTTCACAGAGGGAAGCCAGAAGGAGCATTCATCCGTGGCAAGAGGTGGGAAAAGGGGGTTGAGGATAATCCTCATGAGTATCCCAACGGCCAGTAACAGGCTTAAAACCAGGATAGTCCGGTTTTTGAAACTTGCCTGGGGAACAGGCCATCGGGGGAAACCCTGTAGTAATCCTGAGATACCCGCGAGGATCAAAACCAGCCCGAGCGACCATTTTACATATGCGGTCATCCATCCGAACATTCCCCAGAAGAAAGTCAGGAGGGAGATCAGAATAGCGCCGAAAGCAAAACTCTCCACGAACGGGGGGTAGTTCGTTCCTGTAAGGGGGCGGACAATGAACGAGCCAAGGCCCAGTGCGATCAATCCGATGAATGCCGCAACCACGGGAGGGGCGAACAATTTAATTAGTACTTCTCCGGCCTGGTCCATTCTGCTCCCCATAGCCCGGACATTTTCAAATCAGTCATGGTCTTTCCAAATTCGGGCAGGTGGTCTCGTCTACTGTTCGAAAAGCATGAATACGTTCAAGTTTGAAATTCCGGTTAGCTTCCCTGAGATGGCAGTACGCGGTGAGGTATAAATTGCCGTAAGCCACATATAATCCCTGCGGATCGATCCTTCTCGTGGTGCGGGCCCCGCTGCGGTCTTCATAGACCACCTCGAGACACTCTCCCTTTTCAATGGCATCCTTCAATGGCTTAAAGTCCGTGGGCAAGGTCACAAGAAGATCGTATTTTTCAGGGCTGAAATGGATCGTGTCGCCATACCACCTGTCGAAATCATCCCTGGTCAGGACATTAATTTTCTCGAGACGGTTCAGGCATTGTTCGAAAACACCATGAAGTCCGATCACATCAGGCATTCCACGGTGCTTGGTTTCGTGTGGGATCCCGAACACATCGGTAAGCGATGCAAGGCCATGGCTGTTTAATTCCGGGAAAAGTCTTCTGGAAAGTAACAGGGAATCGTAGACAGGATTGCCAGGCGCATCGATTCCGAATTTATGGCAGTTGAATGAGATGAACCTTTCATCGAATGGGGCGTTATGAGCGATTAACGGGTCTACTCCAACGAATTCAAAGAAAGCCCTGACCGCATCGTCCCCGGCCGGTGCATCACTAACCATCTCCTCGGTAATTCCATGGATAGCTATAACCTCGGGGGGAATATCACGCATCGGGTTAACAAGAGTCTGGAAATTATCATACATCCTGCCGTTGGAGAAACGGCAAGCAGCGATTTCGACAATCTGGTCGAAACCAGGATATAAACCTGTTGTTTCAGTATCGAAAGCGACAAAAATAGACGAACGCATATCTGGTCCTGGCGAAAGGTTGTGCCATCTCCTCTCATGCCAATGGCCCTGTCCATACCCGCCGGACCGCCCGTGGACGTGAGTCCTTATTGAAAATAGAGTATATCATAAAATTAGTGCAGCTTAAAATTTAGCGAGATTCATACGCATCAATATGACAAATTAAATATCGCCAAATCTGAATAAGTCTGATATACTGTCGGCTTTCATTTATAACCTAATCCTTATAGTGTCCCAGGAGGCTCTATATGGGGAAAAAACGTGAACGCTGGGATTCACGAGGGGCTTTCATATTAGCCGCGATAGGTAGTGCGATCGGGCTTGGGAATGTGTGGCGATTCCCCTACATGGCCTATGAGAATGGAGGGGGAGCATTTCTGATCCCCTATTTTGTCGCTCTCCTTACCGCAGGAATTCCAATTCTTATTCTCGAAATGGCTTTGGGCCAGAGGTTCCAGGGAGGGGCGCCGACCGCTCTCAGGAAAGCGAACAAGGCATTTGAATTTGTCGGCTGGTACGCCATTCTGATCGCCTCGATCGTTACATTTTATTACTGCGCGATCATGGCGTGGAGCGTCAACTACCTCGTCCATGCCTTCAGTTTAAAATGGCAGGGCAGCGAGGAGGATTTCTTTTACCAGGAGATCCTTCATTTGAGCGAAGGACCCGGCCAGCTTGGCGGCATTTCCCCGGCACTGATCATTGGCCTGGCTGTTACCTGGCTCCTGATTTATCTCTGCGTCAGGAAAGGCGTGAAGTCAGTCGGCAAGGTGGTCCTTGTCACCGTACCGCTTCCATTCCTGTTACTCGCCATACTTTTCTTCCGGGGCGTCACGCTTCCCGGAGCAATAGATGGACTCAGCCTTTACCTGACACCCGATTTTTCCAAGCTGAGTGATATCAACGTCTGGAAGGCGGCATACGGGCAGATATTCTTCTCGCTGTCGGTCGGATTCGGCATAATGATCGCCTACGCTTCGTTTCGTCCGAAAAACGCGGACGTGGTCAACAACGGTTTCATCACCGGACTGGCGAACTGCGGAACATCGTTCTTCGCGGGATTCGCGGTTTTCAGTGTTCTGGGTTACATGGCTCAACAGCAGGGGGTTCCAGTAACCGAGGTCGTAAGCAGCGGTCTTGGACTCGCGTTTGTCACATTCCCGAAGGCAATCGCTCTTCTTCCCGCGGGCGCGGTAGCAATAGGGATAATCTTCTTCCTGATGTTATTAACCCTTGGAATCGACTCCGCGTTCAGCCTGGTCGAAGCGGCAAGTACCGCGTTCTCCGATGAGATAAAAATAAAACGTCATACAACAACAGTGATCCTCTGCGTGGTTGGATTTCTCGCGGGACTGCTGTTCATCACCGACGGCGGGCTTTACTGGCTCGATATTGTCGACCACTGGGTCAACGACTACGGCCTGATCCTGGTCGCGTTCCTCGAGGTCCTGTTCCTCGGATGGTTCTTCAACCTGAAATCCCTCCAGGTTCAGATAGACAAAGTCTCCGAAATCAAGGCAGGCATGTGGTGGCTGATAATGATCAAATATATTTCCACACCGGTGCTTGCGGTCATTCTTGTCTGGGGAGTCATCAATGACATCAGAAATCCGTATGAGGGCTACGACCTGATATGGCGCATGATCGGAGGCTGGGGACTTATCGTCGTGCTGCTTATTACAAGCTTCATCATGAGCGGCATACAATCTGGTAAAAGTAAAGAGGAGGTGTCGTCATGAGCGTTGGCGCATGGATTATGCTGGCATTTGGATGTTTGCTGCTTTATGGGGGACTTGCTGTTTGTCTTTTTATCGCAGCAGGGTCACGTAAATATACGGACGAAGATTTTGAGATTAAGGATGAGAATAACTCGGTGGAATAGCAGAAAAAATAGTTATCGATCAGGGACACCAGGTTTGGTGTCCCTTTTTTTCTGTTGTGTCCCTTTTTTTGTTCTCATTTCACCGCGATCAGTACCGAATCCGGTGCCCGAAGGGTGAAGAAATGGCTTGCGATCTTAAGATCGACTTCCCTGGTATTCCTGTGGTGATCGCTGATTACAGAATTGAATTCAAGCCTTGTGAAGGGCTGCCGGTTTGATAATGCAAATGCCCAGATGGGAATATGGTCCGCTGCATGGAGAAGATCGTTTAAGGCTTCGATGTACGTGTTAACGCTGCCGAAACCGCTTCCAAGCTCGCCTTTCGGAGCGATTTTCTCAAGCGGGAAGTCGCTCATTCCCCTCAACCAGCTTTCGAGAATCTGCTCCCTCACACCGAAGGTCGAATACCCCTTCAATGGCGGGGGGTTGATGAAAAAAACATCCGCGATAACTTTACCGGTCAATTCTTTCGGATCGGTCCGCCACATCTCGTTTGATTCATGGTTATCCAGAACGTTGCGGTTTACATGGTTGATATAAAAACCGAGAAGATCGACAGGCGACCAGGTGGAAACGGATTCAAAGCGTTTTTTTGTAATCCAGTGATCGACAACAAGGCATACGGCAGTTTCCGACAGTGCTCTCTCGTAATCATCCCAGGTTTCATTAATCACCGTTCGCCAATACTCAAGCCACTTACGCTGCTCGGGGTCGAGCCAGCCGATACCAAGCGTCTTGTAATGGTATGGTTCCGGGCGGTCCGCATTCTCATCGGTTAACCTGCCGGCAAGCTCGTCCGGAATTGTAAATAAATTATTTTCCCATAATGCCTTGCCCTTAACGTAGGTGAACAGCGAAAGATCGTTCGAGATGACACGCATATTCTGCAGCTTGAAATATCCAGCGGTACCGCTGGTCGACGAAAGGGGATCGAAGATTGTTTCAATGTGGTATCTCTCAAGTTCACGGTAGACCATCGATGCGGACAGTTCCGGCTTGTATGAGATTTTATCGAGAGCTCGCGATTTGAAAGGGACAGTCATTTTCTGCCACCATCCTTATCGCGAAAGATAATTTCCTCGATGCCCGCCAGGCCCGGATCGAGCCTGCCCGAGCCGAAATCTTTCTGCATCTCCCTCAGGATCCTTTCAAGTGGCAGGGCTTTACGGTATGAGCGGTGGGAAGCCATCGCGTCGTAGGTGTCCGCGACGGCGATGATCCTTGAGAATATGGGGATCTTCTCACCCTCGAGTTTATCGGGATAACCGGAGCCATCGAATCTCTCGTGCTGGTGGCGGACGACCTCCCCAAGTTCTTCAAGGCTGCGGATACTCGACATGATTTTTTCGCTGGCGAGGGGATATTCCATCATTATCTCACGTTCATCATCGGTAAGTTTCCCGGCCTTGTCGACGATCGCGGATGAAACAGCGACTTTTCCGGCCTCATGCAAAAGCCCCGAAATTTCGAGCTTGAATAACTGCTCGCTCTCAAACCCGAGTTCCTTACCGATTTCGCGCGCGAGATTAGCGACTCGCCGTGAATGCCCGCGCGTATATTTATGCCTCGCGTCGATTATCCGCGAGAAGAGATCGAAGATACCGAGGATTCGTCCGCCTGTAAGCCTTTTGAACTGCGGGTGATGCTCGGTTTCAACCTTGAGAATATTCCTGGCTCGATCGTCGATGTCCCCGATTTTATCGACACCCCGTTCATCGATGAGATCTACAAGGACCTCAACATGATCGGGGTGGAACTGGATTCCTGAAAATTTCCTTAATTCGCTGATAGCTTCGTCCGGAGGGAGCGCTGGACGCCACGGCCTTTGCGACAGGAGAGCGTCGAGTGTGTCCGAGGCGGTCAGAACCTGGGCGCCATCGGGGATTCCCTCCCATCTTAGCCCGTCGGGATACCCGGTGCCGTCCCAGCGTTCATGGTGCCACCGGATCAGGTGTGCGGACGAGTCCAGGGTGGGGATCTCATGGACGATTTCAAAGCCGACACGCGGATGGCCGTATATCGCCGCTTTCTCCCTGAGTGTAAGGGAGCCTTTTTTGCGGAGGATGTTGTCGGGAGTGCCGATCTGCCCGATATCATGGAGAAGCCCTGCGTAGTAGACATCGCGGAGGTATGAGTCGGAGAGTTTTACTTTCCGCCCGAGGTTGATAGCGATACCCGCCACTCTCTGGGCATGCTGATGGGTCGCCTGCTCGACAAGGTCCATAGTGAGGCTGAGCGCCTTTACGATGTCCTCGAAGATATCGTATTGATCACCGAGGAGGCTCGGGTTCCATTCACCGTTATGTTTTCCGTTTCCGTCGGGCATATATATAAAATCGTCAGTTAATAGAAAGATTATACAATGTAATAAGACATCTTACACGTGGAAAGGTTTGGTTGAGAACCCGTAACAGAGGCACGACCGTCAGGGAGTGCGCCTTTGATTCGTCGACAAGCACGTTCGACCCGGAGAATTTCGAAACTTGCGGGATGGAGATGTCTCACTCAGCGTGTCGCCGCCACGCGTTTAGTTGTTATTTTAGATAAACAAAAATTGATTGGACATATCTAGAATTGATGTACGTCGACAAGCACGTTCGACCCGGAGAATTTCGAAGCTTGCGGGATGGAGATGTCTCACTCAGCGTGTCAACGCCACCCATATAAAGACCGATTTTATAACCAACTGTCCTTTATCCGGAACATTTGCATCACAGTAAGTCCCGTTACAGTTATTGCCATATATTGGAGGATTAATCTATAACAATTGGCGGTTGGACGAAAATTTCAGCCATTAGATACATCTTTTACATCATAACATGCGCGGGTTCTCCCTGAATGATTGGGGACGAGATAGCTACTTACTTCAATCAGGTTTATAATGATTTGAAACTGCCCCATAGGAGGAATGAAATGAGAGAAAAAAAATTACTGGTCTCCCTGCTTTGTTTAACTGCCCTGTTGACGTTCTGCAATGAAACTCCCCTGTATGCCCAATGCAGCGGAGGTGTGTGCGGTTTGCCGCCCGCGAGTGCCATAATTATCACCTCTGATGGCACCGAGCTTGAACTGACTTATCACGAAGGCGGTATGAGATCGGTGTCGATGAACTCAGTAAAAATCGTTGGTGATGGTCTCTGCGTTTCAATTTCATTTAGCCCCGAAGATGAATACAACACTGCAAGGATTTCCATAAACAACAGTGACAGTCCATATAATTGGGGTAGTGATGTTCTTGAAATCAGTAATGGTTATGGGGGAGAGCCAGGAGATGAGATTATCGACATCACCTGCCTTCCTCCGGAATATGCGGACCTATGGACCAGGCTCCAGGCGATATGCGGTGAGCTTATCGAAAACGATGAGTTCTGGGAATTGATTGATCTGGAGAATGAGGAGAACCGTTCGTCCTTAAGGGAAGATATGGAAATGCTGCGCGATGGTTACTTTGTACCTAGCGCGCACTCGCAACTGTTCAGCGTCCAGTTCACAATCGGTCGTCAGTTTGTGTATGGCGGTCAGATGGGGAGGGGTTACACATTATATGGGCCGATAAATTTACAGGTAATAACCCCGGACGCCACTGATGAAAATAATCCGGATATCTATCTTGGAATATTTTCCGGCATGCCCGAAGATCGCTGGAACATCCAAATCGACCCGGTCGCCGAAGTTTTCACCGTATCATGGGGCGCGGGAGATCCCACTCAGCCTTTATGTGAAGATGAATGGCTGCCGGTTGTGGAGGAATTCCGCGATACTCTGGAGTTTTATTTTCGACAGATCCCCTCACTTATTGAAAGTGGAATACTTGAGCCCGACAGCGAGTTTGAATTCCTGCTCGAAAAAAGCCTCCACGGGCTTGGAGCATACACATATGAATTGGGATACACCTATACCTGTGGTGATACAATCCTCTGAGAAATGGAAATCAATTTGAAATTGTATAAATCACGGGTACATGGCATTTTACTCTGGTGATAAACCTGACTTTACCATTGCGTATCAAGGGAAAAATGCCTTGTCCGCGAAGTTTGAAAAAAACACTTTCAAATAGAATTGGTCTCAAGCAATTCGTTCAGGCTGTCGAGAATTCCCCTCGTCGACACGGAGAATTCCCAGATTTGGTTATTCTGCATGTCTCACTCAGCGTGTCGCCGCCATGCGGGGATGGGAAATGAGCAGATAACAGAGGCACGACTGTTAGGGAGTGCAATTACCGAAATAGAAATAGAAACTCTGACGGATTTACTTTGCTAATTCCCGTGCGAAAATTTTGGCATCCTCGACAATTTCCGACGTGATATTTTCATCCACCCCGGCATTGACGCAACCAGGCACCATGAACTCACCACCATTGACAGCCCCGAGGAATTTCATATCATGCTTCCAGGGTGTTTTAAGGATATCCAGGTTGTTCTCTAACGGACCGCCGGACGTGGCGACAAGCGCGAATTTTTTACCCGCAACAAGTGATTTGAAATTGGGAGCGCCGTAGCCGGTGACAAGGCAGATCGAGCGGTCGATAAGTGCTTTCAACTGAGATGAAAAGCCCCAGCAGAAGAGTGGAGTAGACAGGATAATCGCATCGGCGTCGATCATTTTCTCGAATATTTCCCCCGCATCGTCATTTTGAACGCAGGCAGGCTCATCGGGGAATTGTTTGCATGCCATACAGGCCTGGCAACCCCTGACATCCAGATCATTAAGTACTATCTGTTTTACTATATGCCCATTATTTCTCAGCTCATCCGCGATACAATCAAGGACCTTCGCTGTGTTCCCTTTTTTACGCGGACTACCTAGAATTGAGACTACTTTCATATAAAATCCTCCACGGCTTAACCAGAGCTTCTGGATTATTTTAACTCATCTTCACTAAGCTCAGATAATTTTAACAGGTGCTTCAGTAAACCGGCTTTTAATATCTTATTACCGTGAACTGGCACTGAAATCCTGACATCGATGCCCTTTTTGCAAAAGATATGATGACTGCCTTTAATTCTTCTAAGTTCCCAGCCATTTTTTTCCAGGATTCTGGCAAACTCTTTCCCTGAGACAGATTTCATATGGCAATTTCAATTACCTTTTGATTATCTGAAATAATGGAAGGATCTATATCAATTGACAGGCATCCTTCAACAGCTTCGTAAATATTCTGAAGCAGTTCTTCAAACGTATCACCCTGAGTCGCACACCCTGAAATTGCAGGCACTTCTGCCCAGTACCCACCTTCTTCTGCTTCATGGATTATAACTTTAATTTTCATCATTAACCTCGTAAACGCTGGTTCCAGTAATCCAAATATACATCCAAAGTTTTACGGAAGCAATCATTTATGATCGGTTTTCCCTAACCTTTTCGCTGCTGCTGTTTCTGGATTTTCGCCCATGTATCGCGCAGGGTTACGGATCTGTTAAATACATGTTTCTCATCTGTAGCATCCGGGTCGACACAGAAATAACCAAGCCGTTCGAACTGGCACAGGAATCCCGGCTCTTTTTCTGCCAGGGCAGGTTCGAGACGGCACCCGGTCAGAACTTCAAGTGCGTTTGGATTTATATAATCCAGGAAATTTTTGCCTTCTTCGACATCGGATGTGTCTTCAATCGTAAAAAGATGTTCATACAGCCGGACTTCGGCGCCAATTGAATTCTTCGCCGAAACCCAGTGCATCGTCGCCTTGACTTTCCTTCCGTCCGGAGCCGAACCGCCGCGTGTTTCAGGATCGTAGGTGCAATGCAGTTCTGTAATCTCCCCGTTACCATCCTTGATAACATCAGTGCAGGTGATGAAAAATGCATACCGGAGACGAACTTCCCGTCCTGGCGCGAGGCGGTAGAATTTTTTCGGAGGGTCTTCGCGAAAGTCATCACGCTCGATATAAATTTCTTTGGAAAACGGAATTTTGCGCATGCCGGCATCGGGATCCTCAGGATTGTTTACCGCATCAAGTTCCTCATCCTGGCCCTCGGGATAATTCGTGATCACAACTTTCAACGGATGCAACACAGCCATAAATCTTGGCGCCCTTTTATTCAAATCCTCGCGAAGGCAGTGCTCCAGCATGGCGACATCGACAATACTTTCGCGCTTAGCCAGTCCGATCCGACCCTGGAAATCGCGAATCGATTCGGGAGTATATCCTCGTCGACGAAGACCTGAAAGTGTAGGCATACGGGGGTCGTCCCAGCCGTTGACATAATTACCCTGGACGATCTGGATCAGCTTGCGTTTGCTCAGAATTGTAAAGCTGATATTAAGCCGGGCGAATTCGATCTGCTGCGGGTGATGGACCTCAAGCTGGTCGAGGAACCAGTCATACAACGGGCGGTGATCCTCAAATTCCAGGCTGCACAGGGAATGAGTGATCCCTTCAATTGAGTCGGACTGCCCGTGTGCCCAGTCATAGGTCGCGTAAATACACCATACATCGCCGGTTCTGTGATGGGTCGCCCGGAGAATGCGGTACATCACCGGGTCGCGCATGTTCAGATTCCCGTGAGACATATCGATTTTCGCGCGGAGGGTTCGCGAGCCATCCTCGAATTCCCCGGCTTTCATGCGCTGGAACAGGTCGATATTTTCTTCAATAGAACGGTTTCGATAAGGGCTTTCAGTTCCCGGCCCAGTGAGAGTACCCCGTGTTTTACGGACCTCATCCGCTGAAAGATCGCAGACAAATGCCTTGCCTTTTTTAACCAGGTCTATTGCCCATTCGTAAAGTTGCCCAAAATAGTCCGAAGCATGGAACAGCTTGTCGCCCCAATCGTATCCCAGCCAACGGATGTCCTTTTTTATTGCTTCAACGTATTCGGCCTCTTCCTTGATTGGGTTGGTGTCGTCGAAACGCAAATGGCAGACGCCCTTATCGTACTCCCTAGCAAGGCCGAAATTGAGGACGATGGATTTTGCGTGGCCGATATGAAAATACCCGTTCGGCTCGGGCGGGAAACGGGTTATGACGCGTCCGTCGTTTTTATTATTTTTCACATCTTCCGCGATGATGGTCCGTATGAAATCGAGACCCGGTGTCGGTTCATCTGGTGGCATAGGATTTATCCTCTAAGTAAGTCATTGTAGATTGGACTTATGGTTTTAACAAGATTCAGAGTAATGAAAAGGCTCTCAATATGCATTCCTATATTTTTTTCTTGAAATTGCTTTTAGGCTAATTCCGTTAAACAAAAATTGATTGGACATATTGGGCATTGATTTATGTCGTACATGTACATAGGGGAATGATACAGGAATATTTTAAGGTCGGGGACACCTGCTTGAGGTTGTCCCTTTTATAGTTGAAAATAGTGGGGTTCCAGG
>CBDURU010000102.1:0-12770 GCA_965369865.1 uncultured bacterium | reverse complement strand
ACCTGACAAAGTGCAGAGTATCTGGAATTTCGATAAAGCTTGTGGGTGATTGACCTATGCAGCGGAATTTGTATCACCCATAAGCTCAACAGGTTGAATATCCATTATTTCCACATGGTATTTCAATTTATAATTTTAACGCATCGGTTTTCGGAAGAGCGCTTATGGGCGGCACCCGGGGGGAGAATGAGTAGTTTCACCATAAGGAGATTCACCTCTAAAATCGCGGAGCGATTATAGAGGCGCCACCGGTCATTGTGTACCCATTCTTTCCCAACACAATTGCCCCCGGGTGCCGCCCACAAGCGTTTAACTATATATTTATATTATAAAATTCTTATATCACCTGACAAAGTGCAGAGTATCTGGAATTTCGATAAAGCTTGTGGGTGATTGACCGTCATTATGTACCCATTCTATCCCGCAGTCCCCTGTACCCCTTGCCAGTTGAGGGTTTCTTTGGTAGAATGCATAGTTTGTGTCACGTGGAGGAAAACGTGAGAAATTATGAATTAATATACATCTCAAAGCCTGATCTAAACGACCAGGACATTGGGACATTACGGTCAGATGTACAGAATATAATCACTGAGCTCGACGGAGTGGTCGATAAGGAAGACGCCTGGGGTAAACGGCAGCTTGCTTTCGAGGTGAAAGATTTTACAGAGGGGATTTATACTCTCGTAGAATTAAAATTTCCGCCGGGTAACCCTGGGAAATTGAAGGATCAGCTTAAGATCGACGAGCGAATCATCAGGTATATGCTCACATCCCGGGAAATCAGGAAAAGTAAATCAAAAGAATGATCAGTACCATTAAACGGTGAATGGGCCGGGGCATGAAACAGGTTGGTGAAGTATGAACAGGATAGTTTTAGTTGGGCGTCTGGAGTCAACACCTGAACTAAGGCATACATCGACAGGAATACCGGTTGCGAATTTCTCCCTTTCGGTGCGCAGGAATATACCGAACGGGCAGGGCCGTTACGAGCGTGATGTTTTCCGCGTGGTTACATGGCGTAAACTGGCCGAAACCTGCTGCCGGTTCCTGGAGAGGGGACGCATGATCGCGGTTGACGGCAAGTTGCAGAACCGCGTGCTCCAGTCGCCAAATAATGACCGCAGGATCATTGTCGAAATCCATGCCGATGATGTACGGTTCCTGGAGGGAGCCAAACCGAGGTCTGAGACGGGAAGACGGACAGATGCTGAAACCACGACAGCGAACGAACAGCATGCTTCCGGAGATAAGGCTGAACCGGTAAAGATTGAATCTGACGCCGGAGCAACCGTACAACAGAAGCCTGTTAAGGCGGATACTGTTTCTGCCACTAGTGAAAATCCCGAGCCGGGGCAAAGTCAGGTTCATGTTGAAGAAGAACCCGATGAACCTTCTGAAAACACCTGGTTCAGTGATGAGACAGAGGGAACACCTCTTTAGGGTTCATGTATAACATTGACCACCTGAAGCGCTGGTTATAAATCAGTGCTGACAGAATAAAAATAACTGAAGGAGACGTTTAGACCATGGGAAAACGAAGAAGTGGTGGCTATTCCCGCTCCTCGAATAAAAAACGGCGTGGATTCAGGCCCAGAAGAAGGAAGGTCTGTTTTTTCTGTGCAAGCCGAACCGCTGAGATCGATTATAAGGACATCGAGCTTATGCGTAAATTCATGAGCGATCGAGGAAAGATACTGCCAAGGCGCCGGACCGGAACCTGCCCGAAACACCAGCGGGAGCTTGCGCGGCATATCAAAAAAGCCCGCGAAATCGCGCTCGTTCCGTACACAATCGACTAGCCGGCAGGAACGGATCTCCGTGGATTCTCAAATTACCGGCTACGCTAAGTCCCACGGGTGTTTTAATGAGAGGTGAAGATCTGCCATGAAGGTTATATTATTAGAGAACGTACCTAATCTCGGTCAGGCGGGTGATGTCGTCGAAGTAAAATCGGGCTATGGACGAAACTATCTCATGCCGCGAGGTATGGCGCAGACGCTGACCAAAAAAGCGTTAGCGGAAATCGAGGAGCTCAAACGGGTTGCGATCCGCCGATCCGACCGTGAACTTGATAACGCCAGGAAATTGGGCGAGAAACTGGATGGCTATACTATCCAGCTTCCCGGCAAAGTAGGGGGGAGGGGGAATAAGCTTTACGGGTCGATTACCACCCAGCAGATCGCTACAGCGATCGGGCTTTTCCTTGAGATAGAAATCGATAAACGGAAAATTTCCGTGCCTGAACCGATTAAAACACTTGGAATCCATGATTATAAAATCAAGCTGCATCCCGAAATTGAGGTTGAGGGAAAAGTGGAAGTTGTTAAGGCTGAGGAGTAGGGATCTGTTCGGGAGCATGGGTGCCGACGCCAAGCTACAAAGTGGGTGCCGACGACAAGCGGAGCCTGCGTAGCTTGTCGGCGTCAGTAGTTGCGGGCATATCGGATTATTAGCTTAATTATAAATCAAAATCAATAGGTCACTCTCCCCTTTTACCCTGTCCCCTTTTACCAAAAAAATGAAACGAAAGGCACAAAATGGGGGGAAATGGAGAAAATATGATGTGTCCGGGAGTTTGAGAGTAAAAGTCAGAGCCGGACCCTGGCATTTACCGGGGTAAGATTGACAAATATTGTAATAGTTGGTAGCCTTAAAAGTTCGTGCATTGAATATTTGAAGCGCGAAGGCCGTTAGCTCAGTTGGTAGAGCACCGGACTTTTAATCCGGGTGTCGTGGGTTCGATTCCCACACGGCCTACCAGAAGAAAATCGTTGAACCTTGGAAAAATAAAGGAAATTCATATTACGTGCCCCCATCGTCTAGACGGCCTAGGACACCACTCTTTCAAGGTGGCAGCACGGGTTCAAATCCCGTTGGGGGTACCACTCCGAAAAGCATGCTTAATAAGCTTCATATAAAAAATCGGGCTTGCGGTAATAAATAGAAGTGGAGTATAATTTTAAAGCTCGGTTATCAGGAAATGAGCGCGGGGCGGTAGTTCAGCTTGGTTAGAATATCAGACTGTCAATCTGAAGGTCGCGGGTTCGAGTCCCGTCCGTCCCGCCAGAAATTTAAGTAGAATAAAACCGAGGAAGCGAAGTTATGCCGAGGTAGCTCAGTTGGTAGAGCAGCGGACTGAAAATCCGCGTGTCGGCGGTTCAACTCCGCCCTTCGGCACCAATTGAAAACAATACTATTTAAGATATAATCCGAAGCAAGAGAATCGGATAATTTTGTAATAATTATAAATGTCGGGCAGTGGCGCAGTCCGGTAGCGCACTAGCATGGGGGGCTAGGGGTCCCGAGTTCAAATCTCGGCTGCCCGACCAGATTTTTAAAATTTCATCCTCCCGATTAAACATATTTCTAATATGTCTATGGTATTAGGCTACTTAAGGGCGTATCCAGAACAGAATTCCAGTTTAATGTTATAATCTTGTGTGTTAACCACTCTGGGGTATAGCTGTCGTAATTCGAGGAGTTGACATGAAACTCAAATGGGTATCAATCAGGAATTTTAAGGGGATTGAAAAGGTCGAGATCGATTTTATGGGGTCTTCTGGACCTAGACAAGTCACTGCGCTTCTAGGAGACAACGGATCGGGAAAAACCACGGTTTTGCAGGCGATAGCGTTGGTTTTGTCAATGGCAACTGGACGCACCAACGTACCTTGGCGTTTTAACTGGGATGGTTTCCTATCAGAACGAGTATCAAGCCGAGGTGAGACTGAGGTAGAAATCAAAGTATTATTTGAAGAGGATGAAATCAAAGCAACTCAAGAACTTTATCAAAGATGGTCCAAAGGTCCCGCAACCAAACGTAGTAGTTATTCCGTAGATCCACCTGGAAATCAAACAGAAATATTTCTTAAATACAAATGGGGAGAGCTGGAGTCAAGCCAGGTTTCAATCAATGAAAAACCACATGGAGTTAGTATTTTTCAGGGGAGATATTTCCTTAATGAAATAATTAAAACCGATCCCAGCGACAAAGGAGAATTCTTCAAGCTTGGTGATATCTTTTGGTTCGATCAAAACAGGAATATTAACACAGCAGTATTGACGAGTAAAAATGATGTAAGTAATGAAAAGCATGAGGTTGAAAAATGGCCAACAGGCGTCGATCAGCTTAGGGACATTATGGTTAAATGGTGGAGTTACCACACATCACCGCAAAAACCCGGTATAAAAGATTACATTCAAGAACTTGAGGGTTTATTTTCAAGCCTTTTCCCAGGCACAAAATTCGCAGGTAGCAGGCCAGGTGAACAGCATGCTACACCCCTTAATGATTGGTATTTCATGCTTGAAAGAGGTGGCCAAGAATATGACATCGCAGAGATGTCGTCCGGGGAACAAGCGATTTTCCCACTTCTTTATGAATTTGTTCGGCTTGACATCGCTAAGTCAAAATCTATTGTTCTTATCGATGAATTAGAATTGCACCTGCATCCTCCGCAACAACAGGCTTTACTTCGAGCATTGCCGATAATAGGTCCTGACTGCCAATACATCATCACAACCCATTCTGAATTCCTTTCCGATGTTATTCCATTGGAATACGAGGTCCGTCTCGAAAAGGGTCGAGTTGTATGAGAGAGAACAAGCTTTTTGTTGAAGGCGAACTTGATGCCCTGTTACTCTTTCCCATCCTGAAATCTGGATGGACGGTAGTGCCTAACAAAGGTGCAGGCAAACGCTCACTCCCTTTGATAGTTAACTGGGTACGTGAAGATACCAAAAATCCAAATCATTTATTCCTGCGGGACCGGGATTTCGATTTTGACCCTGATATGAGCGCAGGACCTCACAAAATAGATGATATCGGATATCGATGGAAGCGTCATGAAATTGAGAATTACATGGTTGATCCCTCAGTGGTGTGTAAAGCCACGGGATTAGATCGCAAGCAATATGAGAATGCACTTATTGATGCTGGATCAAGGATTTACTACTATGAGGCTGCTCGATGGGCTGTAGGTATAGTACGTCGCGGGTTACCACCTTTTTATGTGCTTGAGACTCACCCATCGAATATAGACCCGGATAAATATGCTCTCCCTGATAATCCAGATTACGAATGGTGCAAGACTTGGGCTGAGCAAAACGCCCAAGACCATAAAATAAAGATAGGTGATTCCCTAATCAGTTCTAAAGTGATAGACGCATTTGAAAAGAAGGTCACACTATTTTCCAGTGATGATTTTATGACAATAGACAATATTCTTCTTTGGTTTTCAGGTAAAGATTTGCTGGCTGGCTTGCGACAATGGCTCCAAACTAAAGGTTTAGGGGAACCCGGTAAATTTAGGACAAGCTTGAGAGATTGGATGACAAGTAATCCCAAAGAAGTGTTAGCTAATCTCACTGAATGGAGAAATTTTGTGGAGTTACTACCCTAAGCCAACTCCATTTCCATCAGTGAGCACAGCAGTCCGGTAGCGCACTAGCATGGGGGGCTAGGGGTCCCGAGTTCAAATCTCGGCTGCCCGACCAGATTTTCCCCTCACGAATTCACATTTCCAGATTTTACTAGTATAATTGAGATTACCGTTTTCTCCGACGGTTTTACCACCGGGAATCTCCCGGTACCGTTTTCCTTCTGGAGGAATTATTTTGATTATAGGTACTCGCTTTTACACCAGATTTATAATCGCAGCGGCAGGTATCATCACGATGGTATTCCTGGTCACTGGATGCAATGGTAAGGGTGCTTCGGTATCCCCCGACCTTGAAATGAATTCAGGCAGCCCGGATGGTAACACGTCGGACAATGAATTCCATCCGGGTCCCAATATTTCCGGTCCTCGGAACGAAGAATACCTGGATGGCGAAGTGCTGGTTGTTTTTGAAGCACCAACCGAAACTCTCTCAGCATCTCTCCAGAACGACTTGCCACTGAGGCTGATCGAGAGAATCGATCTCGGCTGGGGATCGGTGTACCGGGTAAAAATTACCGACAGCACGACAGTCGAGGAGATGGTTTCACAGCTTCAGCTCGATGCCGATATAAAATACGCGGAACCCAATTACATTTTATATTTCGACGACGCCCCATACTTCCCGAACGACCCGATGTACGCAGGAGCGAACGACCCGACCGATCCAATGGACAGTGTTTACGATCAATGGGCGCCTGCCATGGTCGGCGCGAATATTGTCTGGAACGACACAATCGGGTCATCGGACGTGGTAGTTGCGGTCCTTGACACGGGTGTTCGAAAAGACCACGAAGACCTTACAGCCAATGTCTGGATAAATGAAGACGAGATACCGGACAATAGTATCGATGATGACGAAAATGGCTGGATAGACGATACCTGGGGATGGGACTGCTGGTACAATAACAACTACCCCTGGGACGACGGCTCATACGCGAGCTACCATGGGACAGCATGCAGCGGCATTGTGGCCGCAACCCAGGATAACAACAAGGGCCTCTCGGGAATCGCCCCTGGTGTCAGAATAATGGCACTGAAGATCAACCTGAACGACGGGGGCGGTGTTGTATCGACCGCCATTCTGGCCCTCTATTATGCATCAGTCAATGGTGCCGATATCGCGAGTATGTCATTCGGAATAAATTTTTATTCGGAAATTCTTGAAGCTGCAATTGTCGATGCATATGATGCTGGGAACGGTATAATCCTGATGGCATCCGCTGGGAACAGCAACAACATCAGTCCCAAGTGGCCGGCATCTTACCCCGAGGTAATGGCTATCGGCGCGACCATTCCGTGGAACAACAACAATTATCCGATTAACGAGAAACGCATTCAAGCGTACGAGGACGGTTATTACTGGGGTTCGAATTATGGCGCCCTGCTGACAGTGATGGGATTCGGGGAGAAGTACACAACCACATATGGCGGATCCAACACATCCTATTGGAACGGATGGGGTTACCCTGACTTTTTCGGCGGAACTTCAGCCGCTTGTCCGATGGCTGCGGGTGTCATGGCTTTGATCAGGACCGTGTTCCCGCTTGAATCCAACACGGAATCCATTAAGCGGCTTATGTTGACAGCGGACGATGTGGATATTCCCGGGCGCGATATTCAGACAGGCATGGGACGGGTAAACGCGGTGAGGGCAATATACGGATCCGACCGATTCACCGACGAGGAAGACAGCAATGGTTACGTTCCGCTGGAGGCTCCCCAGGATGAAGTGTACGACACAATCCATGACTGGCCCGGCAACCCATACCATGATATTGAAGACCGTTATAAATTCATCGCCGGAGTTTCCGGACTTCTTGCTCTCGATCTGCAAATTTTCACACGTGGTGAAGATCTGGACATAGCGGTATATGATTCCCCCTATGGAATCACTCCAATTGCTGAAAAGGCAACGGAGAATAATGCAAATAACAGTTTCGAAATCCTCGAGTTAGGCGTCAACCAGGGAGAACAGTATTACATCCGGGTTACATCCGCCGGTCCCGGCAATTCAACAACCTATGGGCTTTTAATAAACAACGCGGTTAATGATCTGACTGTAACCGGAGAGAGCATTGCCTTCCCCTTCATTCACCAGCAGGGGGATAATCTGCCGTTCCTGAAACTCGACTTCTCTGTTGGACACTCAACGACAATTTCGGAATTAAGAATCATGAAGGCGGGAACGGTCAACAATACGAACCTGACCCGTATAAATTTATATGAGGACACGAACGCAAACGGGGAATTTGGTCCTGGCGATCTGCTGATCGCTAATGAAATTCCTCCCGGGATCAACGCCGCCTATTTCAAAGGCCTTAATAAACACTTTACATGGCAGGAACCGTGGACGATATTTGTTACCGCGGATATCTCAAATTCCCCGGACAATACCACGATCCAGTTGATCCTGGATAAGTACAAGGACATTACCGTTTCGGCAGGTACCGCTGTGGCATATGACCAGTTTCCAATCTCAAGCGATGTTGTCACTATCGGTACAGATACCGATCCCCCGGTCTGGGAGTCGACAGTCGGAGTACAGTCCGCAAACCCCGGTCCGGGTTCGGGAATCCTGGAATTCAATTCTGCAATTGATGAACAAACGCCTCCGGTCAAATATAACATCTACTACACAGACACACTTCCATTCGATTTCGGGACAGCTTCGGCAATCATGGACGCCGAGGTTGATCCAGGCTCCGTTTATGAGTTTCAATATACAGTCACCCAACTGATGTGGGAAAAGGATTGGTACTTTGTCATCCGCGCGGAGGACCAGGTCGGTAATGAAGATGAAAATATTGTGATGTTAAGTGTCGTCCCGGACATCGGCGGCATTCCGACAGATCCTCTCATATATATGACTATTCCGTACCCATCGTACGATGTAGCCTTCGACGGCGATCTGCTCGTGACCGCGGAACTACTGTCCGGTGTAAGGGCGTATGACCGCACCGCCCCCATGAACCCAGTTGAAGCCGGCTTCTGGTCGGGCACTTCAGGCTACCGGAAAATCGATTTGCAGGGCAATTTTGCTTTTGTGGGAAGTTCAACCGATCTGACGATTATAGATTTTTCCGATGCCGGCAGTCCCCTGTCAACGTATATCGATGAGGATATAGATCCTGTAACCCTGCTCGTAAATAGTGACTGGCTCTATGTCACTGAATCCAACCCCGACAAATTGCACGTACTGGGTATTTCCGATCCATACAACCCGACCTACAGCGGTTACTTCGAGCAGGAGGTAGGTGCTAAGGGTGAAATGGTTATAGAAGGCAGCTACCTTTATTTCGCACAGCATTTTGATGGCGTCAGGGTTTACGATATAACCGATCCCGGTGACCCGACATGGCTGAATGATTTTTCCTCTTCCGCTTCAACCCGGGGCGTCTGTATCGGGAATGGCCTTATCCATCCAATCAATTTTGTCGGCTGGACACGCACGTACGATCTTGGCCTGGATCCGGTTTACCCACCCTTTGTTAATAACAATAATATACAGCTTGGTAGTTTCGCTGAATCCCTTGTGTATGATGATTACGTAATCATCCTCACCGAGGATAACGGCTTATTCGTTTACGATGTCAGCATTCCGGACGACCAGGAGTTAGTCGGTCATCTCGAGATGGCTAACTGCCATGGAATCGCCAATGATGGTGGGATTATATACCTTGCATCCGATAGCGGTCTGCATGTGATACTCTGATTTGAATTTCGTCGACAAGCACGTTTGTTTTAGATTCATTATTAGTGAAGACCGGGGACAGGCACCCGATTTTGCCGGGTATCACACAGGTAAAGTCAAGGTATACATGACGGCAAAATCGTTTGCCAGTCCCCTGATCCGTACTATTCCCCTGATCCGTACTATTCCCCAGTGTTGCTGGAAGCGGTTGGTGCAAACAAAAACCCCGCCGATAAACGGTGGGGTCGCAAGAATATCTTAATTAGCAAGAATGTCTTAATTAGTTTGATTTATACACGCTGATTAATAAAAATTCTATTCTACTTTCTATTCTACTTTCTATTCTACTTTCTATTCTACTTCCGGGTCGATCTGGTAGACCGTGTCCTCAAATACAACAATTACATACTCCCCGACCGCGAGGTACTCAGCGATATCCGGTTCATCCATAATCAGATCGAAATACTCGTCGGACAGGTACTCGATAAGGATCGGATCGTCCATCGTTTCCTCATCGTAAATGCTGTCGACCCAGTATCCATCGGCGTTCATGTAGAAGGTCTTATCACCAGCGTATTCGACAGTGCCCTCAAGGCTATCATGAAGGTCGACTATTCCCTCTTCTTCCATGTCGGATAATTCACCACTCATCAACCGGGAATCGATTGAAGGCTCTGCGGCATTGGCATCAAATCCACCGCCCCGGCCACCGCCACCAAGTGAACCAGAGGTGCTGTCATTAGGAGTACCCAGTGGTCTGAACGCTTCACGTTCTAATTGCCCCAAGAAGGGAGCATACGTCTCATCTTCGGTGACAAGCATGCTTGTGTAGGGCGTTATGATTCCATGGCGGGTGGCCAGCTCTACAATCTCGTCCACAACTTCCTGGTTTTCACCATAAAGCCGAATCTGATTCAGAAGGTATCCGACCCTTCGAGTCGCCCAGTGCCGTGGAATGAAATCATTATCGCGGTCGTCGGTGAATTCGACCTGGTATGTAAAACTCCGCGCTTCATCCCCGACAGTGCCGGAAAGAACGATCTCGCCCCTTCCGGTACCGACAAACCGTCCGGCAAGAATAAGCTGGCTTCCAAGGAACAGGTCGGGAAGGTCGGTCGGGAGCATATCGTAAATTCGCGTTCCGTTGATCTCGACCTCGATCCCTGTCATTACCGGGGATTTGATCTTGGCGTAGAAATCCGACAACGGCTGTTCCATGTTTTCATTCGGCCCGACGCTTTCTGTGTAGCCGCCATTTTCCCTGGACAGGCGGTCGATGAACTGGTAATCGACATCGTCGCCGACACCGAAACAGAATATCCTGCCGTTGACTTCGGAATTGATCGCATTTGTGTTTTCAATGATCCTGGCGGTATTCGTTTCACCGACAGTCGGAAGCCCGTCGGTCAGGAAAATGACGTACATCGGGCGATTTCGCCCGGCTTCGTAGTCAAGGGCCTCGCCGAGCGCGCCGTTTATGTTCGTACTCCCCCCTGCGCTGATGCCCCCAATGAATTCCCTGACGTCGGAAATATTCCTGCTCGAAGCGTCCGACCAGCCGTTGTAGTACGGGTAAATGTCGGTCGCGAAAGTGATCAACTGGAAACGGTCATCATCGTTCAGGTTCCGGAAAATGAAATCGAGCGCTTCCTTGGCCTGTTCGATCTTTCCTCCGGACATGCTTCCCGATGTATCCAGCACACAGACGAAATCCTTTGGGATAATCTCCCCGGTTTCCTTGTATTCAGGCGCGATCATAGTGAGGAAATATCCTTCATCCGAGCCGGTCGAATGGGTGAGCATGTTGACCCCAACAGCCGCCTGAGGACGGGAAATATACAGCACAAAATCCCCTTCCGGGCGATGAGCGGATTTCTCAATACTTACGGTCGCTCTGTATTCACCGTGATGTTCGACCAGAACATCGTGGGTGGGTGAATAAATTGTGCCGAGCGTGTCAGGCGAATCGATATTAACCGTAATTCCAAGCGTGTCGATCCTGTCGATCGAATACCCGTCGATTTTCAGCGGCATTTGGATCTCAAGAAGCCCGCTGTCGATCGGTATCAACCAGTCGTATTCCAAATCGACCTGCTTTGTGCCGTAGGCGGGGATCGGATAGATCCAAGCCTTGATTAACCCGTCGCCCATGTATTCTAAGAGGCCCGGGTCGCGCATAGAAGCTACAATCTGGTGGTAAATCTGGGCGGCCTGGTCAGCGGGAAGAGTTTCCGACGCGAGCTGCCTTCCGTCCAACCAGAGATCGAAATCCGAGATATCGGCTCCAGGAGGCAGCGGAAAAATGTACTGGCCCTCAAGATCGATACCGGTGTTGTTCTTGAAGACCTGTGTGATCCTTACGTGCGCGAATTGATCGTCAAGGTCGATCTGAATGCTCTCCCTTTCGAGAGTCATGGGTTGCACTTCCCACGGTCCGATAGGTTGAGGGGGAATCCAGTCGATAATACGGCCAGGTTCAATAATGATCCCCTGCGCGAATGCTGTTGTAGTTGTGCCGAAAAAGAATGTGAGAGTAAGTAAGATAAAAACAGGGACGGTCAGGTGACTTTTCATGTTCGGTCCTCCCGGAGAATTTGCCCTAGTTGAAGTTAGCCAACAGTTAGAGTTTACCACGAGATAAAAGGTTCGGAAAACTTTCGGATGACAATAAAAGATTTATGTGGTATCTAGAATTAACTTACGTCGGCAAGCATGTTCGACCCGGAGATTTTCGAGGCATGCGAGTGTAACTGTCTCACTTTGCTTGTCAACGGTACCCCTCTCCATAAAGGATTTTGCTTGTTTGGGTTTAAGGAATCTTGATGTATAATTAATTCATAATACATTGAATAATTGGAGCAGGACGATGAAAGGATTCCGGCTTAGTGTTTCACTGATAATTACTGCTTTGCTGCTTGTAAACTGTGCGGGAGGTGGTGGTCCTGTCGCGCCAGGTGATTACATGCCGCCTGTATGGGACACAACCACTGGCGTCACGAGTGTGGTGCCGGGAGAAAATTTGGTCACAGTGATCTGGGGTACAGCGACTGACGCAATGACTCCGCCGGTTGAGTATCTCGTTTACATCGATGAGGATGACGATCCGTGGGACACGTCACCTGTTATTAAACCGACAAACGATCCACATGTATTCATGGATCTCGACAATGGCACGGAATACTGGTGTGGTGTGCGATCCAGGGACAGTGCCGATCCGCCGAATGTTGAGAAAAATGATGTGGTGATGTCAGCTACTCTGGATACAACACCGCCGGTGTGGGACGACACGATTGGGGTGGTGACTGTCGTTCCAGGGGAGGGTTCTGTGACAGTTGAATGGGGAACGGCGACCGACGCTGTGTCACCCCCGGTTGAATACCTGGTTTATATTGATGAGGACGATGAACCGTGGGATCAGGAGCCGATGGTTTTCACGACAAACGATCCATATACTTTTACAGACCTGTTTTCAAATATCGACTACCATTTCGGCGTGCGATGCCGTGACAGCGCTGTTATTCCGAATTCTGACAGTAATGAAAATTTCCTTGTTACAGAAACGATACCAAGAGGCTGGACTTTAGATTGGGGTCATGGGTATTTTACAAATGAGGATGTCCAGATCGACAGCACGGGAA
>CBDURU010000101.1:0-12816 GCA_965369865.1 uncultured bacterium | reverse complement strand
TGGTAGTCGATATTTGAAAACAGGTCCGTGAAAGTGTACGGATCGTTTGTCGTGAAGACCATCGGTTCCATATCCCACGGCTCATCGTCCTCGTCGACATAAACCAGGTAATCAACCGGCGGTGACTCGGCGTCCGTTGCTGTCCCCCATTCAACTGTCACAGAACCCTCCCCCTTGACAACTGTCACCACTCCAACCGTGTCATCCCAAACCGGCGGTGACGTATCCAGCGTAACCTGGCCTTCTGGTGTCGCTGAAATCACCACGTCATTTTTCTCAACATTCGGCGGATCGGCACTGTCCCTGGATCGCACACCGCACCAGTATTCCGTGCCATTGTCGAGATTCGAGAACACGTGCGGATCGTTTGACGGTTTTAAAACAGGTGATTGATCCCACGGATCTTCGTCCTCATCGATGTAAACGAGGTATTCCACGGGTGGAGTCATGGCGTCGGTTGCCGTGCCCCAGATCACCGTGACCTGGTTTTCACCCGGCACCACACTCGTGACGCCAGTAGTTGTGTCCCATACAGGCGGCATGTAATCACCCGGCGCGACCGGACCACCACCTCCCGCGCAGTTTACTAGGAGCAAAGCAGTAATTATCAGTGAAACACTAAGTCGGAATCCTTTCATAGTCCTACTCCAATCATTCAATGTATATTGTAACTAATTCACTCGTACCGGTCGAGTGTCATGATGGCATCCTCGATATAATTCCGGGTCTCGAACCATTCGAAACCGACATTTAATTCGCGCGAAACAAATACCCCGTACCATCCGGACATATCCAGTACCCGCTCAACCCGTATATTGCCGATATGGTTATCGTCGATGTAGAAAAACATGGCGTATCGGTGGAGCAGCTCCGGTCCCGAAAGTGTCTGGTAATCACCGGCCACTTTCAGAACATGAGTGTCGCTTTCAATGTGGCGCGATTCAGTCCAGGGAATCAGGTGTTCAATTATCCCGTTTCGTTCCTCAAAAACAAGATACTGACCAGCCCTGGTAATAAGGAATCCGAAATAGTTATCGTCATCGCGGTAACCGAACACAAGCCCGTACCCGGCGGTATCGTCGCCATCAAGAAACGTCACCTCGCTCAAACACTCGAAATCGAAACCGATCTGTCCAAGCGCGGTGTTCCTTACCGTGAACGGGAAACCCATACGGCTGTCCAGGATGTACTGCCCGTTCTCCACGCTTGAACCGTCGCCCACCGGCCATCCAAGGTCGTTATTTAAAAACTCTTCAACCACCTGAACACGTCCGATTTCCGTATACGCCTCATTACCGGCAGTTTCGTCTCCCGGTTTGAACGCGCCCCAGTCGAGTCCCGGATCGATTGAACCCGACTCATTTGTTATTACACGAAACGATTGAATGACCTGGTTAAACTCATTTACCTCCACTTCGCTTAGAGCACTTTCACGGACTGTTTCCACCAGAAAATAAGCGTGGGTGGTGCTTGCCGCCAGGTAGTATGTGATACGGATATTCTCGTCCCACCTGTCTACAGGAACACTCCTCCGGTAAACATAGCAATGGCTTTCTCCAAGGTAGGTCTCCTCGAGAGCATAGGTCCCGGACGCTTTGATACTGTCAAATTCACTGACAATCGCCTGGACAGCGGATTCGCTGTCGGGATATTCGGGAGTCAGTTCGGAGTTGTGCGGACTGACAAGTACCGCGATATTCGACTGGTAATCCTGCCCTCCCTCCACATGGACAAGAACCTTGTAGGATGCCCGATCAGCTTCGCTCAGTTCCTCCTGCCGGATTAAATCGATCGCTCCATCCTGGATCGAGAGTATCGAGTCGGTGTTGACAGCCACACCCCAGTAAACAGGATAATTGAATGCATACCCGTTTTTCGTGTCGGTGAAATCCGCGAATGCCGCCGGACGGGGAGAATCCCACTGGAACATGACGGAAAGAACCAGGGTAACCGCGATTAAAAATTTGGATCCCATGTTATTAAGCGCTCCAGGTACTTTTTACTATTGATCCAAAACCATATTACACAGTTTTATCGAGAAATGCCGCGCCAAGCAATCCCGCGTTACCGCCAAGCGTGGATTTTTCAACTCTGAGTACATCCTTATGCGGTGTTATTAAATGTTCATTCATGGATTCTTTCAATGGACCGATAAAATTATCCCAGGCTCCGAGAAGCCCTCCGGTCAGAACCACGATGTCTAAATCAAGAAGGTTGGCAGTTGTTGCGATCATAATCCCGAGACGCGTTCCGTAATTTCGCCAGGCTTCGATCGCGGCTTTTTCTCCTGACGCTGCCAGTTCATTAATAACCTCGGGTTCGATTAATTCGTTTATTTCAGCAACATCTTTGTAGTCATTCATCAGACCCGTTTTTCCGGTCCAGTGTTCGAAACATCCTCTTGCCCCGCCCGGACACTCCGGACCGCCAGGCTCGTAAATCATCTGCCCGATCTCGCCCGCCATGCCGCGTGAACCTCGATACAACCTTCCGTCCAGCACCAGGCCGCCTCCGTTACCGGTTCCGAGTGTCAGCATGAGCATGTACCGGTTACCATCGTGATCCCCAAAAAGAAATTCACCCCACGCAGCCGCCGTAGCATCATTTTCAACCCATGCGGGAATTCCCAGTTCCTTTGTAAGTTCTCTCGCGAGTTCCAGGTCTTTAATATTAGGAATGTTAGGGCTTTTATGGATAATACCTCTTACGCCATCGACAAACCCGGCCATGCCCGCACCGATGACTGTAAATTCCCCTTCCCATTCAGCTATTGATTTCCTTGTATTCTCAACGAGGACATTTACGAATTCCCGGTTTGAAAGATTGGGATCGGTCGGAAATTTACTCGTATCGAGAATATCACCTGCATCGGTGATACACGCGATCTTTATGAAGGTCCCACCGATATCGAGAGCAAGCCTCATGGGTGAGATTATACACGGAATCACTGGAATTCCACTAACTTAATTTCTACCGCTCATACTGCGACTGTTCAAGGCATTGATAGCAGGCTCGGCAATTGTGCTGCTGATTAAGTATCCAATATCCCGTAAATGATTAGTGAGTCTTATGCTGATTAAGCTGTTGATAATTTTTTATGGGGTCAATATTTCCTTTACCAATATCATTCGTCTGATTCAGCTACCTTTCGTAATAAGAGGAATGCTTCTTTAAGTGGTTGACGTACCGCACTATCAGGTTCGTCGAGTATTAATTCTTGATATGCATCTAAAAATGGTATGCGTAGACGGTGAAAAAGATGGAGGAAGTGACGTAAAAAACCAATGCAATTTAAAATCACAATCTCAGTTCCATTGGTTCTTTCGTACATCGAAGCGGCATATTCACGAACCGGTTCATCGATTATATCTGTTGTGATAAATACGTAATTATCTATCTGAGCCTCCTTCCCTCCGATTTTTTGTACAGCGCGATCAATATCATCGATTGTGACTCGTTTCATTTTCATTTCATAGGCGGTTATTATCTTATCGTCATTCTCAAGACATACCTCAACATCTCCGATTGCTCCTGTTTGTTCATCTGCCGCTGTGTGAGCATGGAGCGGAAGTGCTTTCTCTTGAAGTCTGTCTTGCGCAACCTTATAAGATGCTACAACTACTAACACCGGCAACCGACTTGAATGCTTGCATGCAATGTGTTGTTCGATCAAGGAGACAATTGACTCGGAGGAAAGTGGAAGTGAATCTTTCCCTCTCTCAATGCCTTCAATTAGTAAATTTATACGGGCTTGATTCTCATTTCGGATGATCAATAGAAGCCTGATAACTTCAAGCAGGACTTCATCTGCTGAGACTCGACCATTAGCTACATCATCAAGAAGTTGCAATGTATCCTGATATACTTGAGCTGGTCGGCCAACAATATCGATATCAATTGTTAAAGGAGATTTAATGTTACGAAGTGCTGGTGTTAGAAATGCAGTTGTTGGATTACAGGGTAATTTATTGCTATAAATGAAATGAGTGATATACTTTTCATCATATTTTCGTCCTGAAAAGCACTGATCGGTCCCGATCTCGGTATAAGGCTGTCGAGGGTCTACATCTGGTTTATGGATTTTAACCAGCATACAAGACATTAATAAACGTACACCAGCCCGGTTGTCACAATGACATATATAATCGATACGATTTAATATCTCTTCACCTTTTACTGCTGGCGTATTGAGGTCTGTTTGAGCTGAATTCAGTTTTTCGTTAAGAATTTCTTCCAGTTCATCCATTAGTTGAACTCCAGTCGCACCTGATTTTGCTCCCCAGCAATCTTATCATTCACTTGAGGTAACTCATAATTAATCCAGAGTACCTCAGACCGTGTGCCTTTTGTAGAATGAATAGTCCGCTCTGGAGCAATCACTTTAATCCATTTTGGTGGAGGATAAAGCTCATCCATTAAGTCACAATCGTAGTTCGATATAGCAACCTTGCCTTCAACTCTATCTAACTCTTCAGCAAGTTGTCGATGCTGTTTGTTAGTCATTTCATATCCATATGCATTTACATCCGTACGGGTTGCATGGATATATGGTGGATCACAGTAAAAAAGTGTAACTGGTGAATCGTAAAGATTAATGACGTCAATTGCAGGACGGTTCTCAATTTGTACCCGAATGAGCCGTTCAGCAATCCCAGGCAAAGCCTCAACTGCTCCCAACCATCTACTTATTACCCCACTCATACCTGCACGACTTGTTAATTTGCAATTTGCCCATCGGCCAATGCTTGCCGTTTGAGCAAGACCGGTCCTAACTTGACGAGCTCGCACATAAAAACGTCTTGCTCTCTCAAGTGGTTCTAACTTCGGATCTAAGGTGCAAGCTAAACTAAATTCCTCTCGCGAAAAAGGGGTTAAACCTATAGCTTCAATCAATTTTTCTTTCTGATCCCGGAGAACTTTAAAAAAATTTACTACTTCACCATCAAGATCATTATATGTTTCAATCGGAGATGGGGGACGGTTTAGAAGAACAGCAGCAGAACCTCCGAACGGTTCGCAGTAATGTTCCGATTGAGGAAGTAGGGGTAATAACCACGCAAGGTGAGAAAACTTCCCCCCATACCATCCAAAAGCGATAAGTTTCCGCGAATTAGTTAACTTGCTTATTGGCGGTGGCTTTGGCCTGCCATTATTCCTGGCTTTTACTGTCATGTTCTCATATCCTGAAGCTTCTACTACTCGTTAGCTAAGGCGTACACTGGGAGATTATATCAAAAATCACGAAACTATTGTTGCAGGATTGTTCTGATGGATTTGGCTATTTATTGCTCTCCACAAATAGGATTTTCTTTTTCTCTTAGGTATTGCTCAATCCTGAGTCTTTCGCTCTGTTGGAGATTCGGAGTGTAATAAGCTGCGTACTTGATAATTCCTTGGCAATTCCTCTCCCAGCATTCTGAACGCTCGTGGTTCTTCAGCCTTTGACAAACATCATGTGACTCTCCAACATCTAAGCAGGTCCAACTTTCACCCACTTGGCACCACACAACGTAGACTCCCGCGTGAGATTGTAGCTCTTCAGGCGTTTTATAAGTTCCATCGAAATTATATCCATGTCGATCAAATGACATTGCTAACTCTTTCTATTACTTATTTTCTCTAATATCTATACAGATGTTTAGCATTTTCAATTAGGATTGTCAAGGCTTGCATTAAAAAACCAGTAATAAAACGACCGTTTCCAAGCGAGATTAAAATCCGCATATTTCATTCTTACTAATGCTTTATTCCGTCCATCAATATTCCGACGCATCCTGCCATGCATCCGTCATTCGGAAAACAGAAATTCCTCCGTATATTCCTTTGTATAAGAGGAATCTTCGACGATAAACACCCCCGACCTTTCCGGTCGGGGGCGGCGGGTTCTTCCGACCCGCTTCCCAATCTGGCAAGTTTAGGAGGTCTGACGGACTTGTGCAGTTAAGTCGTATAGATAGAAGGTTCTGCTTACCATTAAAGATTCAGGCGGTTGCCATCAGGTTCAGTCTTCATCCAATTTATGCCGGCTTTTAAAAATTGTCATGAATTTAAATTGGTATCCTTTCCTGCTCCGAAATCCTGAATCCTTTTGGTTCACCATTGAAATCAGGTAAAATAACCATCCTGGTATGGATTCCACAGAAGACACTATTTTCGCGCTCGCGACCCCGCTACCGCCACCCACTGGAAGCGGAATCGCGATTGTGCGCCTGAGCGGTCCGGACTCGTTCGGAATCGCGGCTTCACTTGTGACCGAACCGGAAATCGATCCCGCCGATATCCCCGACCGGAATTTCATTCTGGTTGACATCATCCACAGTGGAATCCGTATCGATCATGCCGGGATGCTGGCTTTTAAAAAACCGAAATCATACACGGGGGAAGATGTAGTCGAATTTCATCTGCATGGCGGATTAGCGACAATTAAATCCTTGGAAAATGCATTGCTCGAATTAAAAAATATCCGTCCTGCGGAACCGGGAGAATTTACAAGGCGCGCGTTTCTGAATGGACGGATGGACCTTATCCAGGCTGAGTCAATCGCGTCGCTTATCGGGGCGAGGGGAATCGCGGCACAACGTGAAGCGTTGCGACAGCGAACCGGGACACTGAGTGAAAAAATTGGCGCGGCACGAGGAAACCTGCATGACATCCTCGCGCGTCTCGAAGTTGATTTCGATTATCCGGAAGAACGTGTTGATGGAATTGAATCATCGGATGCTGTAAAAGCGATCGATACGATCCTTGACGACCTTAAACCTCTCCTGGATAGTTATTCAAGGGGAAGTATCCTGAGCGGGTTCAGGCTCGCGATTATCGGGCTGCCCAACGTAGGGAAATCATCCCTTCTGAATGCTCTCCTGATGGAAGACCGCGCGATAGTTACATCCACACCGGGCACAACCCGTGATGTTGTTTCGGCGAACCTCTCATTTGGAGGAGTACCCGCGGAACTTCTCGACACGGCTGGAATTCGTGTAATCGAGGACAATTTCGATACCGCCGAAGCGGAGGGGATTCGCAGGTCCTGGCGTGAAGTTGAGCGTGCGCACCTGGTGTTGATCGTCCTTGATACAAGCGAACCGATCGGGAATGAAAAAATCGAACTCGTAAATCGTACGCTTGAAACATGCGGGGAAATCGGCTCGAAAGTGCTGCTCGTATGTAATAAAAGCGATCTCGAATCCGCATGGGAACCTCTAAAAGCAAGGGATATTCTGAACGTCCCGGATATCCCGTATGTTATTGTATCCGCTAAAGAAAACATTGGAATCGATAACCTTCGCGCGGAAGTCCGTAAACTTCTCGAACTGGATGGTGATCCAGGGGATATATTGATCACTGAAAACCGTCACCACAGATTGATCGGGGAAGCTGTCGAGATTCTGGAACGAGTCAGTGACGATTTGAAAACCGGCACGCCCCAGGATATCGCAGCGACCGAATTATGGGGAGCCGATCGTGCTTTGGGGCGCCTGCTCGGTGAGGGTTTGGGAGTCGCCGACCTCGATGAGATCTTTTCACGTTTCTGTATCGGTAAATGAAATGAATACCAGGAATAAAAATTTAACAATTTTCTTTTACATGACCGCATTTCTGGTGATTTTTTTATTAACCGGAATTTCTGATCTATCCAAAGCGTCAGAACCGATCACGCTCACAATTCTTACACTCGATGACCGTCCGCCGAATAACCTCCTTGTCAAAGAGCTGGCAGCGATCGCTGGGATTAATTTAATTGTCGAGTTCGGACCGGACAGTTCACCGGACGCGGACCTCGTTTCCCTGAACGCGGCAGCATGCGGCTCACTTGTCGGGTCGCGGACATCCGACCCGTGGCTTCTTGATCCCCCGGTAATCAGGCCCGATGCTTACATCCATTTTGCCGTTCCGCGAGTCCAGCCGACCGTTACCGATGAAGAATTGAAAGTCGAATACAATATTGTCCTGGAATTGCTCCAGAACCCTGACCACCAGAGAGAAATCCTCATGGCGATCCAGGGTAATCGGGTCGAATTTGATAATCCCTATGTTGGCGAATACGCAACATGGTTGACGGGTTGGATCGATTTTCTTCGACGCGGAAATTACGATCCTGACAAACTGCTCATCACACTCGATGATAATCGTCCCGGACCGTTGTCGGATGGGATCAAGCTGCTTCTCGGTGAATTTTCAGATTATGTCTATGACGGCACCGACGAGGGAATGATGCTGCTGCTGGCCCGTTCACTCAGGGATATGCAGGAATCGAGGGCGACGACTTTGCCAATCGTATTCACAAATCCCGCCGATCTTGTCGCTGTCCAGCCGTTTGAAAGCGGGATCGCGATCGAGAATATCCTTACGATGGCTGACTGGCTGCAGTTAAGGATTTCGCCATCGGTTGATTTGTATGAACGCTGGCGCCCGGTGCTCTGGATACACGGCCCGGGAAAAGATCAAACCGATATCGGCCCAATGATTCGCGAAGCATCATCCGTAATAGGCGACAGGGATGTAATTGTCGCCGATATCCGTACGAACGGCGGCGATCCAGCTTTAATTGATGAATGGAAAAACGGCTCAACCCCTCCCGGCTTGATTGGATATCTTGCATGGAACACGTCATCGAATTCGCTCGGTTCGGCAATAGCACTATGGGCAGTTGTCGATTTCGCATACGAACATTCGTCCGATCCGGAAGGGGTATCAACCGCGATAGAAACTTTCCTCTGGGCAAGGTTGCTCGATGATTTCTTCTACCAGCGATTGGTAAGGACCGGGCTTTACAACGCGGCACGTGAGATGGGCGGCGATCCATATAACCTGACCGATGAACAGTCGCACCAATTGATCGAAATAATAACGACCGAAATTTCAAACCTGTGGTCGGATTACAACGAACCGCTTTCAATCCCGCTTAGATTCATTCAACCGGACGATTCAACCGGCTTCATCGTGGAGCTTCCATGGAACAGGCTTTTTGAGATCGAGCTGTATCCCACCGACGATCGCGGAATCCTCCCCGTGATCAGGCCATACGGGTAAATAAACCACCTGACTTCCAGATTATTTATTTTCATCTGCGTCCGTAATCAATGCTATAATCCCCGTCATGAAAGCAAAGACGATCCTCCTGCCAATATTAGTCCCGATTTTTTTCATAGCCCTCTCTCAAATCGCTCTCGCGGACACTGTTATTCTTCCTCACAGGGTGATCGACGCCCGTACGCTTACAGTCATCGATTTCGAGGGCCTGCTCGCGCGTTGTTCCGACGCGCGGGTCGTGACTTTCGGGGAACATCATGACGATCCCGCGACGCACATGATGGAACTCGCCATTCTCGAAGGGCTGTACCGCCATCATCCCGATATCGTCCTATCTATGGAAATGTTCGAGGTGGACGTCCAGGATATCCTCAACGACTATCTCGCGGGTGATATTTCCGAAGAGGAATTTCTCAAAAACAGCCGTCCATGGGGAAATTATGAAACCGACTACCGTCCGATGATTATTTTCGCTTTTGAAAATGGCTTACCCGTTGTTGCCGCGAACATTCCCAGACCCCTTGCTTCGAGAGTATCACAGGAAGGGCTGAGTCCGGACATTTTTGAGGAGGATGAACTTCCGCCCCCGGGTGTGGTTTTCGAGGCCCCGGATGATGATTACTGGGATAAGTTTTTTGAAACAATGTCAATGATATCCGACAGCCACGGCATGGAAGGCATGGAAATGGATGAAGAAATGATCAGGAGTTTCTATTACGCGCAGGTTTTCAAGGACGAGGTCATGGCGGCGTCGGTAACAAACGCAGCGAACGAAAATCCGGATGCTATTGTCTATCACATCTCCGGTGGATTCCATCTCGGGGATTACCTCGGCACGTTCCCGCGTATCAAAAGGAACCTTCCAGGTGTCGACGCTGTTTCGATCATGACATACCCGGTGGATAATATTCTTGAAATTCCCGAGGATCTTGAAGCCGCGGATTACTGGATCCTGGTCCAGGCGCCGGAGGAAGAGGAAATTTCTGATATCGAAATGCCACCCGGGGATGAAGATAATACGGACGAAGTGATGCCGCCTCTGGAAGAGGATGAACCTGAAACCGACATGCCTCCCCCGGCAATGTAACGCTCGAATGAAAATCGCGACTTACAACTGCAACGGAATACGCGCGCGGATCGATACCGTCACCGAATGGCTCTCGAAAGAAGATCCCGACATTCTCTGCCTCCAGGAAATCAAGGTCGTAAATGAGCTGTTCCCGTACGAACCGTTCACCGAACTCGGCTATCACGCGACTGTCCAGGGGAAAAAGGCCCATGCGGGAGTCGCGGTCCTCAGTAAAATTCCCCCTGATGAATGCTTTAAGGGATTTCGTGACGGCGATGAACTTGAATACGCGAGAATCCTGGCGTGCAGGTTCGGACGCCTGCATGTCATCAACACGTATTGCCCGCAGGGACGGGACCCGGAGCACGAAC
Organism: uncultured bacterium; assembly: GCA_965369865.1. Lineage (GTDB taxonomy): Bacteria > JAJVIF01 > JAJVIF01 > JAPKYR01 > JAPKYR01 > JAPKYR01. Next base: position 2,346 of record CBDURU010000101.1, on the reverse strand, counting down.
AGTTCGGGTACAAACTGGAATGGTTTAAAAAATTCAGGAAACTCATGGACGAATATTATACGACCCGTCGACTGGTTCTCTGGATGGGGGATTTTAATGTCGCGCCGGAACCGATCGATGTTCATAACCACAAGGCCAGCCTCGGCCATGTGTGTCATCGGGAAGAGGTTTTCGAAGCGTTGGGTAATGTACGGCAATGGGGATTTGTCGATATCTTCCGGAAATTCCATGAGGGCGAGGGTGGGCACTATTCATGGTGGGATTATCGTGCGAGGGGATCGTTCGAGCGAAATGTCGGCTGGCGTGTCGACCATATCTACGGCACCGGGTCGATCGCCAGAAAAGCCATTGGATGCTGGATAGACCGCGACCCAAGAGGCTGGGAAAAGCCATCCGATCATACGTTTGTTGTAGCGGAGTTTGATATTTAAATACCGGAAAGAAACGATCTGGAATATCGCAAATAAAAATACCGACCGGCATGACGGGTAGTGTTGACTAGCAAAGTGAGACAGTTACACCCTTGCGTCTTAAACGCGTGGCGTCGACACGCTGAGTGAAACAAGCAAGCATAATGAATCTTCGGGTCGAACTGGCCTGCCCTGAGCCTGCCGAAGGGTGCTTGTCGACGAAATAACACAATCCCCATCTACGTACTTAATGCCAAATATTTCCAACATCCCCGTCTACAAACGGGATGTCGATAACACCATCCCCCCGAAGGGGGGATTACAGGGGGGGGCTTTAGAGTTCAATCCACTTACACTGTCGAATAAATCCCGGGTGGCGTCAACAAGCATACGTGTCGACGTATATCAATTCTAAATATATCCAATCAGATTTTGTTTAACGAAATTGGTCTAAATCGATCAGCAGGGACGGGTAAGTCTCGCAAATCGCTTCACCAATACCCATCAGGGGGGAATTTGCTTAGGTACAGTACTGGTCCATACGTATCATGATAGTCGATAGGAGCATGGACCTCTACTCCAGGTCCAGGATCGAAGTCACAATCTTCTCCCCAGAATGCTCCAACAACATACACATTGCCCTGGTTATCAAATGCTAAATCATCACCTGTTATACCACCATCAATACCTCCCCAGACGATTGACCATAAATAATTGCCTGTCGGGTCATACTTGCTTAAATAACTGTCATGACTATCATCATTGAGGAAAATATTCTCACCTTCAGTAGGGTCAAGATCAACATCACCAATAAAAGTACCAGCAAAAATTAAATTATTCATTTCATCAAAACCAGGTCTTACTCCTAATCTATCCCATGTGTACACATAATAATACGACCCGCTTGAATCAAAACGGCTTAAATTAGAGTCATAACCCGCAATCGCTGTGTGTATATCTTCACCGATGCCGGGATCGAAATCGACGATGCCTTGAAATGAGCCAGCTGCGTAAACCATACCTGAACTATTGGCTGTGACACGATGTGCACCATCTGACTCAGAACCTCCCCAGGTGCGTGCCCAGCGGAATGCTCCATCCATATCAAAACAACTAAGGAAGGCGTCCTCCGATCCATTGGAAGTATGATAATCTGTCCCTGGCCCGGGATCGAAGTCTACAGACTCATAGAATTCGCCAAATATATAAATATCTCCATTAAAATCACACGCGATTTCTCCAAGCCATTCATGACTTATTCCACCCCATGTCCTTACCCACTGGAACGACCCGGAGGAATCAAACTTACTTAAATAAATGTCATTTCCACCATTCGTTGTGCGGATATCAATCCCATCTCCGGGGTCGAAATCAGGGCTTCCACCGAAATTACCAGCGATGTATAAATCGTCATTTTCATCAATGATAATATCGAAAGGACTGGTAACCAGTAATATATCCCATATAATATTGCCTTCACCATCGACTTTCTGAAAATGGTTTTTGTTAAAATAACGAATTCCCCGGTAAATGTAATCCTGAGAATCAATACAAAAACCACCGATACTTACCCCGGACGATGGAGTCCCCGCCCAGGCGATTGACCACTGAAATTCACCTTCCGAGTTAAGTTTAAGGAAGTACCCATCTTCATAAACTGTTCCACTATCCCCGTTATAACTCTCTCCAGGATCATAATCGGCAGGACCTTGTTTGTATCCCATTATATAAATATTCCCCATGCTGTCGATCTGGACTTTTGTTCGCGAATTATGATCATAATTCCCATAACCCCAATCCAACGTCCAGCCCCTGGGTATCGTCTCTGAAACAAGGAAATTTTCATTGCTGTCAGAATTCGGTATATCAGCACTGTCACGGCATCGCACGCCGAACCGGTAGTCGATATTTGAAAACAGGTCCGTGAAAGTGTACG
>CBDURU010000100.1:0-12920 GCA_965369865.1 uncultured bacterium | reverse complement strand
AATGAGACTGTTCTGCATTCGACAGGATGGGGGTATGATATCTTCATCGCGCGGTTTGCCGAATAAACCTTTGCTTTTTACAAACACATCCATCGAATATTAAAAAAGTGGACAGCTACAGGGCACTTGCGTTCCGGGTATGTATTAAATCTCATTCACCAACTGGATAATGGATAGGGCACAGGAACAAGGGAATGGATAACCTCTTTTATGTGCCTAACGTATACTATTAAATAATATTTTTGGTACTTATGATAAATGGCGCTCCTGTAACCATGTTACCAGAGTATCATGAGGCCATTTTGGATGAATGCCCGTTCATTTTTTGAAATCATATCAGGTACTGTGGTACTAAAATGCATAAAATGTATAACTCCGGCTAACGCTATATTGACTTATGTCCATTATTAAATACGAAAATACGTCCATATTGTGAACTGCATCACAAGCCTTGCATTTTTTTTCGACTTTCTGTATAATTTATTGTTTAATTGCCTATTATGTTATCCATTTAACAATCCGTATACATTCGTTTACCGCGAGGTTACCAATGAAAATTGCCGTACTTGTTAAGTACTGCCCTGATTCTGAGGCGGTTATCAAGGTTTCCGACGAAAAACTCGATACCGCTTCGGCCAAATTCTCCGTAAGCCCCTATGATGAATACGCTTGCGAGGAAGCTTTGAAGATCGTCGAGACTGCTGGCGATGGCGAGGTAATCATTTTTTACGCTGGGCCTGAAAAAAATGCTAAGGGAATCAGGGACGAACTTACCCGCGGCGCCCACCGTGCGGTCCATGTTGTAACCGATGAAGAGGTCAGTTGCCCGGCGTACGCGAGCAAGCTTCTGGCTGCTGCGCTGAAGGATGAAAATCCGGACCTGATCCTCTGCGGCTGGAAAGGAATCGACTACGACTATGCAGTTACAGGGGTAATGGTGGCTCAAAACATGGGTATCCCTCATGTGATGGTGGTTACAAAAATCGAATTAATCAACGGGAATGCTGTTTGTACAAGACAGACCGATGGCGGAGAGGAGATCGTCGAAGTCCCCCTGCCCGCAGTAATTGGGGCGCAGAAGGGGCTTAACGAACCCAGGTACCCATCGCTCAAGGGAATTATGAAAGCTAAAAAGAAACCTGTTAAGAAATTGACGCCCGCCGAAGTTGGTGTTGAACCGATGGATAGCGGTAATGGGAACATCTCTTATTCGGTACCAGTTGGAAAAACCGCGGGCAAGAAATTCGAGGGGCCTGACTCCGCCGCCGAAGTTGTCCGGTTATTGCGTGAGGAAGCAAAGGTAATTTAATCACATTCAGTAACCGTATATACACCACTTGTGAAAATTTGTGACAAAGTAGAGCATTCAGGGGGCTTTTTAGAGCTATTACTATAAGGGGAACTATACATGGCTAACGATGTACTTGTGATCGCGGAACACCGTGAGGGAAAATTAAAAAAAATTACACTCGAGGCGATTGGTACCGCGAAAAAAATGGCCGCGGGCCTTGGGGGTATGGTTCATATCGCGGTGCTCGGGTCCGGCATCCGGGCAACCGCCGATGAACTTGCCGGATATGGTATTTCAGTTTCATTATTCGATGACCCGAAGCTTGAAAATTATTCATACGATGCATATACACAGGCGCTTATTCCGTTTATTGAGGGGAGGGAATTTTCGGTAATTCTTCTCGGCGCCACTCCCACCGGAAGCGATCTCGCCGCGACACTTTCGGCAAAGCTCGAGGCTCCGGTCGCTGTCGACTGTACTGACCTCCAGGTTGAAGAGGGCAATATTAAAGTGACCCGTCCGGTTTTCGCGGGGAAAGTGATCTCAGAATTCACCTTAAACGGCGAAAGGAAAATCGCTACCATTCGTCCGAATATTTTCGAGCCTGCCGATAAAGCCGATGGCGGCTCGGTTGAGAATGTGCCGGCGACGATCGGCGATTTGAAAGCGGTGGTGAAGGAAGTCGTGCAGAAAGCCGCGGGGAAAATCGACCTTACGGAAGCCAACATCGTGGTGTCCGGCGGACGCGGGATAAAAGATGCAGGTAATTACAGGTTGATCGAGGAACTTGCCGAGGCCGCGGGGGCCGCGGCGGGCGCGAGCCGCGCGATTGTCGACGCCGGATGGGTGGACCATTCCAACCAGGTGGGGCAGACCGGAAAAACGGTCAGCCCGAAACTTTACATCGCGATCGGGATCTCAGGCGCGATCCAGCACCTTGCGGGTATGTCATCGAGCAAGGTGATAGTCGCGATCAACAGCAATCCCGACGCGCCGATATTCAAGGTCGCGGATTACGGCATTGTCGCGGACTCGCTCGAAACGATCCCCCTGATGATCGACGCGTTTAAAAAACTGGACTAGGGCACTTTCACATTAATTAGAGCACTTTCACATTAATTAACTTATAAACGGTGGCCCCTCACTACGAGCCCTGCGAGTAGGGAGGGTTTTTTGCGCACTACGTATGGATTGAATGACCCTCCAAACCAGCACGGGGCTGGTTTTGAGGGGCCACAAGCTAGCGGGGCTGGTTATGAGGGGCCACCGGTCCATATTACTATGTGATGTGGGGGATATGGAACCCATATCAGATAGATATGGACCTACCGCTTCCCGGGAATTCCACACGCAAATCCAACAATATTAATTATCCCCGGGAACCCTTCCATCGGATTTAAAGGCATTTGGACATTTTTATATGGGTTCACCGGGCTACGTACTGGATTGTTCAAGAAGCTGGGTGCCGACGACAAGCCGGGTGCCGCCCATACGCGAAGTTCAGCACTAGCTGAACGGAGCTTATGGGTGATCACCACTGTCTTATCGCGCGACGGGTTCCGGAGAAATATCAAAAAAACGAAGGAGGATAACAACAAGGGAAACAATGAAAAACTGGGGACAACCGCTGGAAGCGGTCGTTACATGTAATCCGATAGCTGGAAGCTACCGGCACGCTTCGGGTGTTTCAACTCAGTGTTTTTCTGAACCTGGCGGTGGCGAGGGTAATGAAGGCTATGGCCAGGAGGGTAAGGTAAAGAACAGGGGTGGTGATGGATTCGATTCCCGCGCCTTTCATTATCACGCCTCGGAGGATCTCGAGGTACCACCGTAGGGGAATTAAGGTTGACGCGTATTGGACGGGTACGGGCATGTTATGGATCGGGAAAATAAATCCGCACAGGAGAATTGTCGGCATCATAACGATAAACGCGGTGAGGAGCGCCTGCTGCTGGGTGGAAGCGGTGGTGCTTATCCATAACGCTATGCCGAGGTTGGCAAGGAGGTAAATTCCGGTCAGGCCGTAAAGCGTGAGCAGGCTGCCTTTAACCTCCACGCCGAAAATCAGGATCGCGAGAATGAGCATGACGGTCATGAGGATGTAGCCGATGATCGCGTAGGGGATGGTTTTTCCGAGGATGAATTCGATACGCGTGATGGGAGTGACCATGACCTGCTCGATCGTGCCGACCTCCTTCTCGCGGACGATGGCGATGGAGGTCAGGATCATGGTGATAACGATAAGCATTACGCCGATGAGGCTCGGGACGTAGTAATATTTGCTTTCAAGATTCTGGTTGAACCAAGCGCGGGTGCGGAAATCAATCTGGCCGGGCACCATGCCGGGTCCGAGTAAAGCGACCGCTCTGTCAAGTTGTTTATCGGAAGAGTAAGCGGCGACGATCTGGAACGCGTAGCCGAAGATGATCGATACGGTGTTACTGTCAGTACCGTCGGCGATAAGCTGGAGATTCGCGGTCCGTCCGCCGTTAAGGTCATCCTCGAATCCGGGAGGGAAAACGAGCACCATTCGCGCCGTGGAATGGTCGAGAACCCTCTCGATATCAGCGTCCGAGTTGAGGTAGTCGACAATTTCGAAATATCCGCTCGAAGTGAATTCGGACAGTAATTCGCGTGACGCGGGGGTTTTGTCGTTGTCGAGAACGGCGGTAGTAATGTTGGTCACGTCGTTGGTAAGGGCGAACGCGATAACGAGCATCTGCAGAAGCGGGACGCCGAAAACAACCATGCGCATCCTGGGGTCCCTGAATAATTGCAGGAACTCTTTAATGAGCATATGTTTCAATCGTTTCAACATTTTATTAATCGAGCTTCAGTTTCAGGCGTTTGTGCGACATCGCCACCATAACCAGCGCGTAGATGGTCAGGAGCAGCGCGTTCAGCCACATGATCTCAAGCCCGATTCCCTTGAGGTAAATTCCCCTGAGGAGCGCGATGAAATAGCGTGCCGGGACAATGTAGGTGATGTATTGAATCCACTGCGGCATATTTTCGATAGCGAACGCAAAACCGCTTAAAAGGAGGGTGGGAAGGAAGCTTCCGAGCAGCGCCATCTGGTTGGCGAGGACCTGTTTTTTAAAATTGATGCTCAGCATGATTCCGAAGAACAGCGCCCCGGTAAGGAAAATCGCCGCTGTTCCGAACACAAGCGCCGTGCTCCCGCGAAGCGGGACATGGAAGACGAACTCTCCCATCACAACCGCTATGGCGACATCGACGAATCCGATTATGAAATAGGGAATAATTTTTCCGAAGATGAGTTCGGGTCCGCGGATGGGAGTCGATATGAGCTGTTCCATGGTGCCGAGTTCCCATTCTTTCGCAATTGTTGTGCTCGTGAGCATAGCGGCGATAACCACCATCACGATCGCGATAATTCCGGGGACGATGACGTTCTGGCTTCGAAGCTCCGGGTTGTACCAAGCACGCGGCCGCATCTCGACCGGAGCGGAGATTCCGCTGCTACCGCCGAGTAAACTCACACGTTGGGCTGAAACTTTCAAATTGTAGATGAGTCCGAGGCTGCTTGTGTATCCGAGCGCGAGACGCGCGATATTCGCGTCGCTGCCATCGGCGATAACCTGCACGCTTACGGGTTCATTTCCAAGGACCTTATCGGAAAAATCGGACGGGATCACGATCGCGATCATGGCGCTTCCGGATTCGAGGGCGTGTCCGAGATCGCGGTAATTATCGTGGTAATCACGGATTGAGAAATACGGGGATCCATCGAACAGGCCGATCAGGCCGCGGCTTTCAGGGCTGCGCGACTGGTCCCAGACCACGGTTGGAACGTCCTTTAAATCCATCGTCAGCGCGTAACCGAACAGGAGGATGAGGATGACCGGGATCGCTATCGCCAGCGCAAGGCTTCTCCAGTCGCGAACTACGTGGATAAATTCCTTTCTGGCAATCGCTTTCAGCCGTTGAAGCTTAATTGCTGAATTCCTCCTTGTGTTCAACTTCCTCGATCAGCGAGATAAAAACATCCTCCATTCCCGGAGTGACATGTTCGATACGTTTCAGGGGATGTCCGATTTTTTGAAGCTCCCGGATAATTGCGTCTCTGGCTTTACCAGCATCATCGACAACCGCATGGAGTCCCGCTCCGAACAGCGCGACATCCCGGACTTCCGGGAGGCGTTCCAACTGCTCGATAACATTCTGCGGGTACGGGCACTGAACATCGAGGATTTGCTCGTGCATCATTTCGGTTTTTAATTCGAGCGGAGTACCGATAGCGATAATTTTTCCCTGGAAAATCAGGGCGATCCTGTCGCAGTACTCGGCTTCCTCCATGTAGTGGGTGGTGATAAAAACGGTGACTCCGCGATCGGACATCTCGTAGATAAGGTCCCAGAACCGCCTGCGGCTTAACGGATCGACACCGCTTGTAGGTTCATCGAGAAAAACGACCGGCGGTTCGTGGAGAATCGCGCAAGCGAGCGAGAGACGCTGTTTCCAGCCGCCGCTGAGGATAGCGGTCATGTGACGCCTATGCTGAGAAAGCCCCGCCATCCCGATCGCCCAGTCCATGCGTTCCCTGAGATTTTTACCGCCCAGCCCATAGATGCCTCCGTAGAATGTGATGTTCTCTTCGACCGTTAAATCCTCATAGAGCGAAAATTTCTGCGACATGTACCCGATATGTTTTTTGATGTCCTCGGCCTGTGTAGTGACATCGTACCCGGCTACTGTACCGCCGCCGGAGGTCGGTTTGAGAAGTCCGCAGAGCATTCGGATCACGGTACTTTTTCCAGCGCCGTTGGGTCCGAGGAAACCGAAAATTTGACCTTTGCTGACATCGAAACTGACCTTATCCACGGCGGTAAAATCGCCGAATTTTCTAGTCAGGTTATCAACCGAAACAGAGATGCCGTCGCCAGTCCCTGAAATAACCCGGTTAAAATTATTCACCGGTTCAGGTGATCGTTCGCTTTCAATTTCGGGTGTATCGAGTACGCTGACGAAAACGTCCTCAAGGCTCGGGATCCGTTCACGTATTTCATCATAGTCCAGATTCCAATTAACTAAAAGCTGCCTTACTTCATTTTCGGCGACTTTGAAATCATCGCAGACTACGTGCACATTGTCGCCGAAAACCTCGATGCTTTCATAACCGGTTTCCATTTTGAGGAGCTTTTTTATTTTTCGCGCGTACGGGCTCCTGATTCCGAGGATGCTTCCGCGCATCAGTTTCCGTACTTCATCGGGAGTTCCCTCGGCGAGGATTTTCCCGTGGTCGAGAAGCGCGACACGGTTGCAGCGTTCGGCTTCATCGAGATAGGCGGTGGTGACCAGGATCGCGACATCCTCTTTTAAAAGCCTGTAGAGAATTCGCCAGAAATCGCGACGGCTGACTGGGTCGACGCCGTTCGTAGGTTCATCGAGGAGGAGAACTTTGGGAGTATGCACAAGCGCGCAGACCAATTGTAATTTTTGTTTCATCCCGCCCGACAGGTTTCCGGCAAGGCGTTTTTTGAAAGGGCGCATGTTGGAGAAATCGAGGAGGGAATCGATCTTATCGTCGCGGTCGTTTGGGGGAAGGCCGTAGAGGTCGGCGTAAAAGTCGATATTTTCCCTGACCGTGAGATCGGTGTAAAGCCCGAAGCGCTGGCTCATGTAGGCGAGATTGTCCTTTACATAATCCGCTTCTTTTACGATGTCGAAACCGGCGATCCGGGCCGTGCCATCAGATGGTTCCATGATGCTCGCGAGCATACGGAGGATGGTTGTTTTCCCCGCGCCGTCGGGGCCGACGAGTCCGAAAATTTCACCGGGCAGGATTTTGAGGTTCAGGGAATCGACCGCGATGAGTTTATCGAACTTACGGGTAAGGTTTTCACAAAGTATGGCGGTGGGGAGAGTCATCATCTCAGATGGATGAGATTATATCTAACATTCCCTGATGAATTCCAGGTAATCGCGCACATCAACCAATCTACTTCCTCTTCTCCAGAAGCAATGCTAACACTCATGAGTAGCAGGGGCAAGAGTGGGAAAGGATTCCGGAAAATGCATTTCCGGGATACGTGCTACGTTCTAAAAATGGAATGTATCCAGGTGATTGGGGTGAAGGTGAAGGGATTGAAATTAAGGGCGCAGAATTTGATTGATGGATCCCGGGAAATGCATTCCCGGGCTACTTACTCCTGCGGGTATTCAGTGGTGGTACCGTGCAGGGCACTCGAGGGACAGTCGGTACCTGCTAGTACTTTTATTATATTTTTTTATTGTCGGTACTAGACAGCACATCTGTTCTATGGTATCATGCTTGTATCAAATGAGCTGTTGGGCTTGCCCAACGCAAGAAGGAGAAAAAAAGAATGACAACCACTTCTCAGACACCTGAAAGCACCATGTCCATCTGGCTTGGCGGGAAGGAACTGAAAGTCACCCGTGAGCTATGGAGAGTCTCTGATCTGAGACTCGACCCGAGGAACCCTCGCCTAGGATTTAAACTAAGGGTCCTTGGCAAGGGAGTTGCGGCCACTGACAAAGACGTATATAACCTCCTATGGGATATGGAAAAGGTCAAGGACCTCTTCCAGAGCATCAAGCAGAACGGGGGGCTGATTGAAGACCCGATAATCTACGACGATGGCCTGGTAATAGAAGGCAACTGCCGGACCGTGTGTCTCCGCGAGCTGCGCAAACATTCTCCGAAGGACAAGCGTTGGCAACAGGTTTGGGTGCGTGTACTTCCTGCGGATGTTACCGAGGAGCAGTTGATGCTGCTCTTGGGGGAATTGCATGTGGCTGGCAAGATCGAATGGCGGGCTTTCGACCAGGCGGAGTATGTCTGGCGCATGAACAAGGTCTTCGGTAAGAACTACGACTACCTAGCCAGTCATCTCAGATGGTCACGCAGCAAGCTTACCCAGAAAATCCTTGCATACGAGGAGTCCAAAGCCTACATAGAGAGGACCGCGGACCCTGACGGTATCAATCGCTTCTCCCATTTCGAGGAATTCATGAAGAAGAGAGAGCTCCGCGACAAACGGGAGGAGGATCCCAACTTCATGGTGCAGTTTGGCGACTGGGTTAAGGGCGGTAAGCTTCCCGATGCAAAAGACGTGAGGCTGCTACCACCCATTCTGGAGACTGAGGAAGCTTACAAGGCCTTTCTTAAAGCGGGAATCAGACAGGCTGTGGAGGAGCTCCATAAGAGCAACCCGTCGCTGGGCTCCAATTTTTACAGCTCGTTGGATAGGGCAAGCGAGGAACTGGAGAACATCAGCCTGGCGGAGATAAGGGAGCTCAAAGCCGGGGATAAGCCGCGTGTAGAGAAGATCAGGCGGCTTGTGAGAGCAATAGCACGATTGCGGGAATTCACTGGCGAGGAATTGGGAGAGTAGCCTCAAATGACGGAGGGCCGCGCGATGCATGAGAACAAGGTTATTGCGAAAATCAAGAAGTCCGCATCAAGGGAAGTATGGGTGTCCTTGGCCCAGTACAAGGGTAAATTGCGGATCGACATTCGGGAGTTCTTCCGTGTGGATGATGAGACCAAATGGACTCCGAGCAAGAAGGGTGTAACGATAACACATGAGGACATCGCCGAGGCTGTCGATGCCGTTGAGAGCCTGGTGCAGAAGGACAGCATAGGAGTCGTATCTGAGCTAAACAGAGGCAAACGGGGAACACTAAGGTTCGCAGTGTGCGAGTTCAACAAGCATGTTTACGGCGACATTCGATACTATTACCGCAGTGACCCTGGCGAAGATGAATGGAAACCCGGCAAAGGGGTTACGATTCCGTTGCCTAGGCTGTCTGAGCTAGCAGAAGCCCTACGCATGGCAGAAGATGAACTTGATCAACCTGGGCGACGATGATTCATCACGCTTCCGTGGCCGTAGCCCGTCTACGAGAGGGCGGGCCAAGTAAGTATCCCGGAAATGCACTTTCCGGGATCATTATGTTACTATATGATTATGGTCAACTACCGTCGAGTCAAAACCGGCAATCCTGATGACTATTATTTCCTGACAATCGTCACTGCAAATCGTGCCCCATGGATCGAACATCATAACCTTTTTAAATTCATTAAGAGCAAACTCGCGACACTTGCCAACGGTTACAAGGCTAAAATATCCGCGTGGGTAATCCTTCCCGACCATATCCATCTTCTCATCCGTCCTGGGAAATCCGACTATTCCAACATTGTGAAAGCATTCAAACGTGGAGTTGGCGCAGAGTGCAAGGAAAGGAAGATCATCGAAACAGGGGATAAACTCTGGCAGGATAGATTTTGGGAAGAAACGATTAAGGACGAAGCACATTATTGGAACTGCGTTGAATATATCCATTATAATCCCGTAAAACATGGATACGCGGAGTCGGCTGCAGGTTGGGGATTCAGCAGTTTTCATGGATACGTGCGAGATGGCATATATCCAGGTGATTGGGGTGAAGGCAAAGGGATTGAGATTAAGGGCGCGGAATTTGATTGATGGATCCCGGGAAATGCATTTCCGGGCTTTGCTTGATTGATGGATCCCGGGAAATGCATTCCCGGGCTACGTGCTGTTCCATTAGTTATTTGAGGTTTATTCCAATTCCCCAAAATCAATCATGCAGTCGGCGGGCATGCCGGGTTTGAGATCGTGATCAGGGTTATCGAGTTCGATTTTGATCAGGTACATCAGATTCACCCGCTCCTCCGACGTCTGGACAATCTTGGGTGTGAACTCCGCCTGGTCGCTGATGTATGAAATCGTGCCGGGATAAACGCGATCGGGATATGTGTCGGTAGTGACTTCGACTTCCTGCCCGAGATTGATGCGTCCGAGATCGGTTTCGACAACGTACGCCCGAAGCCAGACCTTATCGAGCTGGCCGATTGTAACAACAGTCGAACCCGGGTTGACATACTCGCCCACTTCGACAGATTTACTCAGCACGACCCCGTCGAACGGAGCGAAGATTTCGGTGTATTCAAGCTGGCGCATTGCCTGGCGAAGGGATTCATTTGCGATGTTAACCTGTGCTTCAGCCTGGTCGATAGTTTGCGGACGCGGTCCGGCAATAGCGAGCGCGTACCCCGCCTGCGCAAGGTGAAGAGCGGCCTGGGCCTGAGCGATCTGTTCGGGACGCGCGCCCTCCTCGCGAAGGCTCAGATATTGTTCTGCGCTGGCGATTGTCATCTGAGCCTGGATTAACGCGGTTTCAGCAACTTCGAGCTGGGTTTCGGACGCTTCGAACTCCCGCTGTGTGATCGCGCCTTCTTCATAGAGGCTGGAAAACCGCTCGAAATCCGAAAGGGCAAGATTCAATTGGGCCTGGACTGCGGTATGTCCTGCCTGGGCACGTTCGAGAGCGGCTTCAGCATCGATAATTTCCTGCAACCGACTCCCGCTGAGGAGATCGGCAAGTTGCGCACGCGCCTGCTCGACCTGGGCACCGGCGCGCCGGATATCTTCCGGACGCGTCCCGGCATTGAGTTCTGCAAGTACCGCTTCTACGTAATCGACATTCGCTCCGGCCTGCGCGACAAGGAGTTCCTGGTCGGTGGAGTCGACCCGTGCGATTAACTGCCCATCAGTCACAGAATCGCCTTCATTGACCGCTCGTTCAATCACGGTTCCGCGCACCTGGAAAGAAAGCTGCGCGTCAGTGATTTCGATGTTGCCGGAAATGACCAGGCTGTTCGGGTCGGTGTTGTCGCTGAAAAAATTGAAGCCAACAAAAATAGCGATAATGATTACGAAGATTGGAATTGCGATTCGAATTCGGCTATGCATGATCCTTCTCCTGTTGATCGTGGATCAGACGGATATTCAGGTTTGACAAGGGTATTGTAGATGTAAGTGAAAGAAAAACACAACTTAGACCAATTCTATTTGAAGTATTTTTTTCGAACATCGGGGACACGGCATTTTTCCCTTGAAATGTAATAATAAAGTCAGGTTTAACACTGGAGAAAAATGGCATGTCCCTTGTGATGTAAACAATTTCAAGTAGAATCGATCTTATGATGGGCCGGAGTTGCATGCTTGGGGCTATTCCCCCATCGCCGCACGGAGTTTCGATTCGGCAATTAAGTAACTGTATACAGCCTGTATGTGCAGGATCTCAGCCTGGTGAAGTCCGAGATCGGTGTCCTGGTAATCAATTAAGGTAATAACGCCTTCCGCGTACCCGAGTTCGGCTATATGCAACGCTTCCAGTGCACTTTCGAGTGTAGCCGAGGTAACCTCTATTCGCTGGATGGAATTCGCGATTTCCCTGTATTCTCTCTCAACCTCAAGCTCGATCAGGGTGCGGGTTTCCCCGAGCCTGGAGTTGACCGCGTCACGGTTGGCCTCGGCCTGCTCGACCTCACTTTCACTCCTGCCGCCATCGAAGAGGTTATAGGATAAATTTAATACAATGCTCCAGGAGTCCTGCGTGGCTGCAAACCCGGTTGTGGAGTCGGAATAGGAATAATTGCCGCGCAAAATAAGTTCGGGTCGATCACGGTTAAGGTCCGCACTCGCATCGAGCAGGTCGACCATTAATGCCAGGGTGCGGTAGTCTTTCCGATTCGCAATCGCTGTTTCCCAGGCTTCGATGAGCGTGAAATCAGGTTCAGAATATTCGACCTTTGCCAGGTCGGGCGATGTAATTTCGATTTGCGCACCCGGATCGAGCCCAAGTTTCCGGGCAAGGGCGCTGAATGCAAGTTCGGCCGATGTAACCGCGCGGAGAAGTTCCTCCGTGGATATGGCATGGCTGACTTCTGAACGCAGAACATCGAAACGGGCTGCGTCCCCGACATCAAATCTCACATTTACCAGCCGCAGCCGTTCCCCCGACGTTTCCATAGCCCTGTGAGTGATATCAACCATGTCTCGAGCGAGGGCGGCGTTGAGGTAAGCTTCCTCGACATCGCGCCGGATGGTTTCTACCTTCCGATCCAGTTGCAGTTGTGCCTGTTCGACCCTGATTCGGGCGATATCCCTTGCCAGCGCGATTGAGCCGAACATATAAACGGGCTGGGTCAGGATGAGCGATCCGGTGTTGACTATGTCCGATGACAAAACTTCTAATTCAAGGCCTTCCATGCCGGGGATCGGAATATCAATTGACGATTCCGGTCCGGCCATTCGCGAATTAAGATTTAAATCAAGGGATGGCATGTAGAGGCTTCGCGCGTTTTCAAGCCCTGATTCCATAGCGATAAGTTCGAATTCAAGCTGTTCGATTTCAAGGTTGTTTTCGAGCGCCCAGTCGACCGCGGATTCGAGTGTGAAGGTTGAGATTTCAAGCGGGTCCTCTTGAGTTTGCCCAACCTGCGCAAATACCGGTGCAGCCGTGAGCATGCTCATTAAAAACGATAGCGTGATAAAGAGTCCGGGCACTGAGGAAATCGGGTTCATACGACCCACCCCTGAACATGAGATGATTTAACAGGTAACACTAAAATGAGAAGCCGGACAGGTCAAGGATTTTGGCTAAAGAATAAAATTAAATTTTAAAAAAATGAAACGGGAGACACAAAATGGGGGGATATGGCTTACCATAATTCGCTCACCTGTTTCTCGGCAATTATAGCTTGAGACCATTACGAGAAAATAACAATTATTTCAGGTGCGCCGACATTCCTGTCGGCCTTTATTGATGGATG
>CBDURU010000099.1:0-12964 GCA_965369865.1 uncultured bacterium | reverse complement strand
CATCCATCATTAATTTCCCTTGCCAAGACAGGTGGTAATAACTTATTATATGGTTATATTGAGGGCTGTCTGTTTCTGGCTTTAGTTCAACATCTTGGAGGTTCAGTTATGAATCGATGGACAATTCCGGCTCCCGCAATCATTTTTTGCCTGGCAATCCTTTTCGGATGCTCGGGGAATCCTGGAAATCCGACGGCACCGGAATCGGATATCAACCCGGTCGTCACATCCTCAACAGGCCAGGCCTCACAAACAGGCACATATCTCGGAGGATATTACGACTGCTTCGTCGATGTGGAGAATGAAACAATCGAAGTGGTCCGTAACCGTACCGCGGAATACACGCTGAACCTGGTCCCGTTCCTGAATATGGTCACATGGCCGTTATTCGGGCTAGCCTTTACAAATGTTTCGTTTGACCAGAGCGATCCATCGGTACTCGGTGTTAGCCTCAATTTCGAAATCTCCCATCCGCTTGCAGGCATTCCCCAGTACAATGCCTACGATCTCAGGGGGGTAATTATAGGACATGGCGGGGACTGGCTCTCGTATGACCCGGAGCTCAGGTACGGTGTATCGGGCGTGGACCTGACTATGAAAAACCCGGATGGTTACACCCGTTGGTTCAATCCTGTGGAATTCCCGACCGAACTGATCTTTGGATGGGCACCCGGCGGATACCAGGACCTTGTTGGCTCAGGTTCCCTGAATCCTTATAAATACTACGCCGTGGGACTTACCACAACCGGAAACGCGTTTAATTTCCTTGCATCGGGGTCTAACAACGACGGCCTGTTCCAGGACGGACTGGGTCGAAGGATGGAACTCGAATTTGTTTACCCGCCGAATGGAATTGGAATATCCTTTGGGTATGCTGTTGTACTCGCCTGGGAAGAGCAGGGTTCCGGGCCTTATACCCCATACCACATAACTGAAGCGGCCGCCGCATACATTACCCAGACCGACAGCCTGTATTACAACCCCGGTGACGGCTCCGGTGGGATTCTTATCCTCGATATCGATCTTTACTGCTGGCAGGAACAGCCGGACTGGCTATACATTGAATCAACCGTGCTGAGTTTCGGTTTCGTACCAAAATTTAATGCGGCCAACTATTTACTCGGAAATATCGGCAATGCCTACAGGTATCATATCGAGATACCTTCGCAGGGTTTCACAGGTACCGAGGACCAGGAATGCTGGGTATTCGCCGAATATGAAAACTTTGATTACAAGAACAATAACCCCGGTATCCCGTCGCCGGATGTGCCTCTCGCGGCGGCTTTCCGAATTCCGCTTAATATTGTGGACAACCCATTCTGCCCTGACGTGGTTGTTACCGGTATCGATCTTGACGACATCACACCCGAAATCGATGACTATGCTACTCAGCAGCCTTACCCCAATGTCAAAGTTTCCGGCACCGGGTTCACCGGGACCGGGTTTAACTCCGATATTTTCTTCATCGGAACAGGCCCGATTACTGGCACCGATATTCAGGCCGGGAGTGTCAATGTGATAACAAGTATCGAAATGACCTGCAGTGTGGATTTCACCGGAGCGCCGCTCGGAGAATATGCTGTCCAGGTCATTAACGGGTGCGGAAAATCGGGACAATCTGCGACTGCGCTTGTAACGTTGGGATTGTAAAACTAATTTTTGTAAATAAAATACTCTGGTCCAATATAAAATTTCCTCAAATGGTTTGAAGTAAGGATTTCCCCTACGTGCCGTTAGCTTCCAGCTATCGGATATCAAGTGCCGTTAGCTTCCAGCTATCGGACAGCAAGTGCCGTTAGCTTCCAGCTATCGGATCTCAAGGTTTTTTATATGACAATCGCTTCCACCGAGTAACCCGCAAAACGTGCAGACCTCTCCCCCTGGACGCCTTATCCGATGGGCTAACCTTGTCCAAAATCAGATTATCTTGGACAGCAGTGTAAATAAAACTTCTTTTTGGACCGCGGAGCTCCAGCCTCGCGAATCAGGTGTCCCCATAATCGCGTAAGCTCTGAACAACTTTTATTTTTCAAGAGTTACTGGGAATCAACGATGGTTGTCAGGGATGTCGCGTGCAGGATCATGTTGTATAAAAGAACCTGCCGATCCTGGTTATAATACCACTGGTACTCATCTGCTTTATTGACATCCAATTCTGAATTAATCATAACATCATTGAGCTGGACGTATGGACTCGCTCCAAGCAATGCCTGGTTTACCATGGCAATCGCGCCATCGAAATAAGGCAGATCATTGTAGTGATCCCAGTCAGTTTGTATTCGGAAATACGGCACTGGAATATACTTGATGTAATTCACAGGCTCTCTTTGATCCCACCATTCATCATCCGACGGATCGTGACCCAGGAGCGCCCAGTCAGGGATGGAAGCAGTTCCATAGTAACGATCGGCCATGCCCTCATTGTCAATCAGGTACCGTGCCGGAAGGTCCGGGTATCTCCCGAGAGTCATACCTGCCAGTACGATCCCGGCGCTGGAAGCACATACTCCTATGCCGCCGGGCAAAATGTCATCACGCTCAATGAACCATTCCAGGATCATTTTCAAATCATCCTGCTGGATTGTTCCATAATAATTTTCTTCTCCACCAGAAAGCCCTCGTCCTCGCGCGTCCGTGGTAAGGGCTATTAACCCGTTCCTGACTAACTCCCAGGTGTTTATTTTAAAGTCCAGATTCTGAAACACGTAGCCGGAATATAATGCTCCCGGTATAAGGACAATAGCCGGGTACCGGTTTGTTGGGGATGAGTCAGCGGGTCGAAATAACTGGCAATGCAGGTACACTCCATCGGATGCTTTCAGGTAATAATGAGTCATGACCTGTTCCCGATCGGGCTGGTAGTCAGGGGTCCAGTATTCGTCTTCACGGGGTGGCTGCTCGACAGGATCGGGATCCACAGGGCTGGATCCTCCGCATCCAATTAAGCCGGTAAGTAAAACTATGAAAAAACTAAGCGGTAATAATTTCCCTGGGTACATATAAATCACCTAAATTAATATCTATTTGTAATGAGCCAGGATTCCCTTGTTTATCTTACATGCACTAATTTTAATCCACGTTGGCAAATCTGTCAATATGGTTGATATTGCCGTATAACCACATTACAACTTTTATTTTTCAAGAGTTACCGCGAATCAATGAGGGTAGCATATCGGGGACACCTAGTTTTGCCTCTTGCACTTCCCCCAATTCTTTACTCATCCCTTAAGGCAAAATCAGGTGTCCCCATGATCAATCAATGAGCGTTGTCAGGGATGTCGCATGCAGGATCATGTTGTAAAAATAAACCGTCCGTTTCGCAACTTCGCACCACTCGTACTCATCGGCTTTATTGACATCCAATTCTGAATTAATCACAACATCATTAAGCTGGACGTATGGACTCGCTCCAAGCAATGCCCGGTTAACCATTGCAATCGCGCCATCGAAATAAGGCAGATCATTGTAATGGTCCAGGTCGGTTTGTATTCGGAAGTACGGCACTGGAATATACTGGATGTAATTCAATGGCTCTCTTTGATCCCACCATTCATCATCCGACTGATCGTGGCCCAGGAGCCCCCAGTCAGGGACCGAAGCGTTTCCATAGTAACGATCGATAATACCCTCATTGTCAATCAGGTACCGCACCGGAAGGTACGGGTATCTCCCGATTGTCATACCTGCCAGTACGATCCCCGCGCTGGAAGAACATATGCCTATGCCTCCGGGTAAAATGTCATCTCGCTCAATGAACCATTCCAGGGTCATTTTAAAATCTTCCTGCTGGATGGTCCCGTAATAATTTTCCTCTCCCCCGGAAAGCCCTCGGCCTCGCGCGTCGATTGTAAGGACTATTAACCCCTCCCTGACTAATTCCCATGTGTTGAATATGAAGTTCGGATTTTGAAACGCGTAGCCGGAATATGCAGCTCCCGGTATAAGGACAATAGCCGGGTACCGGTTTGCCGGGGATGAGTCGGCGGGTCGAAATACCTGGCAATGCAGGTCCACCCCATCGGGTGCTTCCAGGTAATAATGAGTCATGACCTGTTCCCGATCGGGCTGGTAGTCGGGGGCCCAGTTTTCGGCTTCATGGGGTAGCTGCCCGGCAGGATCGGGATCCACAGGGCTGGATCCTCCAACTCCGCATCCAAATAAGCCGGTTAGTAAAACTATCAAAATTCTAAGCGGTAATAATTTCCCTGGGTACATATAAATCACCTAATCTAATATCTATTGTAATGAATCAGGATTCCCATGGTTATCTTTATACACTGATTTTAAACCACGATTGTAAATCTGTCAATTTGGTTAAAATTGCCGTATAAGCTTGCATATAGATGTAATTAATGGTATATATATATGCGAACGCTTTTTCTATGGAAAAGTGGGACTAAGTTCCCGCTTCTTTTTTTATATAAGATTGAGATGCCTGCGCCGATTGAAATAGAACGGATCGAGAATACCGTCAGGGATTACCTTGAGGGCGAAGGTTACGAATTTGTCGACCTTCGTGTCGGTGGCAGCGTTTCGCGCCCGGTATTCGAGATTTACACAGATATCGAAGGCGGGATAACTGCCGGGGATTGCGGGAAAATCGCGAAAGCACTCAGGCTTCGCATGGGAGCCGAGGGATTCCTTGACGATGGCGCCACACTGCTGGTTAGTTCACCTGGTCTCAATCGGGTGTTGAAGCATGAAAGAGATTTCAATCGATTTTCCGGGAAACAGGTCCAGGTCTGGCTTGAAGAGCCTATATCGGGACGAAAAAAACTCAAGGGGACTCTTAAAGGGCAGCAGGACGGGTCGGTTCTTCTTACGGGCACCGAGGTAGGGGATATTGCTCTCGCTCCCGGTCGATGGAAAGAAATCCGGCTTGTTCCCGAGTATCCCGAGGGATTTAAGTAAAAAATATATATGTCAGAGCCACGACCGTAAGGGAGTGCTTTGCAATTAAGTAAAAAATATATATGTCAGAGCCACGACCGTAAGGGAGTGCTTTGAAATTGATTAAAAAATATACGTCAGAGCCACGACCGTAAGGGAGTGCTTTGAAATTGAATAAAAAATAAGTTCCGGAAGCTGATTCTGAATATTTTGGAGTTAAACGACATTGATTATTTTTTTCTGCTATAATGCTACGGTTCGTCTCCTGAAAGGTGGCGGTCGTGTTGCGCGTGGATCGCGTGATGAGGTGATTAGTTGTGCATTTTACTGAGCTCGAATATGCAATTGAGCTGATTATGAAAGAAAGGGGGGTACCTGAGGATATCGTCATTGACGCCCTTGAAGCGGCTTTGACCTCCGCTTACCGCAAGGAGCACGGCAAGGAGATCCAGCCGCGTATTATTGTAAAACAGGACAAGGGCACCAAGATGGATGTTCATCTGCTCAGGCGTGTCGTCAAGGAAATGGACGATCCTGAAACTGAGATCAGCCTTGATGAAGCCCGGATGATCGAACCCGAATCCGATTACGATGATTTCGTTGAGACCGAAGAGCCCAAACTCAACCTCGTCTTCGGGCGTATCGCCGCCCAGGCTGCCAAGCAGGTTGTCATGCAGCGTATCAAGGAAGCTGAACGCGACATTGTCTACCAGGAATTCCTCGGACGTGAGGGTGAACTTCTTACCGGCAAAGTCCGGCGTCGCGAAAAGGGCCATGTTTATATCGAACTTGAAAGGGCCGAAGGGATTATCCCGCCTGGCGAGCAGGTCGAAGGCGACCGGTATGTGCCGCGGACTACAATAAAGGCTATCATTCTCGAAGTTAAACAGACCCCTAAGGGTCCGAAAATTATATTGTCTCGCGCCCATCCTGATTTCGTCCGGCGCCTGTTCGAACTTGAAGTGCCCGAGATTCTCGAGGGCACGGTCGAGGTCGTACGAATCGCGAGGGAACCGGGTTTCCGCACAAAAATGGCCGTCTATTCGAACTCTACCGATGTCGATCCTGTCGGCGCATGTGTTGGATCGAAGGGAAGCCGCGTACAGGCGGTTGTCAATGAATTGAAGGGTGAGAATATCGACATTATTCACTGGACCGATGACCCGTTCGACTTTATCGCCAATGCCCTCGCCCCCGCCAAAGTCTACTCGGTTGAGATTTTCGATGATGAGGAGAAGGCCGAGGTTATCGTACCGGACGACCAGGCATCGCTTGCGATCGGCACCAAGGGCCAGAACGTCCGTCTCGCCGCCAAGTTGACCGGCTGGGCGATCGATATCAAGAACGAGCAGGAGAAACTTGACGAGGAAATGAAAGTCCGCGAAGTCGAGCGGAAATCATTCATTCAGGAGCTTATGAACAATCCGATCTCCGATCTCCCGTTAAGGAAACCCGCGATCGAAGGCCTTGTTGAAGCGGGATACAAAGTGCTGGGTGATCTCATGGAGCGTCAACGAGATGACTTGCTCGAAGTAAAAGGCTTCGGCGAATCTTCACTTACCGATCTTGAGAAATACCTGAACAAGCACGGGCTGACTTACGAGAAATTCGAGGAGAGCCAGGTGGAAGCCAAATCGTGAGGCTGCCGGGCGAAGAAATTGATTCGTTAAAAAAAAAGGGGATTAAAATATTGAACGAACCGGTACGAAGGTGTGCCGGATGCGGTAAGAAAACCGGGAAGTCGGAATTAATCCGGGTCGTGCGGCTTCCAGGGGGGACTGGTGAAGTTGCATTCGACCCGGAGCTGAAATTTGAAGGGCGGAGTTTGTATTTCTGTCCGAATTTGGAGTGCTTTATGACGCTCATGCGACGCAAGGCTCCAGAAAAGTTGATGAAGCAAACAATCCCGGACTTTATTCGGGATAATATAAAAAGCTACCTGTCCCAAACGGAGCGTGTACAGATGACGTAACGAGATGCAATATTCTCCATCCGGGACGGAGCTGGAGGTTCAGTTAATAGTATGGTCCGAGTTCACGAACTGGCCACAGAGCTCGAAGTCCCATCAGGCAAAGTGCTTGATGTCCTTAAGGCCCTCGGTGTCGAGGTTAAAAGCCATATGTCAACCATTTCCGACACTGACGCCACTAAGGTGAAATCCGCGCTGAAATCAAAAAAGACCGTGCGTGGATCCAGCACATTGACCGGGAAACGGGATTTCCGGGTGCGAGATATCTCATCTACCTCGACCAAGAGTCCATCGGTACGGCCGCGTCCCATAATGCAGCAAACCGATACCGGGCGTCGTGTGGTTACACGCAAGGTGATCAAGCGCGTAGTGCGACGCGACACCCAGGATGGTGACTCAACATCGGGTGTCAGGGTAGCTCCTGATAAACATCACAAACTTCCATCGGTACCGGACATAAAGAAAGCTGTCGAAGACCTGGATAGAAAGGCTGAAGCCAAGGCTGCATCCGAGGCCGCTGCCAGGAAGCAAACGGCACATACCGGAACCGGTCCCACGGCAACCAAAGCCAGACCTGGAAGAGGGGATGCAAGGGGTGTAAGCACTCGTAAGGACAGGAGACGACGCGATAGAACAGGATCTGATTTTGCTGAAAGAAAAACAGGCAAGTCCGAAGGCAGGTATGCGCCTGTTGGAAAAGCAGGAACCAAACCCGACAGGAAACGCCCACCGAAACCCCAGGTCCCGAGAATTCCGAAACCGGCCGACTACCTGAAACCGAAGGAAAAAGACCTGTCGGTATCAATGGAAAAACTGGCTGCCGGCGGGCTTAAGACAAAAATTGACAGCAGCCGGGGCAAAGGCCGGGGTGGAAAGAAACCCCTGCCGGAGAAAAAGGGCAAGCGCCGGAAGAAAATCATCAAGGATGACAAGAAGGGTAAGCCTATACCTCAGCGTGGTCGTGGCCGATCAAAACGACAGCAGGTTCAGAGCCAGCTCGATACTTCCACAACTTTCCGCAAACGCAGAAGGGGTCGCGGCGGAAAGCGTGATAGAAGGGATAGTTTAACCGTAGTGGAAGCAGCCCCGAAGGTCATAAAACTCGGCGAGCACATTTCGATCAAAGGGCTTTCTGCCCAGACCGGACTTAAATCAGCCGAAATTATCAGCTTCCTCCTCAAAGAGCTTGAAATATTCGCTAACATCAACCAGACCGTCGACCAGGAGATCGGTGCTCTTATCTGCGATTACTTCAACTTCGAGTACGAGATGCAAAAGGTCACTGAGGTTGAAGATGTCCTTGTACATGATGAGGACAAGGAAGAGGACCTCAAGCCCAGACCCCCTGTTGTTACGGTTCTCGGTCATGTCGATCACGGAAAAACCAAATTACTGGACGCAATCCGCGGTACCGATGTTGTCTCTACCGAGGCCGGCGGGATCACCCAGAAAATCGGCGCCTTCAAGGTGGACGCCCCTACAAAGGATGGGGGTACGAGGGCAATTACTTTCATCGATACTCCAGGTCACGCCGCTTTCACTGCCATGCGCGCCCGTGGAGCTGAAGTTACCGATATCGCGATCCTGGTCGTGGCGGCAAACGATGGAGTGATGCCACAGACGCTCGAAGCAATCGACCACGCGAAGTTGGCCGGTGTTGAAATTATGGTCGCGATTAACAAGATCGACCTGCCCGGTGCGAATCCCGAATTGGTTAAGCAGCAGTTATCCGAACAGGGACTTGTCCCCGAAGAATGGGGCGGCCAGATTATCATGGTTCCCGTCAGTGCCAAATTTAAACAGGGAATCGAGGACCTCCTTGAACAGTTAATTCTCGTTGCCGATATTCTTGACCTGAAAGCAAATTTCGATAGGATGGCGGAAGGTGCGATTATCGAGGCCAGGCTGGACAAGGGCCGTGGGCCTCTTGCCACTGCTCTTGTTAAAAGGGGCACGCTTGAAGTGGGCGATTATGTTGTTGTCGGGCGGTCGTGGGGACGTATCCGCCAGATGACGGACGAGGACGGTGTGCCCATCGAACATGCCGGACCATCGACACCTGTTCTCCTTTCAGGATTATCTACCGTCCCGGCCGCCGGTGACAACCTGAACGAGGTTAAGGACGAGAAAACCGCTCGTGATATTTTCGAGAAACGCGAGATGGAGCATCGACAGGGCCGTTTGCAGATGGTTAATACCATTTCACTCGAAGATTTCTATGAGAAACTTGCCAAAGGTGAAACCAAGGAACTCAATATTATTCTTAAGGCCGACCTTCAGGGTTCGATCGAGGCGATTCGCGGACAGCTTGAAAATCTCTCAACCGATGAGGTGGGCGTAAAATTCATCCATACTTCGGTCGGCAATATTACCGACAGCGATGTCATGCTGGCGATGGCTGCGAAAGCGGTGATTATCGGATTCAATGTTGTTGCGAGTCCCGAAATTGTTAAACAGGCCGCGATGGAAGGCATCGATATCCGCGTCTATAACATTATTTACAAGGTAATCGAGGATATCCATGGCGCACTTGAAGGGCTTCTCGAGCCTGAATTCCACGAGGAGATTGTCGGGAAAGCCGAGGTGCGGCAGATATTCAAACGCACCGGTAAGCTCGTTGTCGCCGGGCTTTTTGTAAACGAAGGGAAACTTGTTCGCGGTTTTGATATGCGGATAATGCGCGATGGCGAGCAAGTTGTGGATATGAAACTCGGTAGCCTTAAACGGTTCAAGGATGATGTCAAGGAAGTCGAGAACGGTTACGAGTGCGGTATCATGCTCGATACCTTCACCGACCTCAGAGAGGGTGACGAGATCGTGCTCTACGAAACCATCAAGGTTTTGAGAACACTCGAAAGCACACGAAAGGAAAAGTAATTTTCTACCAGGAGGCCAGGCCATGTTCGTTGGGCTTCTCACCCTCGAAATTCACCTTCCCGGATGCGATACGCTGAAGGAAAAAAGGCATAGATTGAAAGGGGTTATTGAAAGGGCCAGGTCGAAATTTAACG
Organism: uncultured bacterium; assembly: GCA_965369865.1. Lineage (GTDB taxonomy): Bacteria > JAJVIF01 > JAJVIF01 > JAPKYR01 > JAPKYR01 > JAPKYR01. The sequence goes on along the minus strand of CBDURU010000099.1, from coordinate 3,094 downwards.
TGTCGGTGAGTGAAGTTGGATTGCAGGATGCTCACCAGGATGCATTGGTCGGCATTTCGATGGTCAACATGGAGCGTTTGATTATCGAGCAGGTGTTCGCGAGGACCGAGGAATTTTTCGCTAACGGTGACGGCCTTCTCGTTAACCTGAGCAATATAGAATGGTTTTGATTTACATTCAACTTTACTTCTAACGCTGGCATATATGCCGGCAGCATTTTATTTTCTCATCGGTGATATTTCCGATCCGGTGACAGGACTAAAAGAAATTCAATGCCCGACGATATCAGAATGAAACGGATCGAAGCGTTCTTCAGGGAAGAACTCGCACGGCTTGTATCAAGGGAACTTCGCGACCCGATTTTCGAGAGTAAGATAATCTCCTTTTCTGAAATTAACGTCAGCCGCGACCTGTCGAACGCGAATGTCAGGGTGACTGTTCTGGGCGATGGGTCCAGGTTAACCGAAATTGTTAAAGCCCTTAACGCGGCGACCACGTTTATTCGGTCCGAAATCATGCGGGTTTCCGAATTCAGGAGAGTCCCGAGATTCAAGTTCCATGAGGACCGCACGATTGAATCAGCATCGAAGATCGAAAGCATTCTGGACATGCTCGATATCCCACCAGGGGAGGACGACGGGCAAAAAGGATCTGATTGAAAATAATGTCTTCAGTAAAAGATATAGCGGATTTTATAAAGGGCAATGACAATTTCCTTATTTCAGGACATGTTTTCCCCGATGGCGACAACATGGGCAGCGCACTGGTGTTATCCGAAATTATGGATCGGCTCGGTAAGAATTACGCCTGCTACATGGAGGGCCCGATCCCCAAAATTCATAAATGGATGCCGGGGATCGACAGGATTTTCACCAGTCTTCCCGATGCGCTTTCGAGAGTGCAAAACCCTGACAGCAATCCAACTCTGCTGATTGTCGACTCCGCCGACCCAAATCGTATGGGGACCGCATTTGTCGAATGGTTCGAAAGCCAGGAGAACTTGAAAATCGGAAATATCGACCACCATGTTTCCAATGCGTATTTCGGGACAGTGAACCTCGTCGATCCGAATTACTCGTCCACCGGGGAAATCCTGTTCGAAATCCTCGCAGAACTTGGTTTCGAGCTTACCCAATCGATTGCGACCAACATTTTCACCGCGATCTATACCGACACCGGGCGCTTCTCGTTCTCGAACACGTCGGCGAGATCGCTTAAATATGCAAGCGAATGTGTAAAGGCCGGTGCGAAACCGGGTGTCGCGTTCAGGAATCTCTATGCCAGCCGGTCGCTCGAAAGCTTCCAACTGCAGCAGGAAAGTTTTAACACCCTTACCAGGTGGCTTGATGGTGAAGGTAATTACTTTTATGTCGACAGGAAAATGCTCGACGAAACCGGCACGGTACTCCAGGACACCGAAGGCCTTATCGACATGGTCCGGACCCTCGAAGGTTTCAGTATCGTTGTTTTCTTTAAGGAAGTCGATGAGAACGACGTCCGTGTCAGCGCGCGCGCGCATCCGCCCATCAACGCGAGCAGGCTGATGGCGCTTTTCGGTGGGGGTGGACATCCAAGGGCCGCCGGGTGCCGTATTAATTTACCGTTGAAGGAAGCCATCGAGCATTTTGTAAATCGTTCGGAAGAGGCGATCGGGTCGGGGGAAGTACTCGATAAGCGTGAAGAGAAAGCCGGCGTCAAACCCGATCATAACCATTGACAATATGACCGACGAAACTTCCCGAATGCAGCCCACAAACGGTCTTCCGACCCCCCTCGTGATATTTAAACTGCACACCGGGTGCCGCCCACACGCGTTCTTCCGACATCCTTCATGATATTTATCCCACACATCGCTTCCCATATTACAAAACTCTCCAAACACGAAAAGCTTGTGGGTGTAAGGCTGCTAAAAATCCGGGGACGCCTTTCCATTCGTCCTCGAGTTGAAGGTGTCCCCGGATTTTTACTTCCTGCCATTCATGGTCGGGGACTGACTGATTACAGGTCCAGTTCCAGGTCATGAATCTCTGCTAAATAAATATATGGTTCTGGAAATTCAGGAGCCAGTTCGATAACTTTATTAAAGTTATCAATTGCCTCTAAGTAATTCTCCATTTCTAAATATGTAAGCCCGATCTCATAGTAAGCTTTTGGTAAGTCAGGATCCAATGCTACAGCAGTTTCATAATCCAAGATTGCATCATCAAATAGGTTTAACTCAAAATATGACATTCCACGATTAATATAGGAATCGTAAATATTTGGGGCCCTGGCTATAGCTTCCGTAAAGTATTCTATTGATTTATTAAAATCTCCTTGATCAACAAATATAAACCCTAAATTATACCAAGGCTTATATAGGTCGGGAGCTAAATTAATCGCAATATTAAAATCGATAATGGCTTCCTCGATTGATCCAATTTCAAATTTTGCGGTACCTCTAGTATTATAGGCTGGCCCAAAATCAGGATCAATTTCAATAATATCTGTACAGAGTTGTATTGCTTCCCCAAAATTATCTTCACTGGTTAATGTTTTAGCATTAGCCAACATTGTTTCAATATTTGCGGTTGATACTGTTGAATCACTTTTGCTATTTGATCCATTACCTGAGCAGGAAATTAAATTAAAACCATAAATTAGGAACAAGAGAGTTAATAAAAGAACATTCACATAATTTCTTAACATGATTCCCTCCAGTCTCGTAGTCCGGCATTTCCCTTGCCGGGTTCCATCAATAAACTAATCAATCTTCGATCCATATCCCTGTATCCATGACCCTGGTATCATCCCGCCAAAGGAAATCCCGGGCTACCCGCTACCTGACTCATCACGTCGGTATTTTACCACAAAACTATCGGTGTATTCGAAAAATCCGGGGACGCCTTTCCACTCGTCCTCGAGTTGAAGGTGTCCCCTGATTTTTCCTTGCCGACATCCGGCCCGGGTGCCGTTGACAAACTGAGTGAGACATCTGAAACTATCAAGCCTTTATAATCCGGGGGTCGAACGTGTTTGTCGACGAAATAATTACATCTGCCGGGTGCCGTTGACAAACTGAGTGAGACATCTGAAACTATCAAGCCTTTATAAT
>CBDURU010000098.1:0-13012 GCA_965369865.1 uncultured bacterium | reverse complement strand
TAAATAGAGACCGTTGCAAAAGTACTGATCCATAAGAGGGCGCAGCAAGCAACGCCCCTACGGTAGTTTTTTCTTGAAATCGATAAGGGGACACCTGCATTCGGGGACGAATGAGATGTCCCCTATGTTTGATGAGGGCAAGTTGTATGGATGAGTTTACGGGATAAGAAAATAAAGGTTTTATAAATAGAGACCGTTGCAAAAGTACTGATCCATAAGAGGGCGCAGCAAGCAACGCTCCTCAGCCCGCAATAAATCCCTGTAGATTGACCGAAGCGATATTGTCGAGGTTGTCGGTGTACCGGATCATTTCTGGTTTCCGCCAGTCAGGGATTTAATCAACTCTTTTCGATCGGGATACCTGTCAGGCAATGTATTCCGATCGTAGCTTTCGTAATCCGAAAAATCGAATCCCGGTGCCATCGTAGTGCCCATCAGGGCAAATCCTTTTGCGTTTGTACTACCGTTCATTCCAACCATGCCGGGTTTTATCCTGGCGCCAAACCAAGTCCCTTTTGGTATGACCACCTGCACAACCTCACCATCCTCTATATTATGCCCAAATACTGTAATTTCTGACGTGCCGTCCTGGAAAAGCATCAGCATTTCGACTGCTTCACCAAGGTAAAAATGGAAAACCTCATCGGTCGGAAGCCTGTGAAGCCTGGAAAATGTGTCGGGTGTCAGAAGGTAATAAATCGCGGTCCCAAGCGATTTCGAGTCGGGGTACCTTTCAGGAAGGGCGCTTCCAGGAACTGTGTCCGACGATCGCCAGGTCTCACGGAAAAATCCCCCTTCGTTCTGAAGGGGGATCAGGTTCAGTAATTCAATTATTTTTTCGCTGGAGAGCATACCCGGATTGTAAAGGAATCCGGGGTTGATTTAAATAATAAATCACACTGCTGTCCATGATAATCTGATTTTGGACAAGGTTAGAGCATCGGATAAGGCGTCTAAATCATTAAATCATGTTATCCGAGCAGAGGTCTGCACGTTTTGCCGGTTTTTCGGTGGAAGCGATTGTCATATGAAAAACTCGACCGCAGGATGCGGTCGGCACTTGCTATCCGATAGCTGGAAGCTAACGGCACGTAGGGGAAATTTTTACTTCAAACCATTTGAGGAAATTTTATATTGGACAAGAGTGAATAAATCAACGATCTTCCATCCTGATAAGGCTTTGCACGAGGTTGACAAATTCACGTTCTTCCGTTCCGTCAGCGGCCGTTTCGGCCACTGCCAGCACTGCTCCGAACGTTGAATCCTCAGCCCAGTAGCTTTCCTTCAGGATCTCACCAAACTCGGCAACCGCCGCTGTAAATTGGAATCTCCTGCTTGCACGATCAAAGTCATTGTCGAGATCCCCGACAGTCACATACTCTTCATACTCTTCGATTTCACGGTTCAGGAGATTTTCATAGCGTATTCTTACCGTGGCGACATCGGAATTGCGGCGCCTGAAAGCATCGTCCCGAATTCGAATTTCATAAAGTGCCGTTACGCATTGCCCAGATGCGACCTCGCCCGCGTCGACCGAATCGTCCCTGAAATCCTCCTCATTAAGGCGACGGTTTTCATATCCGAGCAATCGGAACCTGTCGACTAAATCCTCGTTGAACTCAACCTGGATTTTCGCGTCCGACGCAAGCACCATCAGAAGCTCAGCGGCCCCGTCGCGGAATACACGGTTCGCTTCATCTTCGGTGTCGATATAGTAATACATTCCGTCGCCATGGTTCGCGAGTTTCTCCATCATGACATCGTTGTAATTCCCCATGCCGAAACCAATCGTTGTCAGCCCGATTCCATCGAGCGCATCCGTTTTTACCTGCTCGAGAATACTGTCGGCATCGGTAACACCCACATTTGCCACCCCGTCGGAGCAAAGGATGATCCGGTTTATTTTTCCGGAATCGTAATTCCTTCGCGCCATCTCGTAGGCCAGTTGTAATCCATGGTTCGCGTTTGTCGATCCACCGGGAACGAGCCGTTCGATGGAATTCAGAATCGCGTCGTGATTGGAGGTCATTTCAGATATAACCTGACCGGTGCTGCCGTAAACGACCAGCCCGATCCTGTCTCCACTGCGTAGGTTCCCCGCCAGCATGCGAAGGCTCTTTTTCACCTGCTCGAGGCGATCCTCGCGCGCCATCGATCCGGAAATATCGACGACAAATATCATATTCGCCGCGGGACGTTCCCAATTCGACGTTTCTCTCGCCTTTACCCCAATTCTCAACAGGTGATAATTCGGTTGTCCAAACCAGGACTCGGCACCCTCGATAGTAAGTGAAAAAATGTTGTTGCCTTTCGGATCGGAATAATCCTGGTCGAAGTAATTGATGAACTCCTCGATACGGATGGAATCGGGATCCGGGAGGTTTCCGTCGTTTATGTACCGTCTTGCGATCGTGTAAGATGCCGTATCCACATCCATCCCGAATGTCGAGGTGTTTTCATCCTCCGTCGATACGAATGGGTTAGTGCCGTAATCTTCGAAATAAGTCAGATCGTACGGTTCAGCGTTCGGTAGAGCGTTACCACCGGACGGGAAAGTCATGGCTCCATCGTTGGTTGAATGCTCTTCGAACTGCCTCGATGTATAACCGAGTGAATGCAATGAACCGGTTTCAGATTCTTCGGTAGTCTGCGCATCATGTGAATACATTGAGTCTGACGGTCTTGATGCTTTGGATTTCACAAAGCCGGAACAAGATGTTACTAAGAGTAAAATTACTAAAAGGTTCCCTAAAACAATCCATAAGTTTAAGTGCTTTTTCATGGTCTGTCTCCTTTCAGCTCGATTTTAGGAGATTATTCAAATCGGGAGGGTTCAGAAATTCTGGAACATGCGCAAAATGCACATGTGACTGAATATCATGCGCAGAATGCGCATGATACATATTTACCGGGTGAATATTGTTACTCCTGCTGATTTCCAATTTCCCCACCCTTCATCAACATCCTCAATCCCGCCACCACGAGGAAAACCGAAAAAATCACCGTCAATGTTCTGCCCGGAACCACATCCGCGCCCCACGCCCCAACAACAGTTCCGATCCACGCTCCGGGAATGAGCCATTTAGCGAGATCCCAGTCCCATTCACCCTGTTTTCTGTATCCAAGAAATCCTGCCAAAATGGTCGGAAATCCCGACACGTAGCCTGTCCCCTGCGACACAACCTGTGCCAACCCTCCACCAATCACCCCGGTCGGCACAAACACCAGTCCGCCGCCGATACCGAAAAACCCGGCCATGAATCCCGCAAGGCATCCGAAAATAGCAACGAGTATAAATCCGGCAGGGGTCGAGATTTCCAGAAGTTTTAAACCAGATGGAATTTTTACAAAAACCATAAACAATGCGACCGCGATAAGGAGTATCCCGAAATATTTCGCGAGTGTTCTGTTCGGAAATTTACCCGCAACTTTCACCCCAAGGAACGCTCCCGCAATTCCCCCGATCGCTAAAGGTATCGCGAAACCGAAATCGATATTCCCGAAATACCAGTACATCGCGATCACTAGCGGATGGCGTGCGACAATCACTAAGAGGCTCGTTCCCTGCGCCTTTTTCTGGGAGACTCCAAGGAACGTGAGAATGGGGACAATAATAATCCCCCCACCAACACCGACGAGAGAGCCGATCGCAGACGATGCGAAACCGAGGACAGCGAGTGTCCACCATGTTGTTTGATTGGATTTTGGTAAAGAATCGTCAGCCACGGGGGGATGATAGCATTATTTAAACGCACGATTGAGAGTGTTAATCCAGCTTAAAATAATTCCCAAATTCTAGACTTTCTAGCACTTGAGACTTCAACATATTAATGAGAATATTAGTTAAACCTCTTGACAAAAGTGCTATCATATGATAAATTTAGAACAGATTTGGAGACCAATCATGGGCTGACGTTCTATTTGTCTTCTGAAATTTTTCAGAAGATATGACCTCCGAAAAGGAGCCAGCTTGCGGTGTAGTTATCGAACGTCGATGAGCAAGCTGGTAAATTATTCGGAGGAACCAAATGGTTCATTGTAAAAAAGGGGTAGTCGAATTTTTAAAGAGATTTAAAACCAAAGCTGCCAGATCCAATTTAGCATTCTTACGAAGGGAAGAAAATATACATTTCCTCATAATGTTGGGAATGTTTGAATATGATGCTAAAGAAATTATATTTAGTCTTACTGAATTGGATTACTTTGCTGGGCCCTCTGTTGATGATGATGGGTCGCCAGGAGAAATCTATGAATTCGCAACAAAAGTTTTTGGAAATGAAGTTTACATTAAATTAAAACTCTCTGATACTGGTGCTAAATGTATTTCCTTTCACGAACTCAAGTACTCAGTTAAGTTCCCTTTCAAATAGGAAAATAGATAATGGACAAATATTATTGTGAAAAATGTGATGACTGGGTCCAGGGAGAAATTATTGAGCGTAATGAAACTTATCCAGTCAAGGGTGAATCGGTAGCAGTTAAAGCCAAGGTTCGTGTCTGCAAAACTTGCCAGGGAGATTGCAGTGATTCTGAATTAGACGATCAAACACTCCTGGCTGTTTATGATAAATACAGGGAAATTCATGACTTGGTATCCCCGGCAAAGATTAGAAGATTGCGGCAGAAGTATGGGCTAAGCCAGCGAAGTCTTGCTGCTTTACTTGGCTGGGGTGAGATCACCATTCACAGGTATGAAAAAGGTGGTTTTCCTGATGAAGCTCATAATCAGATGCTTCAACTATTAAATGATCCAGTGAATTTTTATTCAATCTTCACAAAAAATAGGGAAAGACTGCCAGAACATATTCAGAAGCGGGTACTTTCATGCCTTTCTGCAATTGATGTCGAGAAAGGTCGAGAGCTTCCAGGTGGTGTTATTATTAGCGAATTGGATGATTCACCACCTGGAATTCTTACAGGTTTTAAACAATTTTCAGAAGAGAATTTAAAAAACATGATTTTTTACCTGGCTTCTCTGGATGGAGGAATCCTTAAAACTAAATTAAACAAACTTCTTTTTTACGCTGATTTTATTCATTATCGGAACCACTCAGTTTCAATTTCCGGTGCTAGATATATTCACCTTCCTTTCGGGCCTGTTCCTGATAATTACGAAATGCACCTTTTTGACCTCAGAGTCGAAGGTAAAATCGAGCAACTCGAAATTCCATTCAACGACGAAATGACCGGTGAAAATCTTGTAGCTATTGGAAATTTTGAATCTTCCTCATTACCAGATTCAGCCATTAATGTTCTAACTGCCGTATTCAATCACTTCAAAGAAATGGGAAGTGTTAAAATATCTGAACTGTCCCACCAGGAGGATGGTTACAAGGAAACAAAAAAACTTGAACCAATTTCTTATGAATATGCTGAAAAGCTAAAAGTTGAAATTGAAATAGATTAATGGATTAAAAAATTGATCCAACCCAGTTTGAAAAATATAAATAAAAACGGGGACACCTGATTAGGTGTCCCCTTCTCTTTTTCATTCATGTGCAGGATGCACATGGGACTGAATATCATGCGCAGAATGCGCATGTTACAATATTACCCGCTTCTCTTTAAAAGGCCGTTACGCTTCGCGTATTTTTCGCCCTGCAGGAAGATTGCGTATCCGATCGGGATCAGCACAAATCCTGAAAGAACCAGGTATCCTGACAGTGGAAGAAGTTCCAAAGTCGGTGTTGACTCAAGTATCGCGCTCCGGACGCCATTAAGCGTGTATGTCACCGGACTGAAATATCCGAACGGCTGCAGCCACTCTGGCAGTGCGCTGATCGGGTAATACACTCCCGAGATCAGAAGAATCAGCCCAAGGATTATGTGAGCCGCCTGCGACCCTTTTTCGGCACTCAGCAATGGAAGAACCGCGACAACAAGTCCAAGCCCAAGCATCGGAAAGCAGGCCGCCGCGAGAACGATCATCGCTCCGGGAATATTCGCGTTGGCAAGGTTCAAATCGAAAAACCAGCTCGATGCGATCAGCACAAGCAGTGTCCTCGAAACCCCGTACAGAATCGCGAACCAGGTCACACCCATAAGGTGAGTCAGCCTGTGTACGGGAGCCATGAAGGTGTACTCGAGAGTTCCCTCCCATCGCTCCCAAGAAATCGTATGAGCGATCTCGTTGAAAATGTTCGCGAGGAAGTTCCACATGAGCGCGCCGATGACAAGATACAGCACCGCCTGCTCATTGTCCGCTCCCATCGTCTTCCCGATAAGCCCGATCGAAAATGTCGAGACCATTGAGTAAACAAGGAATGCGATCTCCCAGCCAATGTAGCGCCTGGTGAGGTTTACATTCCGCTCGAGGAACGCGTATCCGGCTTTCAGTTCGTTTATAAGTCTTGGCCCTATTGATATGGCCGCTGTGTTCAAACTTCTCATTTTATTTCACCTCCGGATCGATCCGGAAATTTATTCGGGCCGGGAAATCATTTTTTTTCCCCGGCCCGGGAATTCATTTCAGTTTGTTGATTCCCGGTTTTTCTCATCCGACTCCTCGATTGGTACGAGCTCGAGCGAGAAGCCGAGTAACGTTTCGACTCTCCCCGTTGGAAGCGTCTCCGTCGGGAAGAGGAAGAGCGTTTCATTTCTGGTCATCGTTCTTCTCCTTTAAATCGTGAGGACGCTCCTGACATTTTTTCAGTATTCCATCCTCGAATTTTCCAGCGGCTCATCATCCAGCCTGCTGAATCTGTAGTACCCAAGGTCCCTGCCGATCTCGAACCTTACAAAGTAGACGGTCCGGCCGAAGTCCCCTTTTTCAAGCGGGATCAGATCGGTCCCGGGTACATTAAGATTTGCAATCTTCATCATATTGACCTCAATTTACCTGGGCTGTTGACGATAATCAGCATATTCCAGCCCTGAAATTTTTTACATTACTCTCCATTACGCCTGGTCATCTTTCTTGAGGGCATCTCCGGTCATGTGGAGAAAAACGTCCTCGAGCGTTATGTCATTAACCTTCTTGCCATCAGAGGATCCGTTCATCTGGTCCAGCACCATCGACTTGAGGCCTTCCGAAGTATCCATCGCGATGATTTTGCCCTTGTCGATAATCCCGATCCTGTGACACAAACGGTCGGCTTCTTCCATATCGTGGGTCGTCAGGATGATCGTCGCCTCATGGGTCTTCTGTACATCCTCAATAAACGCCTGGACCTCACGTTTGGATTTCGGATCAAGCCCTGTCGTCGGCTCATCAAGCAGGAGAACCACCGGACTTGTCAGCAAAGCCCTGGCGATCGCGACTTTCTGCTGCATTCCGCGGCTGAATTCCTCCAGCGGATCATGATAACGATCGATATCGAACCCGATCTTCTCAAGAATTTCCTTCGCTCTTGCAGGTGCAGATTTCGACGGAATTCCATAGAGCCGGGCCGTATACATGAGATTTTCATGAGCCGAAAGCTTCTTGAAAAACGCGGCATCGACTGAAACCCGGTTGATGAGGCGCTGTACCTCGTAAATGTCGCGGGAAACATCCTTCCCATGTATCCTGACCTCGCCCTCATCGGGAATGAGGAGGGTTGAGAGGATACGGATCATGGTCGATTTTCCGCTGCCGTTCGGACCGAGAAGCCCGAAGATCTCACCGTTTTTTACATCGAAGGTTATCCCATCGAGCGCGGTAGTTATCTTCCGGCGCGGGATGAATCTCTGGAACCAGCCGAATGTCGGCTTCCCGTTACTGTTAGATCCATCGGTGCTGTTTTTCTCGCCGTCCTTTTTCCTGGCCTTTTTAGATTCCCATTTTCTGAAAACCTTGCCAATATTCCGGACTTCAATTGCGTTCATGACCGGCCTCCCGGTGTGAATACTTATGTCCAGTGTTCCTGGATTGATCTCTGGTATATGAAAATTCCTGTTCTCCGGACATTCCGGGCTTAAGGGCTCCTTTTTTCCTAGCTCAGTTACCCCACCCGAAACAGTCCTGTTATCTGTGACTGTCATTTTCGTTCTCTCCTGATTCAGCTTTTGCTTCTTCGCTGAAATCTTTTTCACTGCTTTCGTGTTTACGTTCAATTTTCTTTTCGACAAAGTCTACGATGAGTAACATTTTCAACACTCTTCCGGAATTTCTCATTATCAAAAGACTATTGGCTGTGCCGAAAACTTACTGCCCTGACTGCTACGGTTGAATTCCAATAGGGCCCCCTCAGCCCCAAATAAAAACCCCCGATCTTCCTGGATCGAGGGTCTTAAGATTTCCTGCTGAGGTACTTCACTTATGTGATTTGTACCTCCGGAATCTTAAGGGACCCTCGATTCACCGTGGAAAGGTCAGTAGCCGGGTTGCATCCGGGCACACTGGTCCCATTAGCATTAAAAATGGCGCCGAGATTGACTTGTCTGAGACGTGCAATGTGGCGAGTCATGCTATTGGGGCCTCCTTTCAAGGTGATTTTAATCATGTAATATTTCGTATCCTTTATGCATGCGGGAACATTCTCCCGCAAATTTCACACGTTTATATATCAGGTTCCAGACATAATGTCAACGGGATACAAGGGTTTTTTACAAAAAAAAGTTGAAAAATTCAACTATTTCGATAGGATTGGGTGATCAAACAAATGGCGCCCAGTAACATAAAAAATCCGGTACTCCCACATCTGTGATATGGGTAAATACCAACAAAAAAGCGTCCTTTCGGACGCTGTCAGTAAATTCAACCCAGTAAACAGACGATTCTACAACTGCACCGCATCGACCGAAACAACCTCAGGGATCTCTTCCTTGAGCACACGCTCGACACCCATTTTCAGGGTCATCGTGGCATGAGGGCATGTCGCACAGGCACCCTGGAGGGCGACCTGGACCTCACCGCTGTCGCTGATATCTATCAGTTTGATATCGCCGCCGTCCATTTGAAGACTTGGGCGAATCTGCTCGATTACCTCGGTTACACGGGTTTTAAAAGCTTCAAAATCCTCAATTCTCTTCCCGGTGCTCTCAACCGGACTGCATCCGCAGCTATCACACATTGGTATTTCCTCCATTTATAATGTGTGTAAATTATACCCGATGCCCAAATATTTAACAACTGACAAATAATTCTCTTGCCGGATTAATCGTAGCAATGTAGAATTGCGGTTATCGAGTTTCAATAAAGGAGTTTCCGATGTTTGATCCTGAGCTTTTTAAGGGTAGGCGTACAAAATTAATCGAGCTGCTTCGACCCGATTCGGTCGCACTCATCCCGACTTCACCCATCGCGAACTATTCAAACGACACGGACTATATCTTTCGCCCGGATTCGAATTTTTATTACCTTACCGGATTCCGAGAGCCGGAAGCGGTCGCGATCCTATCAAACATGGACGGGATGAAACCGTTCACGATGTTCGTACGTCCACGCGATCCTGAAAAGGAAACCTGGACCGGCCGTCGCGCGGGGGTCGATGGGGCGCTTGAGAAGTACGGCGCTGATGAAGCGTTCGTGATCGATGAGTTTGTGGAGAAACTCCCCTCTAATTTTGAAAACGTGAAATCGGTTTATCACTTTCCGGGGAAATATAAAAAGTTCGACTGGAAAGTGCTCGCCGCGTGGCAGGAGGTTCGAAAGAAGTGGCGCGAGGGAATCGACAGTCCTGGCGAGCTTGTCGATCTCGGAATTCTTATGCACGAGATGCGCCTGGTTAAAACCGAAAAGGACATGAAACTCCTGCGCGAGGCTTGCAGGATCACATCGGAAGCCCTGGAACTCGCGATGCGGTCGGTCAAGCCGGGGATGGCGGAACGGGAACTTGAGGCGCTGGTAAATCATTACTTTCGCGCGTCGGGCGGGCAGGGTTTCGGTTTTCCGACCATTGTCGCATCAGGCGTCAACGGGACAATTCTTCATTACATCGAAAATGAATCGATCATCGGTGCGAACGATCTTGTGCTTATAGATTGCGGCGTTGAGTACGAGATGTACAACGGCGATATAACGAGAACCTTCCCCGCGAGTGGGAAATTCACCCCGGAACAGCGCGCGCTTTATGACATCGTCCTGAAAGCGAACATGGAATGTATCGAGATGACAACAACCGCTGTCAGGCACGGCGATGTCCACGATCACTGCCTGAAAATCCTGGTGCAGGGCCTCATCGATCTGAAATTACTTGATGGCTCAGTCGATGAGAATATCGAGAAGGAAACGTACAAGAAATTCTACATGCACAAAACGGGACACTGGCTTGGTGTGGACGTTCACGATGTCGGCAGTTACAGGAAAGACGGCGAAATGCGAAACTATGAGCCGGGCATGGTAACGACAGTCGAGCCGGGTCTGTATATTCCCGAGGATGATGAATCGGTACCCGAAGCGTTCAGGGGAATCGGCATCCGTATCGAGGACGATGTGCATATCACGCCTGATGGACCTGAAAACCTGACCGAAAATTGTCCAAAGGACCCGGATAAGCTTGAGGAGATTTGTGGTCGGGGATAAGATATATTAATCTTTGAATTACTGGAGCAGGGATGTCTGATTTTCAATGGAAAGGAAGTAATGCCCTCCGTTCGTATTCACGATTCATATTGTGGGTTTGTTTAATATTATTGGTTTGTGTTGCTATCAGTGGATGTTCATCCAACCGGGCTACGGTTCGTGAAGCAAGCTGGGTGAAGGTTTGGGGAGATCCGGAATCGAGTAACGTAGGAGATCGGAGTGGGTTTCGTGCCAGGAATATAATTGTCGGGCCTGATAATTATATTTACATTGCGGGTAATTTTTATGGGAAAGTTGATTTAGATCCTGGCCCATCAATTGAAGAAGTCGATGCAGTCCAGGATGATAATTTTCTACTGAAATTAGATTTTGAAGGCAACTTGATCTGGGCTCGTACTTGGGGTCCGCTTGAATGGGACGGTTCCAGACCAAGTGGCAATTACACTCATGAGCTCGATTTTGATGATAGCGGTAACGTTTTTATATATAGCTGTTACTTTGGTGAATACGATTTCGATCCCTCAAAACAGGAGGAAATTCGGACTACAGATACGATCAGTGTTTCATATGTTAGTAAATTCACTGAAGATGGTGATTTTATCGAGGTTATAACCTGGCCTGATATCCTCCAGGGGCTTGGTAAGTTTTCAATCGATAATCAAGGGAATTATTTAATATCGGGAATGTACAGAGCCGAAACTGATATCGAATCGGATCAAGAGTATGTATTAAACGAAGAATATATAGGCAGCAGCAGATTCATAGGTAGATTTGATTATGAAGGATCAAGTATCTGGGTAGACAAGTGGCAGGGCCTAACTATTTGGGACTTTATCGAAGACATCGAGGGAAATATTTTCATGTCCTGCTCATATGACACAGAGGTCGATATTGATCCTGGGGAAGGCACGGATATCTATACACCTGAAAATAAAACCAATGAAGTACTACTCAAACTAGATCAATATGGGTCATTTGAGTGGGCTATGTCATGGAGCGATCACGATTACACTAGGCCATATTCCATAATTCTTGATGAAGAAGGAAATATTTATGTTACTGGATATTATTTAGACTCTTCGCCCAACCCAAATGCCGATTGGATTCCTGATATAGACGACCGAATTCCAGACGCCCAAACCGTCGTTGCTTTTCTGGTAAAAATTGATACGGCCGGCAACCTGCTCTGGGAAAATACATTGGAAGGTGCCGGTGCTGTTGAAGGCCGGGAACTTATTCAGTTTGATGATAGAGTCATTATTGCAGGCACTTTTTATTACGTCACTGATTTTGACCCATCAGAAAGAAATCTATTTATAGAACCGGATAATGAAAGTGACGTGTTTATCTGCGAATTCAATCTTAATGGTGAGCTTCAGTGGGTCAGCCAAATTGGATGGCAATGGAATGAATCTGACAGGTGGAATTCTGAGCATATTTCCGGAATCTCAATAAACGACCAGGGAAATATTTATGCCGCTGGAATTTTTGGTAAGACGTCATTTCTTGCGATGATTTCCCCAGAATAAGCAAAGAATCTAACACAAAATATTTCTCACATTATCCCTTCCACTTGCGAATCCCCGTTTTCTGGTGTATAAACTCATCACAGGTGCCGATTATAATTACGTCGGCACAGGAGAATTAAATGTTCGCGTACACACAAAACATGGCTATGGGGATGTATAATCCGGGATAAAACCGGGGCATACCGTCGTGTTCGGTGTACGCCCCTAACGGGGCGTTTGTTTTTTTAGGAAAAAACCGTCCCCCCATGGGGGGGTTAGTACGGGCGGTTTGTTTTGGTTGGGGTTTAAGAAATGACCGGAAAAGACCCCCCCTATAATCCCCCCTGCGGGGGGATGGTGTTGATCGGAAAAGCCACCTATAATCCTCCCTGCGGGGGGGACTGCAGGGGGGTTTGTATGGGCGGTTTGTTTTAGTTGGGGTTTAAGGAATGACCGGAAAAGACCCCCCCTATAATCCCCCCTGCGGGGGGATGGTGTCGACCGGAAAACCCCATATAATCCTCCCTGTGGGGGGACTGCAGGGGGGTTTGTATGGGCGGTTTGTTTTAGTTGGGGTTTAAGAAATGACCGGAAAAGACCCCCCCTATAATCCCCCCTGCGGGGGGATGGTGTTGACCGGAAAAACCCCGCCTATAATCCCGCCTATAATCACCCCTGTGGGGGGGGACTGCAGGGGGGGGAGTTCGGGCGGTTTGTTTTGGTTGGGGTTTAAGAAATGACCGGAAAAGACCCCCCCTATAATCCCCCCTGCGGGGGGATGGTGTTGATCGGAAAAGCCACCTATAATCCTCCCTGCGGGGGGGACTGCAGGGGGGTTTGTATGGGCGGTTTGTTTTAGTTGGGGTTTAAGGAATGACCGGAAAAGACCCCCCCTATAATCCCCCCTGCGGGGGGATGGTGTCGACCGGAAAACCCCATATAATCCTCCCTGTGGGGGGACTGCAGGGGGGTTTGTATGGGCGGTTTGTTTTAGTTGGGGTTTAAGAAATGACCGGAAAAGACCCCCCCTATAATCCCCCCTGCGGGGGGATGGTGTTGA
>CBDURU010000097.1:0-13112 GCA_965369865.1 uncultured bacterium | reverse complement strand
TGGTAAAGTCAGGTTTATCACTGGAGAAAAATGGCATGTCCCCTTGAATTATATAATTTCAAGTAGAATTGGTCTTAAAGGCTGGACGTATGATTATAAGCGGGCTTTGGGAGCTTAAGTTGGCGACATTGGGGCATGCCGTAATTCTAATTAATTACTATTTCCAGTGCTAATCCGGTGTGAGTTCATCATCAGGAATTTGTTGTGTATGAGATGGTTGGGAGGTCCTTGTGCGAACTTTAATCCCGTCCGGGAACCTTCGCTTAAGAGCCGATGCCAGTGTGTGGAGCATGAGGATATGGATTTCCTGGATGCGCTGGGTGTTTTCGCCGGGCACTATGACCGGGTAATCCACCTGGTTAGCAATTCGTCCTCCATGTTTACCGAGAAGCCCGACCGTGCTGATTCTCTTTTCACGCGCCCAGGCAGCGGCATGAAAAAGGTTCATCGACTCGCCGGAGGTTGAGATCAGCCACAACTGGTCACCAGGTCTGACCAGGGCCTGTGTCTGCTGTAAGAAAATCCTGTCGAATGAAAAATCATTGCCGATTGAAGTAAGCACCGATGTGTCTGTCGACAGGGATACGGCAGGTAATGGAGCAGTGTAATGTTCAAATGAACCGACCAGTTCAGCAGCGATATGCGAAGCATCCGCAGCCGATCCGCCGTTGCCGGCAAAGTATAACGTTCCCCCATATTCGAGTATTGCGATCGCCTTCCTTATCGCGCTCGCAAGAGGGCCCTGGCACGCGGTCAGCGCAGCTTCCATGTGCCCGATACTCGATCGGAAGTTCTCCTCTATCAGAAGTTGGTACTCCATGTTAAATTCCTCACCCATCCATTTAATAAAGTCCAAAAGCCTTTTTGTTACTGCCTGATGGTTTTACCCTCCCGGTGGAGGAATAACTCTGAATAACATATCATAAAAAGTGTATTAGACCAATCCTATTAAAAAATTGATTGGGAAGGAAGGACTCGAACCCTCAACCTGAAGGGTGGATGAAACTGAGAGCCCGCTGATTCACGGGTTCGGCTCACCAGTTCCCATCGGGCGGGAGCTTGATGAGGAAGGCATCGGTAAATCCGTTCGATGTATGATTGTCCTCGTAGGGGCCATGCCAGAAATCTACAGTTTCTTCAAACCGGCCAGCGACGTACACGTTCCCGGATGAGTCACAGGAGACTTGGAACCCCATATCCTCTCCTATTCCTCCCCACGTTCGTGCCCACTGGTACTCTTCGTCAGGATCGAATGAGCTAACGAAACAATCTCTGTCACCGTTCGAATAATACTCATCGGTTCCCGAACCGGGATTGAAGTCCACAATATCCCCAAACGCCCCCGTGACAAAGAAGGAGCCTGAGTCGTCCAGTGTAATTCCATAGCCCCTGTCAACTCCATCCACCCAATCACCCAACGGTCCACCCCATAAAAGGACCCTCTGGAAATCTCCAATAGAATCGAAAATGCTCATGAAAACATCATGTCCACCGTTCGGCAAATGCTCATCGACACCATCGCCTGGATCGAAGTCCACCAGCCAGCTATAAGTGCCCACTACATAAACCAGGCCAGAATCGGTGACAACAACACCTACACCTAAATCGGGAGTTATCCCACCCCAGGTGCGTGCCCACTGGAATTCACCCGATGTGTCGAACTTACTTAGAAAACAATCAAAGGAGCCATTTGTTTCGTGTAAATCAATTCCAGGGCCTGGGTCAAAGTCCGTCTCCGAGATATCAGTAAACCAACCTGTCACATAGGTATTACCTGAGTCGTCCACCGCGACGTCACGGCCTGCACCGCCATTGCTCCATGTTCGAGCCCACTCGAATGAGCCGGATACATCGAACTTGCTCAGGTAAATACCAGTGCCCAGATTCTCCGTAGTATGCTGATCCGTACCCGGCCCTGGGTCAAAATCCACTGGACCATGGTACATACCCGTGACATACAAATTACTCAGGTTGTCAATGTCAATTCCATAGACTGACTCAGAATCTATTCCTCCCCATGTCAGTACCCATTCGAAGTTACCTGATGAATCGAACTTACTGAGAAATGCATCCGCCTTACCGTTTGAGGTGCGGCTATCGATCCCCTCTGACGGGTCGAAATCAACAGTTTCACGGAACGACCCTGCGACATAGACATTCTCTGAGCCATCTATGCAAACACTATTGGCGTTATCAAGGCCTGGTCCCCCCCAGGTGCGTGCCCACAATAATTTACCGGAAGAATCGAATTTGCTCATATATATATCATAATCGCCGTTGGAACTGTGGTAATCGGTCCCAGAACACGGATCAAAATCCACAATGTCTTTAAAACCCCCGACAACATAAATGTTGCCCGAGCTATCGTTAATAACTCCATAGCTGCCATCTCCCAACTGCCCACCCCATGTTCGTGCCCATCCATTTTTAGAGGGTTCTCCCGGAACATTCACGATCTGCCATGCGTCGACTTCGCCATGGATCGGGTCCGCGTTTATATCTTTCACTCTAACGAGCAGGGGGCAGTCATCGTAGCCCACGCCTATTTCGTTTAAGATCGTTCCGGTGAAAAGCCAGCTTTCATCTCCGGTAGCCCCGGAATAATCAAGGAACACCTCACCTGTAAAAAGGTCAGGAGCCTCCACCGTTACCGATTCGATAGTTTCAAGGCCCTGGTGGTCAAAAACCTCGACTCTAACCTCCGCTTCCTCGCAAATCCATGTTATCGAGCCGTGACCAACCTCCACTGAGATCCTGTACGCTTCCATCGCGTTCGCTTCCGGTGGAAAGTCTTTCTCAGGATCGGTCACTTCCCCATCCGCCGGGAACCATGAGACATCGACGGCGTAACCGAACTCGAGCGGGCCGTCGGGTATGTGAACCCGAATCGTCCGTGTGCTCACAGTGCCGGGCAGGAACATGCGTCGGGGCTGATCCTGCTCGTACGCGAAGAAGGGATTCAATGTCGCGGACAGATCGCCGCCGGGCGCCATGTGGCCGGGTATGTACCCGAGAATCGGCGGGATGGTCGGTGGGAAATCGGTCGGGTTGAACAAGTGCGTGTAACCGTCGGAGTTCAGCACCGTGAGGATATCGTCGCCCTGCGCGATGCTTCTTCCGCTCACAGGGAATGTATAACCTGTCCCGGAAATGATCACTCCCCGCATATCGAATCCTGTAAGCTGGAGATGCCCGGGAAACGGATGTCTCACTGTGAGATCCACGCTCAATTCGCCATCGGGAAACAGTTGGACGTTGCTGAATCTCAGGCAATCCGCGCACGGATCGACCTCCAGCAGTCGAACCAGGTTAAAATGAATTGCGCCCGTACGGTCCGGAACAACTTCAACTGTACTTCGATCGGTGGAAATGTTGATTTTCCAAAGTCCCCAGATAACTCGATTTCCAGTGCCGGAATGAGACGATTGCGGTGTTGTCGAGGACATAGCATCTCCTTCGACCCCGCTTGTGATCGGGTCATGAGATTTACCGCATCCGATTAACAACAACAATGCAACAAGAACTACCCATAGTTGTGTGGCTTTCATCAGCTTCCTCCCAGGTTGTTTGACCAATATTAGAATCAAACGGCTCATTTTCCGTCCGATTGTTTACACGGTTATTATACCACGTTAGCGGATCGCTTTCCGATTAGCTATTTTCCCCAAGGGTAGTTCTTATTCCTCTTCATCTTCCTCACTCAGAAGGTCCTCCGCCTCGGCAGAAGGTGGTTCATCAGGAGGGGGGAGTTCGAATTGCTGTTGCTGCATGGCCTGGCGCTGCTGTTCCGCGGCCTGCCGCCGGGCGTTAATAATATCCACCGACATCTGGACTTCGTCCCTGAGTTCCTCGAGACGGTCGCGAAGCTCCTGCGTTAACGGGCCGGGCGCTTCGGGAACCGGCACAATCGGAAGCCAAGCATGTGCTTCAGAATCCGGAATATCCTCGACTTCGACTACCGGTTCATCCAAATCTTCAACCAGTTCCTCTTCAATCTCACCGGGTATAATATCGGTATCATCGACAGCCTCTTCCGGTTCTCCGGCTGTTTCCTCATCCACTTCCGAAATTTCAGGTTCAGCGGGGCTTTCAAAGGTTAATTCATCCGCTGGAATTTCAGGCGTTTCAGTGGTATCGATCAAATCAAAAAACGGTGCGTCAATTTCTTCCAGGGTAATGCCCATTTCAGTTTCAGGATAGACCGGATCGATCCAGGTTTCCGGACGAATGTCTTCTGCGTTCTCAAGTGCCCTGTTGTCAATGGCGATCAACTGGTTAAGCGAGTTGAGGACCCGGGATTCGAGTTCGAGGTCATTGGAGGAATATTCATGGGCTGTTGCCAGATCGTCGATGAGCCGTGTTGAGACATGTTCCCTGGCGAGATCGATCTGTGCCCGCGCGAGCCTCGACCATGGTTGCATCTCTTCAAACTCGATCGCCCTGTCCAGGTTTGCCAGCGCCAGGACATAGTAGCCCTGCTGCTCCTCCTTGATATTTTCAGGTGTCGATGGGAACGCACCAGCGAACGCATCCGGATCTGCCTGGAATTGCAGCCAGATTGACTGTAACCATTCGGATTCAGAACTGAAAGCCCTGGTGGTCCACATGTAGGCGAGGAGGTATCTCAGGTTGGCTTCCCTCATATTGATCGCGTACTGGTTGTCCAGTTCAGGGTCGAAAAATCCCGCATTTCTTTCCAGTGCCTCATAATAGGAAACCGCCGCAAGTTCCCATTCCTGGTTGACAGAATGGTGTATGGCACGAAGCTGTGGATCGTTAATGATAATCGCCATTGTGTCCTGGTCTTCATAAACGTGCTGCGTAACCCGTCCCATGGGGTCTTCGGCCTTCAGGTAGATAATCTTGATGTCAGCTTCCTCGTATTCATTAATTTTTTCTTCCTCGCTGACTGTTATGGTCCCTTCCTCGGACATTTCAATGACTCCCTGTTCAACCCTTTGGCGTTTTTCATCCAACAGCCTCAGGCCGATTTCCTCCCTTGCCTCAAGCCATTCATCACCGCTGGCTTCCTTGCGGCTGGTGACTTTAAGCAGCCAGACCCCAAAGAAATCGGGCTGAGTGACAATAATCGGCAGGCTGACTTCGTCGATTGGCAGGCTGAAAGCGCTATTGATAATCTGCACGGGTAAGTTTGTATCGGTATGCCTGACCATCGGGAGAAATCCACCGATTCCGTTGGTCGTCTGATGGTCGGAACGCTCCTGGGCCGCCTCTCCAAAATCCTTTCCGCCGATAATTTCCTCTCGAAGGACATTTGCTTCATTTGAGAGTTCGCCGATTATTTCCTGCTCCATCCGCGCCTGAAGATCAGAGATAAATTCCTGAGCGAAAAGTTCCTGTTCGATGATGGATCGTAATCGACTGGGAGTCAGGGTCGGATCGATCCGCTTAAGGCTTTCCGCGAATGCTTTGTCTTCCTTGACACTTGCGAAGGCATCCGATATCCGCTCCAGCAAACTTCTGTCTTCAACGTTGACCGATGGCGGGAGGAGTATCTTCCTGTACTCCTCGTAGCGTTCTTCTATCTTATCCTCTGATATTTCAATCCCGGATTCCCGTGACCTGATATCGAAGTATTCCATGTCGATCATCTGGCGAAGGACGCCATACTTTTCTTCCGCCCAGAATTCCGGGGGTCGGAGTACCGTCTGATCACCTCTCGCATCGACATTCCTGCGATTCTTATCTTCTTCGCGGCCATATTCGTAATACGTGATCTCATGGTCCCCGATCGTGGCGATTATGTCGCTGGGCCGGGTTTCAACAGATCTTTGCTGACCGGGATTGGTTTCGCCGCACCGGGATGCACCGAATCCAAGACTTCCCCCAAAAACTAGCGCAAGTCCGGCAATGATATATGCAACCCTGACTTTTTTCGGGTCTCTGAGGGTTGAGACAATTCCCGGACCTTTTGCCCGTCGACGACTTCGCTTCTTAGCCATGACAACTCCTTGATACGTAAGACACATTCCTGGCCGGATACGGCACAAGCGATTTATCGTATTCAATTGAAACCGCTTTGTCAATCTATTATTAAAGTCGGTTTAGTTAAGAAATTCCAGTGACAATCGTAAAAATATTAACAATATTCCGGGTATAAGTTATTCAAGGGGCTTTTTTAATTTTAACAATGGCACAAGAAGACCCAGGACTATCAATAAACTGATTGCTGAAATAATCAATCCTGTTATGAATTTTGACGGCGTATACCTGAACACAACCTCATTTCGTCCGGCGGGGAGTAAAACGGCTTTGAAAACAAGATCGGCTTTCAACAGATTCGATTCAGTCCCGTTTACATAGACCTTCCATCCCGGGTACCACTGATCCCTTACCATAAAAATCGCTTCATCGCTGAGAGTCACAACTGCTGAATATTCAACCGGGGAATTCCATCCCGCCTGGCTGACTGTCGAACGGTGAAGCTCCTCCCAGTTAATTTCCTCACTGTCACCATTTTCAGTAAGTCCCTTGCAGAAAACAACCGATCCCACATTTGCCCCACCAAGGTAATCGAAAAATTCCCGGTTAAGATCATCACCCGACAGGGCCGGATCGGTCGATGTCCAGTGCCAGTACACGGCGTACGGCCGTACCGGCGGTTCCCTTCGATAGATGTAAAACGGAACAGTCCTGTTGTGCCAGTCCGGGTCTTCAAGCCGCTCGAAGGGGATTACCTCAAGGTCCGGATTTTCTGTTACCAGCCAGTTAACGCCAAGAATCCACAACAGGTTCGACCATTCATCGTCGAGTGGTCCTGACGTAAAATCAACCTCGTGCCAGAGATTCTGGTGCACGAGCCATTCCCATGCCGCGAGTTCCAGGGGCAGATCGGAATTGCAGATCGTCAGATTTTCCATCAAAGCAGCATTAGCGCTTCCGAGATGATCGATATGGTCATGCGCACCGGGCCTGAAAACGTTAAGGCCTTCCCGCATTATCCGTTCATGTATACGTATACTCGCCTGGGTACGGATCGCGAATATCGTCGCTTCATCTGAAGATGAAGTATTTTCGCAGATGTAAACCAGGTCGGAACGTGCCAAATCCCAGTTCGAGCGTTTGATAAGCGTTTCCGATGATGTCGAAAGGAACCCGAATATCTGGACGATCAGTATTATAGAGAGTGATATCGCAATCGGCGTTCTCGTCCGGAGGATATTTCCGATCAGGTAACCCAACAGAAAGACAAAGATAAACCCGATAAAAATTCCCAGTGTTACTCGTGTAAGAATGTAATCCGACCGTTCGATTACAAATGGAATCGCGAGTAAAGCCATGGCAGCAAGTTCGAAAGTGAATATGGGAAGGCATTTCATTTTCCCAATCAAATCACATACGGGCTTGCATGGGACCCGGATAATTGTGTCCAGGCCAAGTCCCATCAACACGAGTACCGCCATGGCGAAATATCCGCCAAGACGTCCATGCCCACGGAATTGCGCGAGAATTCCCTGCGATGTAAAAAATTCGCCAAGCGGCGCGTTCGCCCCCATCGCGAGGTACAGGAAAATTAATCCTGAAACCAACAGGGGGAAGATTACCTTGCGCGAATTTCCGGGAAGCCCGGCGCGGTATCGAATCGCGTAACCGGCGAGCATAATTGCCGCCGGACCGACATAAATTGTGGTCGACAGATACGGCAGGAAATGATCGAGTGAATAATGGTAGGCGGGAAAAAGGAAAACCGCGAAGAGTCTTGATGGATTCAGCCATAATCCGTGAGTAAAAAATTCCTCGTTGAGGACATTCGGCGCCCTTTCGCTGTATTGGAGTAGTTCCATCGTGGGAAGAAGCTGGATTGCCGAAAGGCCCACTGCCAGGATTCCACCTGCGATATACGGTACCGCCATCGATTTCAATGTTGCCGACCATTCGTTTCTGCCGGAGAAAATCACCCTGAGGATGATATAGGTGGCCGAAAACAGCACCGTGTAAACGACATACTGGGCCTGTCCCGCGAACAGGATCGACGCGAATACCAGTGCGATTATCGCAGCCCTGATGGTGTAATTTTTCCTTAGCGATTCGGACCATGTTAATGGCTCGATTATCATCATCAGGAGCGGCGCGAGGATATAACCTTCCAGTATATTCATGTTCGCCTTGTTGAAGTTGACGGTGGCTCCCCACTGGTGCGCGACACCTGCGAGGAACGAGGCGAGCGGGCCGGCACCGAGACGCCGTAGCCACCAGTAAAAGAGCACGCCCCCCAGCACAATACAGATCAGCAGAACTGTGTTGTAAACCGTCAGGAAATCTCCCGGTATAAAAAACAGGATATTCAAGGGATAGAAAATTCCGGCCTCGCCTTCCGCGAAAATTGGAAGCCCCCTGTCGAGACGCGGTTCCCAGTGTGGGAAATTAAATTCGCGCATTGTCTCGTAGGTGGTTTGCTTCAGGGGTTGGTTGATCCCGGTATGGTCGAATCCCGCGAATGTCGCCTGCCCGGTGGTTACAGGAAAATAAACGATAAAGGGAAGTAGAAAAAGAATAACCAGGGCGATCCAGTCGTATCTCCGGATACTGGATACCCGGTTCACTGGTGCGGGATTTTCGATTTGCACATTTTCCGCCTTGTTGCTCACAGGGTGTGATTATATCCCAGACGTGACAAAATTTAAAAGCGGAAGTGGGACTGGTTCAATCTCGAACAGTAAATAAAGAACCAGGAGAGATGATGGATAAGGGTTTTCTGAATGTGCAGGAACACATATTCAAACAATGGTATAATTCATGTAAGTAGAGATCTCAAAGTGATTTCCATGGTGAAACAATAAGAGGTGCCGTCCCATGCGACACATACAATTTGCCTTGATGCTAGTTTTCTTAATATTAATCACCGCGTGCGCGAGACCGACGTCCGACCCGATTTCGGACAATCCCACCGTGCCTTCTCCCGGCATAACCACCCAGTCCGCACTATTCACACCCGATGTCTCGACAACCGGACATCATGTCGCGGGTATGTGGGATACGATCGTGGATCTCGAGAATCAAACTATAGAAGTTGTCCCCAGGCGAATTCTCGATTTTCATTTTAATATCAGGAAATTCATGGAGGAAGGTCCGTGCACGACCTGCTTCACGATCGTTGGGTTCGAGATGCTTCCGGGTAATGAATTTACAGTCGATATCCAGCTCGAGCACCCATTCCCCGGCAATGAAAATTTAACCGCTTTCGACCTCCGGCTGATCATGATGCACAACGGGAGCTACGTGTTTCCAGCATCCGGGTTGATAATGAGCGACCGCGAACTCGGTGACTGCCAGTTTTTGAACCCCGACGGTTATACCACTCTATGGAACCCGGTTGATTTCCCTGAAGGATCGGCGGGCGCATTACTAACTTACTCTCGCGGCAAGATAACGACAATTCTGGATCAACCTGCAACGCTCAATGGATACAGGGCATACTTCCCGGACGATATAAGGCGAATGTTCGAGGCCGGTGATAAATCAGACATCCAGTCATTCCATATAGCGTGGCCGCAGGGATCGCCGTTGAGAATCGGATATGCTGTAGACATCAGTTGGGATCTTCCCACCGTGAGTCCGCCGATCGACCCCCTTAACGATTTCCCAGTCGAGGCAAACTGTATGGAAGCATGGAGAATCGAAGCTAGTATCGGTTCCGGCCTGATGCCGGGATGCGGTTTCGCGCCATACCGGGTCGATGTCTACGACTGGCAGGGACATGAAACCATCGCGATGGTGACGTTCGAATCACCCGACCTGTTTACAGGAATAATCACGGATTCATCCGGGGGAGAATTGGAAGAATTCTCCCGTTTCACCGGCAATCTCCCCAACGAACTTGAGGTCGGTGAAGGTGAATACCGGGTTCTTGTCGGGGTGGTCGACACAAATACCGATCCGTTGATCGGGAATATTAACGCCTACCAGATTACAACCGCCATAGTCGAATTTGTAGACCTCGATTATGATTCGGGTTGGCGTAAACATGGAAGAACGCTTGATAATCACAACCATAATACGAACGAGACAGAAATTACGGCCACTCTCGAGGAGGTATGGAGACACGAATTTACATCGGGTCTCGGGGCGGTTTTCGAATGTACTCCAACTCACAGCGGATTCGGTGTCTACGTAACCGTCAACATCCCGTACAAACAAGAAATTTGGTGCATGAATTCCGATACCGGGATTCCCCAATGGCACAGGTATATTAAATACACGCCAGATAACGCGATCTATTCATCGTCACCGCTTATTGGGAACTGTGAGGTTTACGTCGGCGGGTCATCCGTCATATGCTACGACAGCGAGGATGGTGATTTTCTCTGGGACTGGGAAGGCACCGATACCCAGTTCATACACGGAAGCCCGGTCCTCGCTGATGACATCCTGGTGGTCTGGGGAGCCAACAACACGATCACCGGATTCGATCCATTTTTGGGAATTTCCATCTGGGACTACACGATATCGGCGGTTCCAGGAAATCCTTTCACACCTGTAATCGAAAACGGAGTTGTATACGCGGGTGACGTGCTCGGTAACGCGTTCGCGCTCGACCTGGAGACCGGGACCGAAATATGGGTAACAACTTTTCCAAATATCGGACCCGTATCGAAGGCGGACCTTTACGCACAGCCGGTCATGGCGGACGGCCTGATCTGGTTCGCGAGCTATAACTGCAACCTGTACGGGCTTGACCCATCGGACGGGTCGATCGTGCACACGGTACCGTTAGGAGATCAGATAGCACGGGCGGGTCCTGCATTCGACGGAAATCACCTTTACCAGCCTACAACGTATGATGGATTTTTACCTGGTAGTTTCTCAGGCCCGTACAAGGTCATGGCGGTCAATACAGATGGGACCGTTGCGTGGGAACATACCGGCAGCGATGAATTCGAGGCATTTTTCTCAACTCCCGCTGTCGCGAACGGAATTGTCTATGTGTTATCCGACTACGGCGTCATCTACATGCTTGATCCTGTTGACGGTTCGGTCGAGGGCACATACACGCTTGATAATCCATCGCGCGCAGGCGTGAGTATCCAGGATGGCCGGCTGTATACGATGGATGAAGGTGGTGTTTTGTACTGCCTTGGCCCTGAATAATTGAATCCAATGTTGCGTTGAATAAGTACTAAATTCAGTAGCGGCAGCCTTAAGTTGTCAAACTCCGCCCGGCCCTTCGCTTTTCCCCTGCACGATACGTCCAACGATCCAATATACCAGGAGCACCGGTAAAGAGTAAAAACAAGCCTTGATAAACCCGCTCATGGTATCGTCCCGGTCAACGACAAAAAATATAATTACGATGATAGATAAGAAAAAGGCGTCCAGGCCTGTCAACTGCCACCATTGATTTTTCTTTTTCATACGAGACAGATCATATCCTTTTACAAGATCGGATCCCAGGTCCACACTCTCGGATCATACAGACCGTTATATTCGTTAAGCTCCTTCACCGAATCAGGATTATACACCCGCACTACCTGGTCCTCAGTAATTCCGAAAGTCAAAAGGTATCCGGGATAAGTATCTCTTGGATAAGCGACAATCGTAAACGTGTGAATGCCTTGAATACCAGAACTCTCGCCATCCATACTTGGTGTGTTATAGACTGTCCAGGTCATCGAGTAATTCTCGATCATGTTTCCCAGGTTGTATCCTTCTGCAATATACAGGCTATCTTGTAATCCCTGGAATGACCCGAAGTTCTTGTCATTATTGGTGCCCTGATAAGCGAGTTGACTTGATCCCGTTGATCTTAATGTGCCTTTCGCGCGTGACATCCAAGCAGGTCTACGGGCATGCATAAAAAATGAGAGAGTAAAGAGTATCAATAACACGAATACAACAATCATGCATCCCTCACCGAGCGTAACAACTGCGGGTTCAACCTGCTTCTCACTTCGCTTTTGTGCCCACGTTAATCTGCGATATGTTCCAATGGCTAATATCCAGATGATCCCCGCATAGAAAATCCCGATACGTAAGTAGGTGAGTATCTGGTTCTCAGGATCGTGTGCAAGGGATGGTTTGATAATTATATAAATGACGATTACGGAGAGGATTGTTGCGATTGTGTAGCAGGTTAATTTTTTATCAGCAGGGGAGTAAAAAGTCCCGAACCAGAGAAAAGCAAGCGGTCCCAAAAACAGGTTTGGTACAAATATCACGGCGTAAATGATCGTGATCAGAACAAATCCAGTGCTCGGGGAAAATAATTTTGGAATCGAAAAGAATAAGATTTCAAAAATCGCGATGATAATTATCGCTGTGATAAATTTCTTCCAGCTTTCTGGTGGTGATCTGGTTTCTATTTCGGAGTTGCCATTCTGCACAATATTTAAGTTTACCACATAGATTCTGTCCCCTATGGTCAATCACAAGATCGGATCCCAGGTCCACACTCTCGGATCATACAAACCGTTATATTCGTTTAATCCTTGGTCTGAATTTTCAGGATTATACACCCGCACTTCCTGGTCCTCTGTAATTCCGAAAGTCATCAGGTATCCGGGATTAGTATAAATTGGATAAGCAACTATCGTAAAAGCGTTGTTGCCAATATGGTATGAGCTCTCGTCAGACATAGTCAGCGAGTTACTGACAGACCAGGTCATCGAATATTTTTCTATCATGTTTCCCAGGGTGTATCCATCCGCAATATACTGGATATCTTTTAATGCCTGAAATGATCCATAGTTCTTGTTGTTATTCATACCCTGGTAAGCGAGTTGGCTTGATCCAGTTGATCTTAATGTGCCTTTCGCACGTGACATCCATGCTGGTCTTCGGGATGTCGTAGGATTTGGAACAGATAATAATATCAAAATCAGGAGTACAAAAATCGCAATTCCACCACCGAGTGTAACAACTGGTGGACTATCCTTTACTTCACTTCGCCTTTGGACCCAGGTCAATCTGCGATATGTCCCATTGGCAAATATTCCAATGATCCCTGCATAAATAATCCCCATAAATAAGTAGGAGAATAAATGTTGCTCAGGATCGAATGCAAGGGATGGTTTGATAAACAAATATACGGCGACAACAGCCAGGACGGTTGCGATTGTACAGCAGGTGATTTTTTTGTTGGCAGGGGAATATAA
>CBDURU010000096.1:0-13578 GCA_965369865.1 uncultured bacterium | reverse complement strand
GTTTTTTCATTTCTCACTTTAATCATAATCATCCGGAAACCTGTAAATTAATCCGCAGATGCTAGTTTATTAATTCCATCTCGGAATTAATTTCAATTGTTTTTCCATTATCGAGTTCGAGAGGCATGCGGAATACGAGACAGGTTCCCTGGTAGGTCATCTCAAGCCCGCTTTCACTGCGGCTTAATGTTTTTACCGGGTAAACTCCCATCCAGTCAGCGTCCGGAACTGATATCCTGACCCCTGCCCCGGTCCATTCATCCATAACCCGGGTTTGGTTGCAATTTTCGATCTCGAACTTAGCTGATAATTTTTTCTTTTTACCGCCAGGGAGCAAATGATACCTGTCATGGGCGTCCCCGGAGAGAAGCCCGATGTTAAATTCAAACAGTAGATATCCGGAGAAGTGAGAGGTCCCGTACCTTGACAGGATGTATTTTAATTTTAAGAGCCGACTATCATTTTCAAATTCGAAAAGTTTCTCGCGATGCCACGGGAAAACGTCGTTAGCAATCCATACACTGGTATCCCTCGTTTTAAGTTTGTTCCAGAATCCGGAAGATGGCCCAAGCTCCTCCCGGTACTCAACATTCGCGAGCTGATCCGTATTTGGCGGGAACGAGACGATACGATCCGCGAAACACCCCCTGCGGGCATGGTCGTAGCCGTGTCCATCGCTCCATCCGGGGGGCGCGACCTCAATCATGTCATGGATGCTTTCAGGCTGTTCCCCTGCACGGGGATCGTCTGCTTCTACCATGGTCGAGTGATACGCCTCGGGTCTCCGGGTGAGAACATCGATTACATCAACTTTTTTTTCTATCGATCCGGCTGAGATAACCTGC
Organism: uncultured bacterium; assembly: GCA_965369865.1. GTDB lineage: Bacteria > JAJVIF01 > JAJVIF01 > JAPKYR01 > JAPKYR01 > JAPKYR01. The sequence continues at coordinate 12,733 of CBDURU010000096.1, read as the reverse complement.
CCGGTTTCCGGGCATATTACCCAGTGGACGTTCTTTAGAGCTACCAGTACCGGGCTTTCAGCGTCAGGATTTTGATCGCCGCCAGGTGCAACCGGATGGTTTGTCCCGATTCGCCTTATTACCGGAATATTTAATTTTGCTTTCTGGAGTTCACCTTCAGCGTGCAGAATTTCTCGAAGGACCCCGAATCGCAGGTAATTAAGGTACAGACCGCCAAACACGCCGTGCCAGTATGCGCAATTACACTGTGCCCTGAGCGCATGCCACAGGGCTTTGGAAAGTGACGATGCCTTTTTATCGTCGGACGGTTCTACATCCGGGTCATTTTCAAGAATGGTGTAGATCAATTCACGCACCCGTTCATGCATGAAACGGCTTTCGGGATACCGGGCGAGGAAGGTCCGGAAGAGTCCCTCGGCATGCGGTGGTTCGATGCTTTTCAGGCGTGGTTTCGATTCGACCCACTTGTGGATTTCCTCCGTCGCGAGGTTGCGTTTCGGATACAGGTTCCATACACCCATCTCGCGGTAGCTTGATGTCGGGATATAAACCCGCTGCCTTGGGTTTGGCACCAGTTTCAGGTATTCAGACGGGTGTGTTGTTATTATTGATTCAGAATCCTCCAGTAGTCCCAAAAACCTGTCGAGCCAGCCTTCTTTGTAGACCCATTTGTGCGTTCCGGGCCACATCCCGAATTTTTCGCCGTCATCGCCATACGTGATCGATGCTTTGTCGGGAAGCGCATGAGAGAGTTTAACAAGGTATCGGACCACCTCATTGGCTTTCCTGAACGGTATTAAATAGCGAAGATGTTCATTGATGGGGAAAATCGCTATCGACCGTCCGTTATGCTCTGTTCGATAGTAACCCCACACCGGGTGTTCATCCGGGGAGGGTAGCCCGGCACGAAACTGGCTGTCGTCGAGAAAAGTAAACCTGATACCCGCCTCCGACAATCGCCCTGCAAGTGACGGTTCCCAGATTCGTTCTGTAGTCCAGCTTCCTGATGGTTCGACACCAAACCGGGATTTAAGGAACTCCCGCATTAGTTTGAACTGGAACCTGCAGGCTTTCTCGTCGATCAGCGGCTGGATAGGTTCCCACATTCCGCCGGAAATGAATTCGAGACGTCCATCCGAATGTTCCTCTTGCAGGATGTCGATGTATCCGGGTTCTTCCTGTTCCAGCCATTCCCAAAGGCAGCCTGATGAGTGCAGCGCCCACTTGATTCCCGGGTGTTTTCGGACTACATCCAGGAAGGGTTTGTACGCGGTTTCATATGCTTCTCGGAAAACATCCGGCAGGTTCCCGAGAGGCTGGTGATTATGTATGACAAGGTGAAGGTGGAGCATTTTATTTCCTTTCCCTGGAACAATGGGATATGGACGGAGTATGCCGGGATAAATTTCGCTGGCTACTCCCGCCACAATCCTGCAAGGTATCTTTCGTCAGGTACAGTGACTGAAATCGTCCCGAAAAGCGGACACCGGTCGATTCTTTGCTTATCCCTCATGATAAAAACGGCCAGGCTGATTGTGGATTTCTGCGAAGCGCCCAGAGATTCCACCGGTACGCAAAGTTCAACAATATCAACCACCGCACCGGATGTATGAGTTTCGATATGATATCGATTCGATTCGGGATCGAGACGGTAAAGCCTGAGGTCGGCCTGCGTGTTTTCAGCAAGGTCAACGGCGATATTTATCTCATCCGGTTTCAGAACACGTATTATCAGAACATCGGTGTCCTGGATATCCTCCCAGTCGATATCGATTCTTAAATAAAGGTTCTCCGGATTTGCGCTGAAGTAAACGTCCTTAATAGGACCGGATTTCTCCCTTGCCATAAGGCCTTCCAGGTCGCTTGCGTGGAGATGTCCTGCCCCCGACCACTCATAGAACGTCGTGATTATTCCATCGATTAAAGGCTGGATCACGTCCAGTGGGGATTTCACATGGATGTTGTCGACCGGGAGTTTCGGATCGACCGGGACGAGGATTTCGACCGGAACATCAAGGTCCATCAGCTCATAGGCTCTTCTGATCCGACTTCGGAATATTATATCGAATACATAATCCAGAGGGGTATGGAACGGTTCTCCGTACCACCAGAACCAGTCGGAACTTTCCACAACCCACAGTTGCTCAAGGACTTTCCTTCTCTTATCGGATCCGATTTCATCTTCAGCATCGTCCGGGAGTGGATAAACCTCATCGAGTTTCGCACGGGCGTCGGCGAGTATTCGCCATGCGTCCCGGTCTTCCTGGCATCCGATCCAGATATCGAAATTCCCTCCGATCCAGCTTCCCGCGCCAAGTTGATAAATACGTTTTTCAGCCGGGAATTCTTCAAGGTATTCGGAGGGCGTGGTGGTTTTAACGTATTTATTATTTTCCAATGCCCTGGCTAAACCCTTCAGGAAACCTTCACCACCGTCCGGGTAATGCTCCCACGGATTTTCACCATCGCATACAAGTGTCACGAGGGCCGGTGGGCCTTTCTGGTTGTGTCCACTCGCGATAATTTCAAGATTTTCAACCAGTTCACTCACTGCCTCACCAGGTTTTTTCCACGAATACTGGAACCCGATGTCATCGGACAAACCTCGGTTACGGAAGCAACACGTAAGTGATGGTAAACCCTCTTTACCGATTAACCAGGGCGCCACGGTGTCCGCGTTTTCAGGCACCTTTGTACCGGTAGACGATTCATGGAGCAGTGCTTCATCGGCTGCGATCCATTTGATCCCCGACTCCTGGATCAGTTCTACCGTATCCTGGCTTACGGAGCCTTCGCTTGGCCACATTCCATTGGGACGGTGGCCAAACATATTCTCAAAGCTTTCAATGGCCATTTTAATCTGGCGGCGGGCATCCATGGGATACCTGAATTCCGGAATATCCGGATGCGTGTCATGCCTGACCCGGCTGTCTATTAAAAGAGGAAGGATCGGGTGGTAGTAGGGCGTGCATGTTAATTCGATACCGCCCTTACTTTCAATTCGTGCCTGCAGCGGGATGATTTCCTTCAGGTTCTCCTGGAGCTTGTCGAGAATAAGCAGCTTATGTTCGTGGGTAAATCCCTGCTCTTTTTCGATAAATGCCTGGAGTTCAGGATCCTCCCTGAGTGTGAACCCGCACCAGGCGAGGAGAAACAGGACGATGAGGTCGCGGATGTCGGAACGCCTGAATCTTGCCCTGACGTATTGGAGGTCAATACCGGTAATATCGGTTCCCCGTTTTAAAAGGAGCTGGTTGTATCTCTGGTTCGGTTTTACATGGACGTCCCAGTTTATAAAGAAACAGTGCCTGAGAATAAAATCCTTTTCGCTGTCGTTCAGGTCGGTAGTGTGTTTACGCGCGAGTTCGAAGAAATGGTCTTTTCCGGGATTTTCCGACAGGTCGGTTATCTGATCCAGCAATATCGGGCTGAAATTAATTGTCTGTTTGAAATAGGGGTAAAGCTCGGATACTTTTGTAACGTCAATGTAACCACGAGCGGCGTGAAGCCTGGTCCATGGGAGGAGATGCGTACCGGTTGAAGGATCGCGGTAGTCCGGTTGATGCATGTGCCAGATTAAAGCGAGTCTGACTTCTTTCGACATTGAACCCTCTTCATTACCCCACTCGTAACTCCCTTAAAACTCAAGGAATGCGGAATTAGAGGTAAAATTCTTTAAGTTGTTAGTAAAATTTGAATTAAACAACTTCTCTAAGATACCGGGCAGCGTCCTCGGGAGTAGTCGGGTTGATGTAGAAACCCGTGCCCCATTCAAATCCCGCGGTTTTCGTCAGCCTTGGGAACATCTCTATATGCCAGTGATAATGGGCATGCCCGTACGGAAAATCCTGTTCGAGGGCATGTTCACTTGGTGTCGTATGGATCACGTAATTGTAATGAACATCGCCAAGGGTTTTTTTATACTTGGCAACCAGCCGGCCCATGACCCCCGCGAGGTCCCTGAGCTCATCATCGGATGTCTGCGTGTAATCGGCCTGGTGGCGTGTTGGAAGAATCCAGATTCCGAACGGCTGGGCGGATGCGAACGGGGAAATTGCGATGAAATGATTACTCATCAGCACAACGCGGTCTTCCTGCATCTGTTCCTGATCGATGATGTCGCAGAAAAGACACCGTTTTTTAAGGCGGTAATGCTGCTGGGTGCCATGGAGTTCTTCGACCACCCGTTTGGGGATAATTGGCGTCGCGATGATCTGGGAGTGCGGATGCGCGAGGCTGGCCCCGGCCCGTGTTCCGTAATTCCGGAAAACCAGGATATATTCAAAACGTTCATCGCGCGAGAGATCGATAATCCGTTCGCGGTACGCCCTGTAGATCGGGAAATTTTCTTCAACAGTCCTGGCATCGAGGTCCTTGTAATGATCCGGGTTCTCGATAACGACCTCGTGGGCGCCGACACCGTTCATTTTATCATAGAGCCCGACACCTTTACGTCCGAGCTGCCCTTCGATTCTCAATGCAGGGAACTTGTTGGGGATAACCCTCAGTTTCCACCCGGAGCTGTCCGGCTGACTGCCCGCGGCTCGAACGGATGCCACCTCGGGTGGGGTCATCTCCTCATTTCCGGGGCAGAAAGGGCAGTTGGCAGGATTGCCCTTGTCGCCCTCAGTTTCATTGATTGAAAGGTCGCTTGGACGTTTACCCCTCTCGGTGGCGATTATCACCCATCGGCCAAGCACCGGGTCTCTCCGTAGTTCTGGCATTTATGGCGTCCCTCAACTTTGTATCGTACTGCGTGATAATTCTAACATAAACACCAACATACGAAAGGTCTATGTCGGAACTCCCATAATATTGTCGTGATTATCCTGTATGCTTGCGACTGGAAAGTGATAATAAATTACGGAATCGGCTTAAATTGGTGTATAACAGTAGCCCGACCGTAAGGGGCTGTTGAAAAAGTAGTCACACTGAAAAATCACAAGCGATCAAAACTTTCGATACCGCTCCCCATGCGGACGGGCCGTCCGCGGTACTGCAGGCCGGCGTCCTGCGCTACGGGATTTAGTACTTTTTCAACAGCCCCGTAAGGGAGGGCACCGGATCATGACAGTCGCATAGTGCCCTCCCTCACGGTCGGGCTACTGTTATCCTTACTCACCAACCTGGTCTTTTTTAAATTTCCTCGAAAACCAGTTGATTAAATTATCGAAAAGGGCGTAAACAACAGGTACAACGATCAGGGTTAAGAGAGTACTTGTGAGAAGCCCCCCGATAACGGCAATGGCCATCGGAGCCCTCATCTCGACACCTGCGCCCCCGCCAGGCTAGTTGAACATACGTTATGGACTGTGCAATACTGGTTGACAATGGATTGTAAAAAAATGGGAGATAGATTGATTTTTTCTTCAGGTATTAAAACAGTCGCTTTGACGGTTATTTTTGGTGTTGCTTTTGCCTTTGTGGAAGCAGCGGTAGTGATTTACTTGCGGAAGTTATTTGATATTGATGGCAACTACGAGCTTCCTATTCCAACAAGAGAGGACATTATGATAGCACTGCCGTATTTTATCGTTTTAAAATCCTCCTGGGGAAGAGAGGTTCTACCTGAACCGGGAATTCTCAAGGTGGAGCTTTTAAGAGAAGCAGCCACCATTGTAATGCTTGCCACAGTGGGAATTTTAGCTGCCAGAATTTGGTGGCAGCGCCTGGGAGTTTTTCTGATTGCCTTCGGTACCTGGGATATATTCTATTATGTTTTTCTGTATTTGTTTTTAGGCTGGCCACCTACTCTTGGAACTTATGATGTTCTCTTTCTTATTCCTGGTCCGTGGATTGGTCCGGTTTGGCTCCCTGTTTCAATCTCGGTGCTAATGATTTGTTTCGGTTCCTATTTAGTGGTTAAGTTCGGCAGCGCGGCAAGCAGTGCCCCTACTTAATTCGCAGTACCCTCTTGACGAACCAATCCGTGGCGATATCGAACAGCGCATAAACCACCGGCACCACGATAAGCGTCAGCAGGGTACTGGTGATCAATCCGCCGATTACAACAACAGCCATCGGTGCGCGCATCTCCGAACCCGCACCGCCGCCAAGCATCAACGCGACCGGCAGCATTCCACCGATCATTGCAAACGTTGTCATAAGAACCGGCCGCAATCGGATAGGACCGGCTTCCATTAGCGCTTCGTCGCGTTCCATGCCTTGTGCTCTATATTGATTAGTAAGATCGACAACCAGCACCGCGTTCTTAGTGACAAGCCCCATAAGCATAATTAGTCCAATCAGACTAAAGATATTCACAGTCATGTTGCAAATAAAAAGCAGGCCGAATGCCCCCACGAACGCGAGCGGCAGGCTGATCATAATGGTCAATGGATGCACGAAGTGGTTATATTGCGCGGCGAGGATCATGTAGACAAGCAAAATTGCCAGGACGAGGGCGAAGCCCATCGATTCAAAGCTTTCCTGCATATGAAGAGCCATGCCGGTGACTCGCGCATTAACACCTGAAGGCAAAAGTTCGTCGAAAAGCTGATCGGTGATTTTCGTCGCCGAACCAAGCGGGATCTCCAGGTTTGTATGGACCTCGATCATTCGCAGTCCATGGGAGTGCCGTATCTCTGACGGCCCCTCTGCCGTATGGATTGTCACGAAGCCGGCAAGCTCGCGTCTTTCGCCGCGGCTTCCGGGTACTTCAAGGCTGAGCAGGTCTTCCGGGCGGTCCCGGAAACTCTCCTCAAGTCGAAGGCGGACATCATACTGCTCTCCACCCTCCTCGAAAGTGGTCACCGGCTGCTCCCCGCTGACCAGCAGATTGAGCGTGGACCCAAGCGTCAGGGCATCCACTCCGAGATCGGCGGCACGGTCACGGTCGATTTCCAACCTGACCTCAGGCTTACCGGATTCAAATGTCTGACCCACATCGCGGAATCCCGGTGTCTGCGACAGGGTCGACACAAATTGATCCGCCACTCTAGCCAGCTCATCGAAATCATTTCCTGTGAGTTCAAACTCAAAATTATAATTACCCATAGCCTCCATATCAGCTACTTCACCAATGATGATCTTCACTCCGGGCAACAGTGTCATCCGCTCCCTAAGGTCATCTAATATCTCAAACTTACCCCGCTCACGCTCTGTCTTGTCAACCAAGTCTATATAAATCTGTCCCTTGTGTTGTTCCTTTCGCCTGCCGGCACCCAGGGTCGTGAATATATTTTCGACCTCCGGAGTCGCCAGCAGGATATCTTCGATTCCTCTCGTCTCCTCTAACAAACGTGCTATGGGCGTTCCTGTCGGCATCTCAAGATTCATCTGCAATCGCGAATCATCAGAACTCGTTTTTAGCTCCGTTTCCATGAGAGGATAAACACCCAACGCCGCGACAAACGCGATGAACGCGATAAAAACCGTCAGCACCTTGCGCCTGAGAGCTGCGGCGATCAGCCATCTGTAGCCGGACTCCAGCTTCGCGAACCCCGCATCGAACCAGACGAATAGAAAGAATCCCGACTTCTCACTCGAGATAAACCGACTGGCGAGCATGGGTGTTAGTGTGAACGCCACGAAGTAACTCGCGCTCACCGCCACCACAACAGTTATCCCGTACTGGTACATTATTCGTCCGATCATCCCGTGCATGAACGCGACCGGAACAAAAACTGCAATTATCGACAGTGTGATCGCCAGGACCGCAAATGCGATCTCATTAGTGCCGGTCTTCGCTGCTGTCATGGGGGTTTTCCCGGAAGACGCATGCCGGAAGATGTTCTCCAGCACAACAATCGCATCGTCAATCAGCATTCCAACCGAAAGGGCGATGGCCAGCAGGGTCATGATATTCAGAGTGAAACCGAGAGCACGCATGAATATAAATGTAGCGATGATGCTGGTAGGAATTGTGACAGCCGCAATTAATGTTGTGCGGAAGTTACCCAGGAATAAAAGCACAATCAGGATGGCAAAGATGCCGCCAATGAAAATATGGTGGAGCGTATCCTCTACACTGTCACGGATGTAGAACGAAGTGTCAGACGGAATAGAGATATTGATACCGGGAGGAAGTTCGCGTCTGAGGATATCGATCTCCTCGTGTACAGCATCGCTCACCGCTATTGTATTCGCGCCTGATTCCTTCAGCACTCTGAGACCTATTGCAGGTTCGCCGTTCAGTCTGGCAAGGTTTCTCAGATCGGCAAGACCATCCTCAACCTCGGCAACATCTCTCAACCGTATAAATGTGCCGTTTCGGGATGCGATCACAATGTCGTTGAATTCTTTAACCGCCTCCAGCTCGCCTGCAGTAACCACGATGTATTCCCTGTCGCCGGTCTCGATTCGACCTGAGGGGAATTCCACATTGTTTCTCTGAAGCGCACCTACCACCTCGAAGGCGTTAACATTATAGCTTGCCATTAAATCGGAGTTCAGCCAGACGCGAATCTCCCGTTCCCGCATTCCGACGATCTCAACACGCCCAACTCCATCGGCTGAATCCACCCGTGGCTTTACTACATCCTCCACGAATCGCCCCAGATCCTGCTGGGTGCCCTCGCCGCTTACCGCTACACTGAGAACCGGCATGGCATTTACGTCAAGCCTCTCGACCATCGGTACCTCAGCCCCGTCCGGCAAGTCCCGCTGCAGACGTGATAAACGATCCCGAATGTCCTGCACTGCGACATCGAAATCGACATCCAGCTCGAACATAATCATTACAACGCTGACATTCTCGGATGAGATACTTTGCAGTTCCTTGATTCCCGCTAATGTAGCCAGCTCTTCCTCGATCGGCTCTGAGACTTCGCTTTCCACGGTCTCCGGATCGGCACCCGGAAACACAGTAGTGACCGTAGCAATTGGGAAATCGACATCAGGCATCAGGTCGACCCCAAGCTCGGAGTACGATATAAGCCCGAATACAACCAGCGCCAAAACTACCATCAGCGCCAAGACTGGTCGAGCAATTGAGACATCGGATAGAAACATTTATTATTCATCACCCGTTTCCGTATTATCAACTGGTACTTGCAGGATTGACTCTTCGCGGATTTCAATTTTTGCACCATCCTTTAAAAACCGGTTGCCAACAACAATTATCTGGTCGTTCCCATCAATCCCATCGATTATTTCAACTATCCCTTCCTCGCGGATTCCCAGTTCGACCTCCCGTCGAACTGCAATGTCCCCCTGCGCGATGTAAACGATGTCAACATCCTCGAATTCAAGAATTACTTCTTCCGGGACAAGTACCGCGTCCTCATGGACCTCAAGTGGTACGCGTATCGTTACAAACATCCCAGGCAAAAGGCAGGCAGTATCACTCTCCAGATAGGCGACAACATCTACGGTCCTTGTCTCAGTATCGACAACAGCACCCAGGTGATCGACCGCGGTTTCAACTTCATTATCACAGGAATTAAGATCTACATACAACGCAGTACCCACCTTCACCTCTCCAATCATAATTTCGGGAAGATTAAACCTGAGCTCGAGAAGGTTTCCGACATCTTCTCCTTCACCAAGGAGTTTAAAAATCGGCGTGCCCGGAGCTACGATATTTCCCGGATCGAGATAGCGGGTGACTATTCTTCCATTGAATGGGGCGCGAAGTGTGCCATCGGCTATGATTTCTCCGATCTGGGACGCATTATCGCGGGCTGCCTGTATACTTGAATAAGCTGTATCGGCCTGGGCCTGTGCCCCCAGTACAGAATCCTCGGCGGATTCAAGTCCCACCCGCGCATTTTCATACTGCAACTCGATCTGTTCGAACTCAGCCTGGGTAGCGACACCGTCCTCGCGAAGGCTCTGATACCGGATGTAATTTGTGTCCGCGAGTTCAAATACCGCCAGAGCCTGCTCGACCCGGTTGAGTGCAATTTCGATATTCACATCGGCAGCAGCAGCCTGGCCCGCGATCGCATTCGCCTGGCTGAGTGCTGCGCGACGCTGCGCCTGGAAGGTCGATACATCCAATTGGCCGAGATACTGTCCCGCTTCCACGTATTCTCCTTCATCGGCGGCCAGGTCGGTTATCAGTCCATTGATCGCGAATGAAACATTCGCTTGGAGTGGGCTTTCAATATCACCGGTCGTACGGTACCAGTCGGTGATTGTGCCGAGTTCAGGATTTTCAGCCACAACCGATACAGCTTCGATTTCATGGTCGGCATCCTCACCGGCATCCGGTCCACCCTGGCATCCTGTTAAAGTTATGGCGAGAGCAAGTAGCAATGTAAACGCTATAGCGTATTGAATTCCTCGCATGGTTACTGAGCCTCCTTGGCTGCGATTATTAAAGCTATCAGATCGGACGTGGGCATCCCGACAGCGCGGGAAAGGCCGGCAAGTCCGGTATAGTAGTCGTATAGAACCTGGATGTAATTCAAATCTGTCTGTGCGAGAGTGGCCTCGGCATCGAGCACTTCGATCATCAGCCCAAGACCCTCTTCCTGCCTCCTGCGAGCGACACGGGCGGCCTCACTGGCCTGCACGAGCGCCTCCCTGCCGACCTCAAGATTGCCAAGCTGGGTTCCTACAAAAAGAAACGCCTGCTCGACCTGTTGCAGAATAAGGGTTTCAAGCGCGTCGCGTTGCAGATCGATTAATTCAAGCTGCGTTTCAAGAGGTGCGATGCGGTCATCGACACTCCCGAAATCATAAAGATCCCAGTAAAGTGTGAGCGTCCCGGAAAGCGTTCCATCGGACGCCGATAGATCGCCGCCGCTTCCGGAATAGTCGGCATTAAGGCTGAGTCCCGGGATTCTTGAAGATCGAATCGAATCTATCCGGGCCGAAAGCGCGTCCCTGTTCGCATCCAGCGATTTAAGCGATGGACGGTTTGCCAAAGCCCAGTCCCACAAGATTTCAATCGGGTACGGAATTTCAGTTTCGGGAAACTCGACTGGCAACAGGTTCCATCGATCCGTCAAATCACCGGTTACCAGTATTGCCAGTGCCGATTTAGCGAGTTCGAGATTGTTTTCCATTCCATTAACCGACTGTGCCAGTTGCGACCTCGCAACCTGCGCTGCGAGTAGATTATTCAATGGAATCAGTCCGGCATCGAAATTAGCCTGGGCTGTACGGCTGACCTCGTCGAGATGTTCGAGGGATTTACCCATCGCCTCAAGTGCCGCCCCGGTTTCCAGGACATTCATGAACGCCTGGACAACATCGAGCGTTTCGTAAGCCTGTTCGACAAGGAGGTCAAATTCCGCTGCCCTGATACTTGCATTGCTCGAGCGTCTCAAAGCGGATCGCCGTCCGCCGTTGTAAATCGGATAAGAGAACGACAAACCCCATCGTGTGGATACCAGACCCTGCATGGTGAATTCAAAATCAGGCGTACTGACAACGCTCGAGGAATCGTACCGGGTGTAATTGTAAAAAGCCGAAAGATCCGGAAGAAATTCACTCATGCTGCTTCGACGTTCAGCATACGCGCTCTCAATTCCGAGTTCTCTCGCACCGATGGAACGGTTAAATTCAAGCGACAACGCGAGTGCTTCGTAAAGTGAAAGTTCAGGAAGTATTGTCGAAACCCGAATATCCTCGTCCTCATTACGCTCCGGATCGCTGGAGTATTCAATTAAAAGGTCGTCCCCCGGATTTCCTTCAGTACCATTTACCCCTGTATCGGCCTGCGCGAGCAACAGGTCCTCAAACGCAAGTGCCGCAGGGCTGAACGATATCAGCAAGGGTAAACACAATATTAAAATTATTACAGGCCTATTCATTACTGCCTCCCGCTACCGGCCGTACTCCGTTCAGGAAAATTCCCAGCGCCTGTTTAACCGCCTCCTCGATATTGATATCCGTATCCGAGTCACTTCTGAGCCACAGGTGAATTACGGCATTTGAAATTCCACCCATCGACGCAAGTACCATCTTGTGTGGGATATCATCGCGTATCTCGCCGGCTTTCTGTGCGTCGATCACCAGCGTCTCCAGACTTACCAGCATTTCCTTCACGGTTGACTGCCAGCATTCAAGCGACGGGGTTTCCATGTACCAGTTGAACCCATGAAATTCACTAATGAAAAGACGAGCGAATCCGCGGTTCCGCAAGATTCCTCGAAGCTTGGCTTCCATGACCTTGAACAGTTTTTCGGACGGCCTGATCTGCAAACTGAATATCCCGGCCAGGGTACTTTTCATGTCCTGTACTTTGCGTTCGACAATTGCGTCGATAATTTCCTGCTTGCTTTTGAATATCTGGTAAATACTTCCCTTCGCAAGCTCAGAACGTTCCGCAATTTCCGCGACCGTGGTACCATCGAAACCGGTTTCCGCGAAAAGAAGCTCAGCGGCGTCGAGCACGAGTCCCCGACGGAATTCCTCTTCGAGCACTTTGCGGGATTTCACGTTTTGAGAGTTAGTCACGCGTATATCACCCCTTCAGGCATTATGACTGCACGGTCATTTTATCATAGCCAGCCAGCCTATATACTAGCCAAAGCCGTCATTGTCAAGACTTTACGGTAATTTTTTTGAAATTCATGGTCGGTATATGTAAAACCAATTCAACTTGTCTTCGGGGACACGTGCTTTTTTCCCTAATCACCTTTCAGCATGATTCAACCGCGTAACTGGAGAAAAAAGACATGTCCCCGGGGCCGTCACTGAAAGGGGACATCTCTTTTCGCCCGCAATTATAGGGGACATCTCTTTTCGCCCGTCGAAAAGCAGGTGTCCCCGGTCTTCCCTTTGCCGACATTTAAGGTATAATAATATCGTAATAGATTGAAATCACAGGTCTATAATC
>CBDURU010000095.1:0-13630 GCA_965369865.1 uncultured bacterium | reverse complement strand
CCTGCGCTACGGGATTTAGTTGGCGGTACTGCAGGCCGGCGTCCTGCGCTACGGGGTTTAGTACTTTTTCAACAGCCCCAGGACGGGGTCGGTACTAACCAACATATTTTTTCCCGCAGCCCGGCCCATTCACTTGTACCACTCAAGCTCTCAATGTACAATTTCATTATTAACCGATGATGTGTTTTCGGGTCGATGACTACCGGTTACACAGGAGAATTATGCAAGCTGAAATTCCCAAAAAAGCGAAGGACGCTTATAATGAGGCTGTCACCATCCTGCAGGAGGACATGACCCAGCGGCGTGCGATGCGCGGCACCGATATCGTGATCGACAACCTTCGCGAGGCTGTCTCGGAACACGATGAATTTTTCGAGGCCTGGAGGCTTCTCGGTGAAGTCTACCTCGGAACCGAACAGCCGCTTTACGGTTACCTGGCCCTGAAAAAAGCGCTTTCAATCAAGGAGGGCGACAGCGGGGTCGCGACACTTCTCGGGGAAGCGTCCCTTGTGCTCGACCGTCCGCAAGTTGCCCTGAAGTACCTGGAGACGGCGCATACAGCCGGGGAAATTCCTGTCGCGGCGAAAAAATTAATGGCGATCGCGCTTGCAAGGGCGGAGCAGTGGCAGGAGTCACTGAGCGCTTTTGGTGAAGCCCTTCTTGAGGACCCGTCGGACGGCGATATGCGTAGTGAGTGCGCAAGGGTTCTGAGCAAGCTTGGCTATCAACATGAGGCTGCAAGTATTTTCGCCGATTACCTCGATCCTTTCCGGCATTTCATCGGCAAGCAACCGGCGATTATGGAATCCGGTTGGATTATGAAACCCGGCAAGGTCCTCGACCGATTGCTTGAAGGAGCTGCGAAGCGTGCAGCTAAAACCGAGATCGTCGGCAGGCCGGAAGATTACCGTATCTGGTACCGGCTTGGAAATATTTTCCTGGACGGTGATGAATTCGAATCCGCCAGGGCCTGTTACAAACGTGCGCTCAGAATTCATCCGGATTATTACGACGCGCTTCATAACCTGGGGCTCGCGCTTGAGGGTTTGAATCGCCAGAACGACGCGCTGCAGATGTACGAGGCGGCAATCGAATCCGATCCCGAAACCCCTGAAGCCTACCTGTCGACCGCTGAACTGCTGGAGGATATGGACCCTGATGAACATGATGAGATCGCCTTGAATTACCTTATGTACTACCGCCTGGATCCCAATGCGGATGGTTTCGAGGAGTTGGAAAAAAAATTAAGATTACGTCTCGACGATGCTCCGGATATCGCCCAGATCCTTCTGCTTTCTCATGTGTACCTCCTAAGGGAAGAAATCGACAAGGCGGATTCTATCCTTAAATTAATTGAATCCGCGGTTGAGGGGGAGGCGACGATCCAGTGGCTGAGGGGAAAAATTCTCCAGGAGCGAGGAAAGACCGGGGAAGCTGAGAATGCGTACCGGACAGGGCTTAATCTTGCGAAACTCGATGAGAATGAACCGACAGTTGAAGAGGACAATGTCGAGGCCTGGATACGGTTCGATTTCGCATCGCTCCTTGAGGAGAACGGCAGAATCGGTGAAGCGAAGCAGATCCTGGAGGAGGATATCGACACGCTCGATTCCGACGGAATGGCGCTTCTCGCTGAACTGAAATTGACTGATAACCCCGAAAGCGCTGAGGAAATATGGCAACGTTCCCTGACCAACGATCCGAATCATATCGATTCACTTCTCGGGCTTGCGGACCGGATGATCGATACCGGGCGTAACGAGGAAGCGGTTGTGCTCCTGGAACGCGTGCATGAAATCGATCCTGAGGATGAGGAGATTCCGGCACGTCTGAAAGACCTGTATATTGCGATCGATTCGAGCGAACTAAGCCCCTGACATAGCTTGATTCCAAATGCCCCCTGCCGCGAGGACACGGTCGGCACGTAGGGGGAAACAAAGTGCACGAGTGGTCGGTTGAAAACAGGCACTTGAACCTCTTCAAAATTAATTAAGTCAATATCATTGGAACCGGTAACAAATTTGGTAAAATAATACTGCTAAGTAAAACCATTTGGGAGGTCGCTGTATGAACTCGGTTATCAAGCATGTTGCATTTGTGTTACTGCTGGCTGTACTTATTTCCGGGTGCGGCGGAGGGGATAACCCTTCAAGTCCTGATCTTCAACAGGATGAAAATTTCAATCCCAATCAAAATTTTAATTTTACTGATAATGTGGGGTCTGCCGCCTCTACAGATACACACCATTACCTGCTCACTTATAACCACATCTATATCGATGCAACTGACCCGGATGACATCAAGCTTGAGATCGTACCGGCCCGGGTGAGTGAAATCCATGTAAATATTTTGATACTTCTCGAGGACGGCCCGTGTTTCAATTGCTTCAAGGTCGTGGATTTCAACATGCCTGAGTTTCGTCGGATAGATGTTGATATCGAGATCACACACCCTTTCCTGGACCCGACATTCACGTGTTTCGACGCCAGGGGAATCATGATGTTCACAGGCAGCACTGAGTTCTGGTCCTCGG
Organism: uncultured bacterium; assembly: GCA_965369865.1. Lineage (GTDB taxonomy): Bacteria > JAJVIF01 > JAJVIF01 > JAPKYR01 > JAPKYR01 > JAPKYR01. Next base: position 11,097 of record CBDURU010000095.1, on the reverse strand, counting down.
GCAAAAAAATATCAGATCCTGAGGAAGGCGACGGTTGCCTCCTGAATCCTGACGGGTATACATCGCTGTACAACCCGGAAACCGAATTTACCGCCCCGGGTCCATTATTTGGATATTACAAGGGAAACCTGTCATCCATGTACCCTCCCGATGCCACGGTGAATGCATATAAAAGGCATATTTCAGATGATCCGGCGAATACAAGGAACGCTTTTTATGCCGGTGACAGCGTTGTCAATACGTACGAGCTCTATCTTGGTGATTGGATTATGGCTCTGGGCTACGCGGTCGATGTCTCCTGGGCGATGCCGATCTCGACCCCGGTCGACGACCCAATGACGGATTTCGGGCTTGACGCGAATTCTGCGGAACCGTGGAAAATTGTCGTCAGCGAGGACCCTCCGGGCGGGGGAATCGACCAGGATGGCGGGGAGACAAAAATCATTATCGATGTTTACGACTGGCAGGGGAGCGCGTCGCATACCGAACCTGTACTTGAAGCCCCATATTTTATGGACGGAATCCAGGATACTGTCTGGGTTTTGAATACCGATGATTATTCACGGTATGAAACAATAGTCACCCCGTTTTACTCCCCTCCTCCCGGTGGTTTTTATCCATGCCTTATAGCGGTCGAGGATAACGAGAACGATCCTGTGAACCAGCCCTGGCTCGACCAGACCGCTTACATGGTTTACGAGATACGAGTTGAAGGACCTCCTATAGCGATTGCCGAATCGGAATCCAAAATGCAGACCATGGGCACTCCACTGCACTTTTATGATAATGGCTCGTTCGACGCCGATGGTGGTGACATTGTTCTGTTTGAATGGGACTGGGATAATGATGCTGTCTATGATGAGTCTGGATCGGATGCGTATCACACATGGGAAATCGAGGGCACGTACCAGGTTCAGTTCCGTGTGACCGATGATGAGGGCAACACCGGTGAACTCTATGCGCCGCTTGAGATAACGATCACCCAGCCAGGGGTTCCGGCCAGTCCAGTCGAGCTTACCCCGCCTGATTTGAATTTCTATCCAGTTAATGTAAAAACCGATGGGGACTACACGTATATCGCCGGGTATGGAAACGGGCTTCATATTTTCAATACATCCAATCCGGCGAATCCGCAATGGGTTAACAATGTGGAAATCCCGGGTGATGTAAGAGACGTCGCGGTGCAGGACGGATACGCTTACGTGGCCAATGGATGGGGAGGTTTGTGTGTAGTTGATATTTACCCGCCGAACGAAGCATCGATAGTTAAAAACGTTGAGGGATTCATAGGGGACGCGCTGGCAATATCTTCCGATTACGCGTATGTGATCGGTGAGAACTACGGGATGACTATTATCGATATAAGTAACCCTTCGGAAGCAGTAATAATCAAGATGGTGGATTTCCCCAGCATGTTTATTTGGGGGGAGGATATCTGCTACAGCAACGGTTACGTTGTTATTGCGGCGAGATTCGATGGAGTTATGCTCTACGATGTCGATCCACCGCAACAGGCGCACCATGTGAGTACCGTGAACGAATTCATGAACGTCGCGATGGGAGTGGCAGCGAGGAATGGAATCGCGTACGTATGCGATGCAAATCTGGGCCTCCGGATAATTGATTTCACAACTCCGGAATCGCCGGTCGTTCTGGCCGATGTGCACTTAATGTCGGGGTGGCCGAATGATGTGGTCCTCGCGGGGAATTATGCTTATGTCGCGGCCGAGAGCTGGGGTGGGATAAAGATAGTTAATATTTATGATCTCCCGAACGCGTTTGTTGAGAACGAGTTGGATACCCCTGGATACGCCCGTGGTGTTTCGTGGCAGGACGGGATGCTGTTTGTGGCGGATTCCTGGGCCGGGCTGACGGTGGTTGATGTGGGTTCAGCGGGGTCCGAGCATATCGTGGCGGAAGTGGATACGCTCGGATTATCGTATGATGCGGCCACCAGAGACGGATACGCGTATGTCTGCGACCGGTCCGGGGGTTTAAGTGTTGTCGATGTCGATCCGCCCGGTTCCGCACACATTGTAAAAACAATTGACCTTCCCGGTTATGCATTAGAGATGGAGATAGTCGGTAATACCGGTTACGTAGTGGGAGGCGCCGCGGGTTTGTATATTATCAACGTTAATTCTCCTGGTAGTGCAAGCGTTATAAGCAACCTGGACATGGAAGGTTATGCGCAGGCAATCGATGTCGATGGAAATTATGCGTATATCGCGAATGATCCTGACGGCCTCCAGATTGTAAATATCACGAATTCGATGTACCCGGCATTGGAAACTGCTGTCGAAGTTCCGGGAGAGGCGGTCGATGTGGCATATGCCAGTGGTTACGTATATATCGCTGACGAAGACAACGGTTTGCAGATAATCGATGTCGATCCGTTGCTTGGGGCGCATATTGTCAATACTGTTGCTATGCCCGGATACGATACGAACGGCGTAGCTGTCCATGGAAATTACGCGATTGTAGCCGAGGAAGGCGATGGAATCCAGGTGGTCGATATCAGCACACCGGAAACCGCGTCGATTGTTAATACCGTCCTTACCTACTATGGAAACGGGATAGAAATTTTCGGCGATTACGCGTATATCAGTCTGAACCGAATGCGTGTGTACGATGTCAGCGATCCGATGGCGATGTACGAGATCAGCGAATTCCCGGGCAAGGATGGCATTAGTGTTTATATCGAGGGCAACATGGCGTACATGTCCGCCAGCGATCGGGGCCTGAGGATATACCAGTTGTGGTAGCAGGGGGGGTCAATGTTCCTGATTTTATGCACTCCCTGACGGTCGTGGCTCTGATACAGTGGCTGTTACAGAACCCGTTACATATTCCGTCTGTATTGCCCGCCGACCTCATAGAGTTTGTTTACGATTACGCCGAGGCTCGCGTGGCGGACCGTGTGCATAAGCTCCGCGAAAATGTTCCCGCCCAGAAGGGCTACTTTCTTTAATTTTGCCAATGCTTCGGGCTGGGTGTCAGCACGGTCGGCATTGAATTTAATGCAGCGGTCGAGGTGGAGCTGCTTTTCTTCGTATGTCGCACGGCGAAGCTCAGGTTCTTTCATTACGTAATCGTCCGCGAGCGTTGAGGGGTCGATAAACTGGTTTACGCCGATAATCGGGTACTCGCCAGTATGTTTCAAGCGCTCATATTTCAGGCTTTCATCCTGGATTTTGCCGCGCTGGTACGCGCGTTCCATCGCGCCGAGTACTCCACCGCGTTCGGAAATCGACTCGAATTCTTTTAAAATTGCTTCCTCGACGATATCGGTCATCCATTCCGTGAAGAACGATCCCTGTGTCGGGTTTTCGCATTTCGACCATCCGAATTCCCTCGATGTAATCAACTGCACCGCCATCGCGCGCCGGACGGATTCCTCGGTCGGGGTGGTGATGGCCTCGTCGTAGGCGTTCGTATGCAGGCTCTGGCAGTTATCGAATAACGCGAGCACCGCCTGGAGTGTAGTGCGGATGTCGTTGAACTGGATTTCCTGCGCGTGAAGGCTCCGACCGGATGTCTGGATGTGGTATTTAAGTTTCTGCGACCGCTCGTTTCCACCGTACAGGTTTTTCATTGCGATCGCCCAGATACGTCTCGCGACCCGCCCGATCACCGTGTATTCAGCATCGAGACCGTTCGAGAAGAAAAATGAAAGGTTCGGCGCGAAATCATCTATTTTCATCCCGCGCGAGAGATAGTATTCAACATAGGTGAATCCGTTTGAGAGCGTAAGGGCTGTCTGTGTGATCGGGGTGGCGCCGGCTTCGGCGATATGATATCCGGAAATCGAAACCGAGTAGTAATTCCTGACATCATGCTTGATGAAAAATTCCTGGATATCGCCCATCATTTTCAGCGCGAACTCAGTTGAGAAAATGCACGTGTTTTGAGCCTGGTCTTCCTTGAGTATGTCGGCCTGCACCGTACCACGCACGGTTTGTAATGTCTTTGCCCAGATTTCCTCGTACTCTTTTTCGGTGGGCACCCGTCCCTCGCGTTTCGTGAAAACCTCGACCTGCTGGTCGATCGCGGAGTTCATAAACATCGCGAGCATGATCGGCGCCGGACCGTTGATCGTCATCGATACCGATGTCGATGGCGATGACAGATCGAAACCGTCGTAAAGGCGTTTCACATCGTCAAGCGTTGCTATGGCCACGCCCGCTTCGCCGACTTTCCCGAAAACGTCCGGGGTTTCATCCGGATCGCCGCCGTAAAGGGTTGGTGAATCAAACGCTGTCGATAAACGCTTGGCGTCGTCGTCTTTCGAGAGATAATGAAACCTCTCGTTTGTTCTCTCCGGCGGACCCTCTCCGGCGAACTGGCGTTTCGGATCCTCCCACGCTCTTTTAAGCTGGAACACTCCGGAGGTGTATGGGAATTCCCCTGGAACATTTTCCGTGAGGAGCCAGAAAAGATACCGTCCCCATCCCCAGTAGGCTGGAAGTACCACGCGGGGGATTTTCATACCGGCAAGGGTTTCGGATGTAAACGGCTGGCGGATTTCCTTACCACGGACTGAATAAGAGAACTCATCGCCCGAATACTTCTCGTAGAACTCAGGCACATCCGCCATCAGGTCGATACACACCGGTTCGAGAGCTTCGCGGGATTTATGGTAGAGGTCCCTCAGCTCGCGGATTGCTTCGGTCGCAGGTTCGGGAGCATCATCGGAATATTCCGCGACCCGGCACGGGGTTTCGTCTCCCAGCGCGGTCAGAGCCATGTAAGCGTGGCACATCATCGCGGCTTCCGATGCCTGGTCTTTCGCCCATGTATGGTAATCGCGGACAGTTTTCGCGATCTCCGCAAGATACTGAATTCTCTCCGGCGGAATGATCCCGGTCCGCTTGGACGTTTCAACGTCGTTCATAGTCGGGCGTTCGATGGAAGATACCCAGCCGGTGTTAATTTTTTTGCTGAACAGATCGATAATTTTAAGGTAAAGAAGGTTGACGCCGGGATCGTTGAACTGGCTCGCGATTGTCGGTATAACCGGAAGGTCCTCGTCACCGGGTTCGTGGAAAAGGTTATGGTTGCGGCGATACTGCTTCCTTGCGTCCCTGAGAGCGTCCTTCCCGCCCGCATGCTCGAATTTATTCATTGCGATCAGGTCGGCGTAATCGAGCATGTCGATTTTTTCGAGCTGGCTCGCAGCCCCGTACTCAGGGGTCATGACATAGATTGAGACATCGGCAAATTCAACTATCGCCGTGTCACCCTGTCCGATTCCGGATGTTTCGATAATTATGAAATCGAATCCGGCAGCCTTCAGCACATTGATCGCATCCGGAAGACATTCGGCAATTTCAACAGTGCTTTCACGGGTAGCCAGCGAGCGCATGTAAACACGATCTCCGACCGCTGAGTTCATGCGGATACGGTCGCCGAGAAGCGCTCCCCCGGTACGTTTGCGGGTTGGATCGATTGAAAGAATTCCAATTTCTGAATCCGGATTGTCGGCTAGGTACCTTCGGACAAGCTCGTCCGTCAGTGATGATTTTCCCGATCCACCGGTTCCTGTGACTCCAAGTATCGGGACGACTTTATCCGAATTTTTAAGTTTGTCGTCGCTACAGGCGCGAATTTTCTGAGCTTCGTCAGGCACATCATTCGCGCGTTCGAGATATGTAATCGCCCGGGCGATTTCAAGAGAGTGTTCGGTGTCGATGTTGTTGATTACTGTGTCGACTGAACGGTCGTCCATGTCCCAGATATTCTTGTCGCACTCCTCGACAAGCATGTTAATCATGCCCTGGAGACCCATTCTGCGTCCGTCATCGGGCGAGAAGATTCTATTTATTCCGTATTTGTGAAGTTCATCGAGTTCCCTTTGGACAATTACCCCGCCGCCGCCGCCGTAGATCCTGATATGCCCGGCACCGCGCTCGCGAAGGAGGTCGTACATGTATTTGAATGATTCCATGTGGCCGCCCTGGTAGCAGGACATCGCGATCGCGTTTACGTCCTCATCAATTGCCGCCTCGACGATTTCCACGACGCTGCGATTGTGGCCGAGATGGATGACCTCGCATCCTGTCGCCTGGATAATTCGACGCATTACGTTGATCGCTGCGTCGTGGCCATCGAAAAGGCTTGCGGCGGTGACGATCCGGACCGGGGTTACCGGCTTGTACGGTCTGGCTTCTTCGATGATCTCGTCTTTTAACATGGTTGCTTTCTTCTCGCTGGTGACTGTCATTATACAACCTCTGAACAATTGTGTATTCGTCAAGTGGTTTGACTACAATGCGCTTTTCCGATTGTATCCATAATAATAATAGAGCCAGTTGCAATATGTTAAGGAAGTATTACCGACTTCCTCATGTTTTGGTGCAATTGAAACCCAGAATTCCTCATAGCTTATCTGGTTTTCATCTTCATCAGCCTGATCGAGAATTTCAAGAATTGCATCCTCAATAGTATCACCAAATATACTATTTTCATCGATTTTTCTGTATCCATGTGCGGAAAAAGAAACGCCTCCGATTGTTACATTTATATATTCCAGCGAGCTTTTGCCGAACATGGGTTGAGTATATTTTATATATTCCAGCGACTCTTTGCTGCCCAGGGTTTGGGAATCCGGCAGGTGTTCTGGTTCAATATTGATTAATGCGTCCAGTAAATCGCGATACAAATCGGTGGAAAGGTATTTATAATATACAGGATCACCCCTGTTTTCCCAGTAAAGTCCAGCTCTGTCATTTTTCCAATTAAAATCGGCGTTCATGGAAATTAAAACAGTTCCATCAGCATAGGTGTCAACTACTAATATGTCATAATCCATAAATTTATATAAATAACTAACCGATGTTACGCTGTCGACTGATTCTGCAATTTCATTTATCTTTTCATTATTGAGAGTTGGTTCTAATGCCCTGATATTGTCCTCAATTGATCCAGTATAATAACTAATGTATTCTGTGAGATCAATATATGGAAGGCACCATTGCGCTTCCAGAGCCTGTTCATCAAATCTTTGGGCACGTTGAAATCCTTCATATGCTAGATATATATTATTGTTATTGTGAACGATCTGTATTACGCCAGTTTCGTAATTCTTGTTCCTGCTGTGCCACGGTGGTTCATATGACGGGCCGGCAATTGCTACCATTATAAATAAAAATATGCAGATGAAAATTGTCCATTTAAAGAATTTATCATTGAACCGCTTTAACTTCTTGTTAACCAGGTACGCTATAAACAGAAATCCAGCAACCCACAGGGCAAATTTGTATATTAAATATAAGTATAGAAATGTCATATGCGCTCCTATAAAGTCCATCATTCATGATTTCAACACATCACCAAGGCTTCCGCATTAATTATATTGTATTTCTGTGTAGTTTCCAGCCGCTCTGGTCATAATAAACTCCATTTATTAGTTAGATTAATTCAAAAATTCAATCTGTTAATGTAAAAATGTCATTCCGTTAATGTGTTGGTAAAAATAATAAGTCCACCTGTAGTTTGTTAAAGATGTGTTACCAACTGCCTCGTGTTTTGATTCAGATAAATCACGGAATTCCTCCGCAGTTATCCTATCCCCGTTCTCGATTGTCAATATGAGAATGTTAATAATCTCCTCTTGAACATTTTCACCAAAAGCACTATTTTCTCCGCGATTAACTAGGTGATATCCAGGACATCCATCATCTTCATCTTCACCATAATCCATCGATTGATATGTTGGATACGAAACACCATCCATGGTCACATTCAGATATTCCATTGAAGGACCACAATCTAAAGGATCTGTTTGAGCCAGGGCATCGGATTCCATATTAATAATTGCTTCCAGTAAATCGTTAAATGCATCATTAGACTGGTATTGAAAATACGAAATCTCTTTGGATGTTGTCGTGTCATAGTTGGATATTGTGACACCTTCCTCAATCAACCAGTCAAAATTACCTCTCCATGAACCCCGGGTCGAGACAAAAACACTGCCATCGGGAAATGTATCAAGTAATACATATTCCAAATAATCTCCTTTAAACAGGTAGCTAATTGATGTCGCCTTATCATTTGATACTGCAATCTCATTAATAATTGAAGTGTTGAGAGTTGGTTCCAGAGCATTAATGTTATCTTCAAATGACCCGGTGTAAAATTCGGATTCTGATATATCCGATGTCCAAACCAATATGTGGCGCATTTTGTAACTCAATTCCTGATAGGATTGAGACTGTTCGAAATTATGTATAGCCTGCTTTAGGTTATTCCGTATAACAGAGGAAGTTCCATCGTGATAATATTCAGACATCAGGGAATCTGGGTTGGGTATTGAAAGAAAATTTTGAGCTAAGAAAAAATACAATATTGGTAGAATAAATAATGCACGTATGATAATTCTATTATTGAAGCGTTTTATCTTGAGATTCACTAATAAGAGCACAAGCAGTATTCCGAAGAGCAATTGTGATCCCCAGTAAAAAAATTGAACTATTGGAAAGATATATACTGCTGCTGTGTGTTCAGAATATTCCATCTTCATCCTCAACTGATTCCTCTTCTCCCATCAGCAGCTCCGGCCACTCAAGGTAGAATTCAAGAGTAGCGTCCTCATCGGTACAGGCGAAAAATACCGGACGCTCCCTACCCCATCCGATGAAATAAAATCCATCATCCCCGATTTTCTCGTAATAGAAATCTCCGGCTGAAAGTTCCCCGATTGACGCCGCAAGCTCACCTGTTACCGGATTAATGTAGCGGACATTCACATCGCCATTTTCGTACAAATCCTCGAAATCCTCCGCACTGCGTCCGTTACGCTGTTCGAAACTCTCGAAAGCGTCGATCGCCTGCCTGCAGTAAATCGCGACAAACTGTTCTTCACGGGGGAGATCGTTATCGAAAAAATAAAGCCGGTCGATTTCAGATTCGTAAAGGCTGATTCGTTTTACCATGGACCGTATATGAATAACTCCATCGGCATTCCGGCGAAGGTACCACGCCTCAATATGCACTTGCCGGCCTTCATTCTGCCTGTTGGACACCAGTATATTACCTTCGAGATCTCCATCGGGATAGTCGTCACTGGTCAGGGACAGCACATCTCCGTCCGTGTACGGGTTGACCATTTGTACGTTCAGGTGCCCGGTATCCCTGAGTTCATCGAGACTTGATGGTGCAATGCCGTACTCGACCATGAAAGTGTAAGTGGCGTATTCAACCGCTCCGTAGTTACGGGCGACCTCGTCGAACGCGTTTGAAAATTCCCCGGTCGTCCAGTCCGGGATGTTGGCGTGGACCGATTGTGGAATTGCAAGGCAGACAGTAACAAAGCCGAAAAGCAGCATTTTATTAAAAAATCGTGTTTTCATATGACCCTCCGGTCAGATTCGAAATTATAACACGTCGCGAACGTAAACGTGACGGTTGCAGTATTTAAGATTGTTAAAGGAGTGACTTCGTTCAAAAGATTTATAGAGGATTCCGTAACGTAAATTTCCATCCTGCCCTTTCGGTCTTGATTTTTCCCTGAATTCCTGTATAATCGCTCATATGAGCAAACGTTCAGATGTTAAAACTGTAATCCCCGACGACTTATGCGAGATTAACCTTGTCGATAAACGTATGGTTAAGAAGGTTATCGGGAAACTTGAGGATGATATTTCCCTGCTGGAATTAGCCGACCTCTTCAAAGCTTTCTCCGACTCCACACGTATCAAAATCCTACGGGCACTTTCGATTTCAGAGCTGTGCGTATGCGATATCGCCGCGGTAGCGGGAATTTCGCAATCGGCGGTGTCGCATCAGCTCAGGTTCCTGAGGATGTCGCGGCTGGTGAAATACCGCAAGGACGGCAAGATGGCGTATTACTCGCTCGATGACGACCATGTGCGGAAATTGATCGACCAGGGTCTCGAGCATGTGAAGGAAGAGAGATAACCAGTTTGATTGAGAGAGGGTAATTTATTTATATAAGGATTTTTTAATGGACCAGGTATTAATTTTTATTGCTGGAATTTTCAAAGAGACATGGCATATCCTCAATGAGTCGTCAGTCTATATTTTATTTGGATTTTCGGCCGCCGCGATCCTCAAGACATTCATCCCGGACTCACTCGTAAAAAAACAGCTTGGTGGGAATGGATCGGGATCCGTATTGAAAGCGGCGCTGTTCGGAATTCCAATTCCAATGTGCTGCTGCGGTACGGTGCCGTTCGCACTCGGCTTAAGAAAGCAGGGGGCAAGTCGCGGGGCTACCACGGCATTTTTAATTTCAACTCCTGAGACAGGTGTCGATTCGATAGCCATAACTTATGCTCTGCTCGGTCCGCTTTTCGCTGTCTATCGTCCGATCGCGGCATTTTTTTCGGCGATATTCGCGGGATTTCTCGAAAACATTTTCAATAAAGATGAGGATACAATCGGACTGGGGCAACAGGATCCTGAGCCTTCATGCGGGTGCGATAGCTGCCCATCAGGTGGAGAAAGTGTAGCAAACAATTCAATCCTTCCATTGAAAGAAAGATTCGGGAACAGTATCAAATATGCGTTTGGCGACCTGCTTGGGGATATCGGTAAATGGCTCCTCATCGGGTTATTCATTTCGGGAATTATCTCGTACGCGGTTCCGGATGATTTTTTCAGTAGATATCTTGGGGGGGGATTCATTTCCTACATCGTCATGCTGGTAATGGGGATACCGATTTATATTTGCGCCACGTCATCCACTCCCCTGGCCGCGGCGCTGATTTTAAAAGGCATGTCACCGGGGGCCGCACTTATTTTTCTCCTTGCGGGACCGGCGACAAACGCTGCCACGATGGCGGTGGTTGGATCGACCATGGGAAAGCGTTCGCTCGTGATTTATCTTAGTTCGATTGCCGTCGCGGCAGTCATCTGCGGGTATATTCTCGATCTGATCTTCGGAGGGGCGGGGATAAATATCAAGGAGCAGGTATTTGACGGGGAACGTGAATTTTTCGGGGTATGGACAACGACAATAGCGTCGGGGATTTTACTGTTTATGATTGCAAGAAGCATGTGGCTTGAGAAGCTGATTTCAGCCACCGCGGATTAATTTACAGGTTTCTGGATGATCATGATTAAAATGAGAAATGA
>CBDURU010000094.1:0-13686 GCA_965369865.1 uncultured bacterium | reverse complement strand
TTATGAGGAAAAAAACATGAAATTCAAAATCAAATCAATTTTTCCGGTAGTGATCTGCATTTTTATTTCAATCATGCTCACAGCCTGCCCTGCGGGTACTCCACCGGAAGATTCACCGGACCCTTCCTCTGAAGACACTCTCGAAGGCACTCCGGAAGGGCCGGTGCGTATCGCGTTTGTGCCGTCGGTCGAGGTTGGCGGGATTGAAACGCATCTCGATGAATTCGACGCTGCTGTCAGCGAAATTCTCGGACACCCGGTTGAATCTTCGGTTGTGTTGTCGTATACCGCTTGTATCGAGCAGATGGAAGCCGGGCATTTCGAGGCCGCTATGCTGCCATCATCGGCTTACATCATGGCGCACGACCGTTACGGTGTGCAGGTCCGCCTGAAAGCTGTGCGTCGCGGAAGCCCCACATATCGCGGCCAGATCATTACCAGGATCGACAGTGGGATCGATACTATCGAGGATCTTGTAGGTCGAACTTTCGGATTCACGGAAGCCGCATCGACATCCGGACACCTTTATCCGAAAACCCTCCTGATTCAAAATGGAATTGATCCCGACATCGACCTTGCCGAAACCACTTTTGTTGGGAACCACCAGGCGGTTGTCCTGGCTGTTTTAAATGGAAGGGTCGATGCCGGCGCGACCTACGACGACGCCAGGGAGCGTCTTATAGAAACCGAACCCTCGGTAATGGACGATTTAAAAGTCATCATATACACTACAGGAATTCCGTCCGATACCGTCAGCCTTCGCAAAGACCTTGTAGGCCCTTTCTATGACAGGTTTATCGAGGTCCTGATGGAGATCAGCCAGGCCGGTGAGGATAGCCAGTTCTATGCGATTTATGAAATTGACGAACTTGTACCCGCGGAAGATTCCGACTACGATCCGATACGCGTCATGGTCGCGACACTTGGTTACAATATCGAGGCGGACCTCGATTAATTTACATCCGGAGAGGGTGAAGACATGAAATGGCTTTATAAATTTCTGCTTATTACATCATTGCTGATTTTAATAATTCCGGGATTCGTACCGGTCGAAAACTTACAGATTCAGGCACAGGATTCGGGTGGATTCCTGCTCCTTAATGAGATCAGCCCGTTCGGCTCTGATGACAAGACCTGGATCGAAATAATTAACCCGACCTCCGATCCGGTGCTCCTCGACGGCTGGACTATCGAACTTTACTCCGGGTTTTCATACACATTTCCCGACAACTCGACTGAAATTCCCGGTTCTGGATTGCACGTTCTCGAAATAAACGGAAATCCTTTTAATCCCCAGGGTGACGGCTGCGCCTTGATCGGTCCCGATGGTCCTGCCGACGCGATCTCATGGGGATATCCCCCTGCCCCGCCTGTAACAACAATTCTTTCCGGACTCCCGCTCCAGCCCGATGCGGATTTCCTTCCCGATGCCAGCAAGCCTTTCAATCCCGACGATGTCTGCATTCGTGTTCCATCATCACTGGCTGATGAAATTCAAAATCCTGTCGGCTCAATTCACTGGGTGATTCGCGATGGAAACCAGTCGACATCCGGCGAACCAAATCCTCCACCCGGACCCTGGATCATGCTTCCGGTTGACGGTTCGACAATAGCATCCGGATTCAATCTCGCCGCTGGTGGACTCGAATGGGCGGAGAATATCACGTTCCAGGTTTCAACTGACGATCAATTCCAGGAAATTACACTTGAAGCAACAGTCGCGGATTTTTATCTTCCGGTTACCGATCTGGAAACAGGTGATTATTACTGGCGAGTTCGGGGAGAGGATGGCGACTGGAGCATTTCTCAAACTTTTACAATTGCTCCATACAATATCGATGACCTGATCGCCGCAGCACCCAAGGATGGGGATTCAAAGGCCGGTGGATCGCTGCTTGGGTTGCATAAAATTCTGGGGCTCCCGCATATCAAGCAATACAAGGACACCGACATGCTGTGCCTGGATGGGTGCAGGATGGACGGTGCATACGCGTGGGATGTCGCTCACCCGATGACCACCCTGGCAGGCAAACATAACCCTAAATACTGTGTGCGCGCGAGCCTTGCGATGATCGCAGGGCAGTATGGAAATACACTCAGCCAGGACCGTATCAGCTATTACATCAACGAGGAAGTCGGCACGAACGGATCAAGTTCTGTACTAACCGGAAATATCGGTAACCCGTTCGGCGATCTCGGGCATGGCAGGGGTTCCGACCAGATCGATTGCCAGCGAGCCCTTGAATGGATCTACGGTACTGCAAAAGGAACAAGCGAGTGGTGGACCAACGCACCCGATAAATTTTACAACTCGTCCCCCGCGATGGACAGCATCCTGGAATACATCGATGATGACCGGCCTTGTGTACGTGTTACGGCAATGCACGCAACGGTAATCGACGGATATGCGGTTATTCCAAACGATCCGGGACCTCCGGAGGCGTATGTTCATGTACTCGATCCGTGGTATTTGGGTCCGACCGCCCAGATGTGGTTGTTGTTTCAGCCGTCACTTTGCATAAGTTTAATTATGCCTCCTACGACCGGACGGCAGATAAGGAGCGATGAAGATTCACTCATGCAGGATTCCGACGCTGACGGGATTAACGATTTCGACGAGATCAACAGGCTGCACACCGATCCGAACAACCAGGACAGCGATGACGATGATGTTAACGATCGAGAGGACATGCTCGGGTACCTGTTCGATCCGTCAGGAGACTATTTCCTCCGTGAAAGGGATTTCGATAACGACGGCGTACCGAAAGAACTCGATCCCGATTCCGACAGGGCATCGAACAACGGGGCTTCAGACGGATGCGAGGACATGGACCATAATGGATTTTTCGCTGAAACTGGTACTGAAACTGACTGTTTTTATTCCGGTGATGATTTCTCTATCGTGAATCCCGACTGTTACCGCGGATTTATCAAGCACAATGCCTACTGTTATGAAGTGTGTGATGACTGTATCCTCGAGTTTCACTGGTGGGAGACGATCATTATCGAGGCCGGTGAACCGGTTGAATCGACAGAATCTGTCCACAAGTTTACATGGGGCTGGAAACACCTCGAAACGCCGTACGACCCAATCGACGCGATGCAGTGGGCGGACCATACAGGCGAGGGAACAGCACAGATTACGATTCAATCGGATGAAAGCGGTCAATTCTCGATGATAGTGAAATCGGATCCATCCATGGTGGAGTGCTTAACCATCTTCGACTGGCCCGATACCCACCAGCACGACGAGAGAATGGTGGAGATCCCTTTCATGTTCGGTTACGGTTTTACGTACCAGCTTGGCACGGCTGAGAGGGACGCAAACGGCGGTCTTGTGCTGCGTGGTGAATTACCGCAGACTGTTGAGCAGCAACCGAATTGCGAGAAGGTCAGGACGTGGTGGGAAATCTGGATAGAACCACCGGCATAGTAGGGGGTTTTATACAGGTTTAACCAATCCATGAACGAGTTAGATCGAAGTCGGTAGGCCCACATCTATTTGATGTGGGTCGAGATCTACCGTTACATATCCTTTCGTGTCGGTAGGCCCACATCTATTTGATGTGGGTCGAGAACGATCTTATGGTAGGATACCCCCACGAGGTTTCTGAACAAAACCAGCTGTATCTTAAAATTTGTAATCGCTTAGGAGATTCTTGATGGCTTCTATTTTCGACGAGACGACAATCAACGGAATGACACTTAAAAACAGGATGGTGCGATCCGCCACGTGGGAGGGTATGTGCGAACCCAACGGAAAACCCACACAAAAACTGGTCGAGTACTACCGCAATCTCGCGAAAGGTAACATCGGCCTGATAATAAGCGGATATACGTACGTCAGTCCTGAAGGTGCGCAGGCGCCTGGAATGATGGGTCTCTATAACGATGATTTTGCAACTGAAATGGAAGCGCTGGTGAAAGCAGTACATGATGAAGACGGAAAAATCGCGATCCAGCTCGTGCATTGCGGGGGACAGTCGCCTCCATCCGATAATGGGCCACTGGCGCCATCGGCCATTGAAGCGCCAATCTACCAGGCGATCCCGAAAGAAATGACCCTGGCTGATATTGCTGCTGTCGCTAAAGCGTTTGCCGATGCGGCACGACGGGCAAAAACATACGGGTTTGACGGAGTCCAGCTTCACGGCGCGCATGGATTTTTAATCAACCAGTTCCTGTCGCCATTGATGAACAAGCGCACCGACGATTACGGCGGGACTGTGGAGGACCGTTGCACTTTCCTCATAGACGTGTATAAGAAAGTCAGGGAAGCTGTCGGCGATGATTATCCTGTAATGATCAAGCTGGGAGTAAAGGACTTCCTGGACGGCGGCCTCGAGATCGGCGATGCTGTCTATGTAGCAAGGAAGCTCTCAATGCACGATATCGACGCAATCGAAGTATCCGCGGGAACAGGCGCGTCCGGTGATAAATCCGCTGCGCGGACAAAAATTACGGAACCAAAGGATGAAGCATACAATCTGGACCTTGCCCGGAAGCTCGAGGAGGCTATATCCTGCCTCTTAATGGTAGTTGGCGGATTCAGAAGTTACGAGGTCGTTGAAAAAGCTATCGACAGGAGAGGGATGGATTACATTGCCATGTCCCGGCCGTTCATCCGTGAACCCGGCCTTGTGCGAAGATGGGAAGAGGGGGATAAAGAAAAAGCGAAATGCATATCCTGCAACGGCTGCTTCAAACCTGGCATGCAGGAAGGCGGAATTTACTGCGTTGTGGAAGCGAAGCTGAGAGAAAAAGGCTCCTGAACTGCTTTATTAATAATTCCCTTTTAAAAAAAATAGAATCAGTAGAACAGCACGGCAGTGCGTCAAGTGATCTTCATTTTCAGATAGGGACGCACTGCCGTGCTGTTCTACGGAATTTTATTTTCATTGTAAGGCTCATCCGCAATATGTAACGGATATCGGAAATATGCGGTGAGGGGATCATCGGGTGCTTTGACATCTTCGAGCAATATGTAATCATAACCAGAACTTTCTGCGATGATCCAGAATTCATGATTTTCGATGCCAGATAGCTCTTGGTCCACAGTGACATTGAGATGGTATGTGGAAATATTCTCACTTACGCTTATTGGAAGATCAGTAACGAGCACTGGCGAAGAAAGGACTGTCGATTCCACCATTACAACTGAGGGTTGTTCTTCCCATGCCCAGAGACTGAAATCGAGTATCAGGTTTCCACCATAATCGGTGTCGCTGGAATAGTAAATGTCATCCGTAACATTGACGGAGCAGGCAATCGCTTCTTTACGATGGGATGGAGTGTAAGGCCCATCGGGCCCCTGGTCTCGCCAGGAACAAACGGCAGTGTAACCAAACAAGAGAATTCCATCTTCACGTAGGTTTGGAAATTCCAGGGATATTGCCCGTCCATCTCCACTCTGGAAAAGACCATCGTTATTCGAACCGCTTTCGAGGAAACCCCAGAGGTCGTCATCGGGTCCGAGACCTTTTGCATAATATTTGAATGGGTTAAGCTGGGCAAGATACCAAAATGATTGTGGTTTAGGTGGATTGGAAAAAATCAGCTCTGTTGTGAAGTCATCCTTATTGCCCCAGCGCGTATAGCCATCAGCGTTTGTCATCACTAAATCAATACCACTCTCACTCCTTCTTAGTCCCTGGGGATTTGGGTAAACTTCTCCATCGGTAATTATCACTCCCATGAAGTCAAAAATATTGTATTGATTTACAGTAGGAAACGGGTGTTGATTATGAAGCTTGAAGTCAACCTGCACCAATGATGGGTCAGATGCATCAAGAGAGATTTCTTCGAAAGAGAATCCCCAGGCAGTTACATTTGGCTGATTTAAGAATGGGATTAAATTATAGTGGTAGATAACTGTCAGGTCTTCGATAAGTTGTATAGAATTATCGTTACAGTCTATTAAAATATCCAGGTAGCAAAGAACATACGTGTGCTGAGCTGCCTGCCACGGTTCGGCTGGCTCGTAGGGTGTAGCTTCAACTTCAACGACAGCCCCTTCCGGGATTTCACCCGTTCCATCATCCGCGCATCCGAACAAAACCAGGAGTGTCAGTAAAATCAATGTGAATGGAAATATACATCTGCTCATGCCGAAACCTCCCAGGCGGTCGTCCATGTATCCCCTGCCCGATTTTATTACTGTAATTGTACACTATTAAAATTTGGTGGGGCGGTTTTTTGATTCGATGGAGAATTGGAACAAAAAGACCCCCCCTGTAATCCCCCCGCTGGGGGGATGGTGAATATAGGTCTAAACCAGAAAGCGCCCCAGTTAATCTAAATGTTATGGAGCTTGATTATTAAATAAAACAAAAAAAACCCCCCTATAATCCCCCCGCTGGGGGGATGGTGAATATAGGTCCAAACCAGAATGCGCCCCAGTTAATCTAAATGTTATGGAGCTTGATTATTAAATAAAACAAAAAGCCCCCCCCTATAATCCCCCCGCTGGGGGGATGGTGAATATAGGTCTAAACCAGAAAGCGCCCCAGTTAATCTAAATGTTATGGAGCTTGATTATTAAATAAAACAAAAAGACCCCCCCTATAATCCCCCCGCTGGGGGGATGGTGAATAGAGGTCTAAACCAGAAAGCGCCCCATTTAATCTAAATGTTATGGAGCTTGATTATTAAATAAAACAAAAAAACCCCCGGTTGTTAATCCGGAGGGTCTTTTCCTTTCGGGTGGGATGGTGGCGGTGACTGGAGTTGAACCAGTGACGCCCCGGGTATGAGCCGAGTGCTCTAACCAACTGAGCTACACCGCCGCGACCCGTTAATCTACCATTTCAATTATCCATGGTCAAGGCATAACATTTCACCCTTTTTCAATAAAAACTTAAATTAGTTTTATCAATATTAATATTACTTAGTCATAGTTAATAATTTATATGCTAAAGAATTTTGCGCCCCGGCCGATATTCTATACCATGGGTGAGTTTTATGAAATCTTTAAAGACAGTAAATATTAATCGACCTGATGAAAAATTAGCGTCCTACGCTATTTTGAAATGGATATATGATGAGTGCACTTACAAATCCGGGAATGCTTTCTTAAGGCTGACTATACTCGCCGAATTAAAAAACGCCCGGCTTGTTGTTCTTGACATGTCGATGTGTTCATACCTCAGTATCTCTGGCCTTCATTACCTGTTGCAATGGGGTAACGAGTTGCACGAGAAAGGCATGGAATTAAAAATCAGCGGGCTTTCCGAGATGCAGTCCCGGCTTTTTTCCCTCTCAGGACTTGAAGGGATGCTGATGATATAAACTAATCTTCATCTCTTTCACAAAGAACCCATCAGCTCCCCATAGAAACTCTTCCCTGAACGGCGCGGCCAGTCTCTCTCGCGCCGCTTTGTCTATTACACTCCGGTCATTTCTCTTGTACTTATGTCAATTATTTCGTATTATTTCTTATAGCATTTCGAATTCCATACGTTACTACTATCCCTGGGGAGGTTTCTCATGAATAACAGGTTCCAGTTCTTTACGCTGCTGATTGCAGTCGCATTCGTAATCGGGTTTGGATGTTCCGGTGGAAACGGTTCACCCGTAATCCCGGACGCTGAAAACGTCCCGGACTTAACCCCTGCCCCGGATCATCCCGCACAATCGGCCAACACGCACCTTCTTGGTTACTACGACATTTATTATGATTTCGCCGAGAATACTTTCGAGGCTGTTGAGGATCGTACTGCGGCTTTCACACTGAATATCGTGCCGTTTCTCAATCAGATGACGGTTCCCATGAACGGGATCACATTCGGTTCGATTATTATTCATGATGATGATCCTACGTTCCTTGGCGTGGACGTTGAATTTACGGTCCATCACCCATTCCCGGGGATACAGCAGTACGATGCGTACGACCTGATCGGTGTGATAATTGGCGATGGCGCCCACCTGATGGAATACAACGGGCTCAGGACCGGTGAGCACGGAACCGATCTCTGGATGAAAAATCCCGACGGTTACACGCGCTGGTTCAATCCATCTGAATTCACAACCGAGTTGATTTTCGGCTGGGCTCCCGGAGGCTGGCAGAACCTGAAAGGCGACGCGACTCTTAATCCATACAAATATTACTCGAAACATCTTGGCAAGGACGATGATCTCTGGAATTACCTTACCGGTGACAATAACTGGGACGGATTTTTTGAAAGCGGTTCCGGCAGGACTATGGAACTCGAATTCCCGTTATTCCCGCAAGGCATTGGTCTTAAGTTCGGGTACGCGATTGTCGTGGAATGGGAGGAGCAGGGACCGACAGGACCGTATTATCCAGTACACCGTATGGAAGCTCTCGCGGCATCCGCTACCCAGACGCCGGATGTATGGTACGACGCATCGGACGGCTCCTCTGGCGGTAACCTGATCCTGGACATCGACCTGTTCGCATGGGAATACCAGCCGTCAACCGTAACTATTGAATCCTCAATGCTCTCAGGCCTGGAGACCTTAGATTTTGAAACCGACGCAAGTCCCGGAGGTGAGTATTATTCGACATGGCATGTCGATATTCCTGCAGCACCTTTAAACAATGGCGACAGCCATGATGTGTGGATAATAGCCGAATATGAAGCCCATGACTATGATAACGACCTGCCGGAAATTCCACACCCGCCCGACCCCTGTCATGCGGTTTTCAGATATTCAGCGGATGTTTCATCCGGGCCTCAGTTAAAACCTCCTTTAGCCTGCGCGACAATTGAAACCGCCCCGCCATTCTGTACCGGCGATCCTGTCGAATTCAGCGGATTGTGTTCTGAAGATCAGGATGAAGGCGGCGACAGTATCGTCATGTACGAATGGGATTTCAATGGTGACGGCTTTTTCGGCGACCCATACGATTCCGGAACCGATGACAATCCCACAAAGATTTTCACATCCGCCGGAACTTATAATGTCGATCTCAGGGTAACCGATGATGAAGGCGAAACCGATACTCTCGACGAATTCCTCGTGATCGTCATCAGCTCACCACCTGAAATATCCGACATCGTGCCTGATTCCGGTTTAATAGATACAATCGTACCCGCAGTACTCACTGGTGACTATTTTGATTCATCGTCCCAGGTCAGCCTTGTTAAAAACGATGATGACACTGTAGTAATATATGCGGACAATGTGGTTGTTACTGGGAGCACCCAGATCGACTGTGATTTTGACCTGTCCGGTGCCGACCCGGTAAATGCCGAACAAGGCACCTATCACGTTGTGGTTACCAATTCCAGTTGTGAAAGCCAGTTGACCGATGGGTTTGAAATCACCATTCCTTTCACTGATCCGATCTGGTGGGAAAACCATAAATACAACACTGAGCAGTCTGGCTATAACCCGACCGCAGCCACACCGGATCCCACGGACATGGTTTCGTTATGGCTGACGCCTGCGCCTAACGGCAGTGCAAACCGAAGCCACTGCACACCGATTGTTGCAGGCGACAAGATTTTCTTCGTCAGCTACACCGGATGGTATGCCTATTCTTCAATTCCTTACCTTTACTGCTACGACCTTCTAACCGGGGATTACAGGTTCCATGCCACGACAGCCCTTTCGCCCGGTGGTCGAATCAGTTCCGGTCTGGCTTATTACAAGGACACAAGCGGAAATGAATACATTGTGATCGGGTCGGACAAGATTTACTGTTTCGACGCTACTTCACTGGGTCCAAAGACAATTTCGGATGCATTATGGACCTACGATGATGATACTGCCATTCCCGACTACGTTCACTGGGCAAGCACCCCATTCGTAATTTCCAATGGCAACCTCGTTGCCAGGGGAAGCAATAAAGCGGCATTGTATGTCATTGACGTCACCGACGGCAGCCTTGTTTTCGATCCGCCTGTCACTCTTACCGGCGCCGGTGAATCCGGGCTCGCGGTTTCTGACGGGATTGCTTACATCTACTCAAAAGCCAACTATACAACCTACTTTGAAGCTGTTGATCTAACCACCGGTAATGTTGAATTTTCGGAAGATATTTTTTATGACACCTCGCACTGGAATACACCATGCATCGACGGCACTCGGGCTTATTTAGCCTGTTTCCCGACAACCTCGGGAACTACCCACCTGCTTTGCTACGCGCTCGATGGTGAGTCGGGCTACTCGGCGGGCGACCAGATCTGGGACTGGGCTCTTCCCATCAACGGTATTCCCGTTGGCGGTCCCACAAAATTCGGGGATGACATTTTTGTTGTGTCCGCAAATTACGCCAGTCAGGTCTGCGCGGTTACTGATAACGGTTCTTACGCTTCAAATAAATGGCAGGCCGTAACAGGTTACTTCGACGCTACATGCACGGTCATGGCTAATTCAAGTTATCCCGACGGCCTCGTTGTGGTTCCACTCAGGAACAATGGGCAGATTTATTTCCTCGACACAAACAACGGCAGCCAGGTGCACATGATTGACACACCGGATGGCTTCTCCAGAAGCGGAATTTCATTCGTTGATGAATATATGGTCTTCGTTGGAGGAGATTATTTAATCACCTTCTGGGATGATCCAGATGATTGAGACCAATTCTACTTGAAATTATACAAATCACGGGGACATGCCATTTTTCTCCAGTGATAAACCTGACTTTACCAAAGCATATCAAGGGAAAAATGCCTTGTCCCCGAATTTATTATTTTCTTTAGTTGCTACTCAATCCCTGCCAGATCCATATGCTCCACCAGAAATCCCAGCGCGCCATGGTATCCCGACTTGCCCATCCCCATTATCACACCGTCGCATGCCGACGCGGTTACCGGACTCTGACGGATCTTCTCACGCTTGAATAAATTCGATAAATGAACTTCCACTTTCGCGCACGGCAGGCTCCTCAGGCAATCTGCGAGTGCTATTGAATAATGCGCGAGCGCACCCGGATTGATTATTATCCCGTTCGACTTCTCGCCGTGTTCAAAAAGATAGTCGATTATTTCTCCCTCATGATTCGACTGGAAACATTTGACTTCGATATTAAGGCCCGATGCAAGTGTAATTATCAGGTCCTCGATGTCCTGGAGCGAATCGAATCCGTAAATGCTCGGTTCCCTACGTCCCAGTGCGCCGAGATTGGGTCCGTGAATTAATAAAATGATTGGTTTTTCTGATGTCATTTATAAATCCTCTTCCAGGCTGATTAATTATTAACCTCTCACTGACGCTCACGGCTCCGATACAAACCTGATTATTAAACTTCAGGAAATTTATTTAATCAGGCCCACTATCAAATCCCCGAGCTTCAATGCGCCCATTGTCAGGGCGGTGAATAAAATCCCTGAAAAAATCCCGGTCAGGATTCCAAGTACGTACCTGATTGGCGGCTTTATCTCATTAGTGGATTTCATCGGGCCTCACTCAATTTGAAACAGAAATTGAGACTTAAATTTAAAAATACTCAGCAGTAGTTTACTGGCTGTTATTATAACCCGATGGGGTGATAATTGTCTCGGATATCAGCAATTCCCTCACACGATCCGCTTCCACCATCGCGATCTTGCGGAAACTCCCGAGCGAACTTGTATGATGTGCGGTCTCGAAATCAACCAGGGCTTCCTCGAAACGGCCCATTGACTCGTGCAGCATCCCGAGGTTAAACCACGCATCGGAGTATCCCGGTTCGATCTCAATAACCCTGATCAGAACCTCCTCCGCCTCGTCGTGACGCCCCTCGCGCGCGAGTGTGAATCCAAGCATATTCATACTGGCGACATCATAGGGTCGATCCAAAAGCAGCATGCGGAAGATGTTCTCCGCAAAGCTGAGATCCTCTTCGCCGCCACGGTTCGCCGCACTCACGGCCATCAGGAATATCCGTTCGAATTCTGTTTCCCGGAAATCCCAGTTGCTACCGTTAAGCACGATTTCATTCATGCTGTCGTACGCATTCGAGTAAATTTCATTGTCCGGCTCAAGCTCTTTGGCAGCCAGGTATGCTTCCATCGCGAGCACGAATTCCCCCCGGCTTTCCTCTACGACTCCGAGGTTGTACCAGGCCATCGTGAATTCAGGATCGAGTTCGACCGCACGGTTCAGACTCGCCGATGCCTCCTCGGTTAAACCCCGGCGCGCGTGGGCAAGTCCGAGAATATGGTGCGCGAGAACGTTCTCCGGATCGATCTGCGCAACCTCTCCCGCCAGGACCGCAGCCTGGTTGTAATCTCTGGAAACGATCAGCGAGTACGCGTCCCGCAGTTTGCTTTTGTAATCACCGGCACGATCGTTGATGATCCGACGCCCGATGCCGGCAAATGAGATCGGGTTCGAAAGACCAAGCGAGAAGCCCAGGATCATGACAATGACGAGAGGGATCATCTTGACCGTGAACCTGAACTCGGTGGATGGTTTGTAGCCCCAGTCGGTGGGATCGTACCACGAGAATGAGGATCGCCTGAATCCCGATTTTTTCTTTCCTTCAACCACTTTTGTTAACCACTATTAGTATCATCCAAGCAACGATGGAAGTAACCCTGCTCCCAGTTTATTGACCTGGCCTGCCAGCAATATCTGGCTCTGGAGAGTGTTAATAGCCTGCATGGAATTCATTATTTCCTCGACCATATTGGCATCCATTATCTCCGAGAGTGCCGACATGGTGTCGATTCGAGTTCGTGAAAGTGAGTTAATGGCCGATTCAAGACGGTTCTGAGACGCGCCGAAATCGGTGCGCACTCTTAGCACACTGTCGAGCGCATCCCCGGCCTGCGTGATAGCGTTTTGCGCCCCTTCCTGCGTTGTAACATCAATCGCTCCAAGTCCGAGTGATTCCGACGACATCGCCGGGAAGTTCACGGTCATCTGGCCCGATGCGTCCGCGCCGATCTGGTAGGTTTCGGTAGTTCCCGAGAACAGGGGCTTTGTATTAAATTCAGCCGTTGAAAATGCGAAATCGATATTTTCCCTGAGCTCGTTGATTTCCGCCTGGATTGCCTCCCGGTCGGCCTGGTTCAGCGTGCCGTTTGCCGCCTGGACACTCAGCTCACGAATTCTCTGGACGTCTTCCGTCACCCCGCCTAGATAACCTTCCGCCACCTGGATCTGGCTGATCCCCATCTGGGCGTTGCGTTCAGCCATGGCAAGTCCGCGCACCTGGGATTCCAGGCGCGTGGCGATCGCAAGGCCCGCCGCGTCGTCCGATGCGCTGTTGATTCGCCTGCCTGTCGATAACCGTGTAAATGCCTGGAGAATCTTGGCATTCGACTGGTTCAATTCATTGAGAAGGATGTTGCCCAGGATCCCGGTCATTGTATTGATGTTCATTCTCAGGCCTCCGTGTCAGTCGAGAAGGACGCGCCTTCAAACAGCCGGATCCTTCCAGCCGTCCACCCCGAGATATCGTTCCCCGTCCCTGCTTCTATAATAATATCATGTAAATGGGAGGCAAGGTATGCATAAAATGGAAATTTTATAATCGGGTTAATAGTGGAGCTTCATCCTGCCTGGTATTTCAAAGACTTTAAAGAGATCCAACAACGGGTAAAAACGCGTGGCGGCGACACGCTGAGTGAGACATCTCCATCCCCCAAGCCTCGAAATTCTCCGGGTCGAACGTGCTTGTCGCCGTATATCAATCATTTAGGGGACATCTCTTTTCGCCGTGAATCATTTATTTAGGAGATAGTCCCGAATTTAGTTGAAAAAAGTGGCGGTTCCTTTAACCTGACTGTT
>CBDURU010000093.1:0-13717 GCA_965369865.1 uncultured bacterium | reverse complement strand
GGCTCAATAGATCAAAAAAACACCCCCCCTGCAGTCCCCCCCCAAGGGGGACGGGGGGATAAACCTTCCCCACAAGGGGGACGGTGGGATAAACCATCCCCCCGGAGGGGGGGATTATAGGGGGGGTCTTTAGAGTTCAATTTATCTACCAGGGCTCAATAGATCAAAAAAACACCCCCCCTGCAGTCCCCCCCCAAGGGGGACGGTGGGATAAACCTTCCCCACAAGGGGGACGGTGGGATAAACCATCCCCCCCATGATCCGGGGACACCTTCAACTCGGGGACGAGTGGAAAGGCGTCCCCGGATTAGTACAAGGGGATTACAGGGGGGATTAGGTCCAATGGGGAGGGCATATGTTCTTTTCCTGATTTCTGGTTCATAATATACAACGAGTATCATGACCGACAGCCTGCAAGAAAATTTCGAATCCTTCCCGATCCTCATCGACGGCGCGATGGGTGCCACGATCTCATCTCTCGGATTGACACCCGACGATTTCGGTGGCGTGCCCGGCTGCAACGAGATCCTGAATCGTACCCGCCCGGATGTGATCGCGGACATCCACCGTAAATTTTTCAATGCCGGTTCGAGGATAGTTGAAACAAACACTTTCGGCGGAAACCCCATCAAACTCGATGAGTGGGGACAACGCGAAAACACACTGGAACTTAACCATCTTGCAGCGGAAATCGCACGTGATGTCGCGAAGGAATTCGACGGTCATGTTATCGGCTCGATGGGACCGTCCGGATTACTTCCATCCTCGCCTGATTACAGCGGACCATCACCAGCAGAAATAACGGAAGCTTTTTCGATCCAGGCAGAAGGACTCATCCTTGGCGGTGCGGATGTCCTTCTCGTCGAAACAGTCCAGGATATCCTCGAATTCAAGGCGGCGATCATCGGATGCCGTGACGCGATTGAAAAAACCGGCAAGTCTGTCCCGATATGGGGTTCGGTTTCGCTTCATATGAACGGCCGGATGCTCATGGGCACATCGATTGACGCGGCATTAAATATCGCAACGGCGATGGGTGTCGAAGTGTTCGGGATTAATTGCGCCACTGGTCCTTCTGAAATGTCTGATTCAGTACGTTATCTCACCGAGCATTCGCCGCTTCCGGTAATCGTTTTCCCGAACCAGGGTATGCCCGAAAGTATCGACGGCAGGCTGGCATATTCACTCTCACCGGATGAATTTGCCGAAGCCCTTATCCCGTTTCTGAAAATGGGTGTTGAAATAATCGGTGGATGCTGCGGCACTTCACCTGATCATATCGGAGCATTAAACAAGGTTCTTGGGAATTACAAACCCCGGTCAATACCCGCTAAAAAATTTGCGCTCACATCGGCGGTCTCGTCTCAGGACATCATGCCCGAAGGAAGCCCGTTAATTATCGGAGAAAGATTGAATTCGCATGGCAGCAGGAAATTCCGGAAGCTTCTCCTCGACGAAAAATGGCCGGAGATTGTCGATATCGCGTCTAAGCAGAATGAAATCGGCGCGATGGTCCTCGATCTCGCGTTTGCGGTCGACGGCCGGGACGACGAGCCGGGTGATTACAAAAATCTTGTCCACAGGATCGCTTCTGAAATCCCGCTTCCACTGATGATCGACTCCATAAATCCCGATGCGGTCGAAGCTGCCCTTAAAGCAAATCCCGGAATTGGAATTGTTAATTCCATAAATCTGGGTAACCCAAATAAAGCACGGAAAGTCCTCGGATACCTGAAACGTTACGGCGGCGCGGTTGTCGCTATGACAATCGACGAAAATGGTATGGCAAAAACTGTCGATCGTAAAGTCGAGGTTGCCCAAAATTTATATAAACTCATTGTCGATGAATTCGGTCTTGATCCGGAATCCATCCTGTTCGACCCGCTGACATTCACTCTCGCAACGGGTGAAGATGAATTCCGCGATACTGCCCGTTTGACTCTTGAAGGAATTAAAGCGATTCGCGATAAATTCCCAGAATGTGGTGTGGTTCTCGGAATCAGTAATGTTTCCTACGGATTAAAATCCGCCACACGAAAACTCCTGAACGCGGTATTCATGCATCATGCTGTACAGAACGGTTTAACCGCCGCGATTGTCAACCCGCTCGATGTCAAGGGATATTATGATTTCGATCAGAACCAGATTGACTTTGCCGAGGACCTCATTTTCAACCGTCGCGATGACGCGCTTGAGCGATTGATTGAATTGTCCGACGCGACGGATAAATTAAAACCGGATTCTGAAACCGAACCGAAAATTGATCTGCCACCTCCGGAATTACTCGCAAAAGCGATTCTTGACAGGAAGGAAACCGGAATTGAATCATTAATTGACAGGTGCCTTGAAAATTCCACTGCCACTGTAATTGTTAATAAAATTCTGCTCCCTGCCATGAAAGAAGTCGGCGACAGGATGGAGCGTCGCGAAACGATTCTCCCGCACGTTCTCCGTTCCGCTGAGGTTATGAAAAAAGCTCTCGATTATCTCGAGCCGATGCTTGGATCGAGTAAGGGAAAAGATGACCGCACAGTAATTCTCGCGACAGTTTTTGGCGACGTCCACGACATCGGGAAAAATCTCGTCAAGGCTATAGTTTCGAACAACGGCTTCAATGTTATCGATCTCGGGAAGCAGGTTCCGGTACGGGAGATAGTCGAAACTGTCGAGCGTGAAAAGCCAATGGCGATAGGGCTTTCAGCGCTGCTTGTCGCGACCGCAGCGGAAATGGGTTCGTACGTTCAAGCCCTTAATGAACATGGTCTTGATGTCCCGGTAATTGTAGGAGGCGCCGCTGTAAGCCCAGGACTCGCGAAGAAAATTTCAAAAGTTGACGGTGAAGTTTACAGAGCGGGGGTTTATTACGCCAAAGACGCTTTCGAAGCTCTCGATATCTGCAGATCGATTGCGGGTGATGATCTGGAAGCAGCGGAAATTCCATCGACAGAATCAAAACCCTCTGTAACAATCTCAAAACCAGCCAGTATTGTCACAACTTCACGAATGAGAATATGGGAGACAATCATCATACAAAAACCTCAAGTACCGCCGTTCACTGGCAACAGGACAATTGAATTTACAGTCGATGATCTCCTGTCCGATGTTACTCAAGACGAAATACAAAAACTGCAACTCGATCCGGCACTGACAATCAAGGCGGTTAAAGATGCGACACAATCTGAAATTGTCATCGACCCGAAAGGAATCTACGGTTTTTTCAATGTTAAAAAGGACGGCCAGATTATCACCCTGGCCCATGAAAATCGTGAATTCACTTTCACATTTCCCGACAGGAAAAAATCCGTCCCGAAATGGCTCGATGACGAGGATTACCTGATGCCCTATGTCGCGACGATTGGATCAGTCGCGGTCGATATTTACCAGATACTCGAATCGGAAGGCCAGCTTGTTCTATCAAATCAATGGTCGGAACTTTGTGCCCTCCTCGCGGAAGTCACCGCCCGGTTGATCCGTTTAAAAATTGCCGTCGAACTTAACCTCCACCCGAAAACCCCGGTACTTGGAGTGTCCCCCGGCTATGCATTATGGCCCGAGTTCTCCGACCAGCAAAAACTCCAGGAAATCCTTAACTGGACCTCAATAGGCCTCTCATTAACTGAACGACATCAGATCATCCCCGAATTCTCCACGAGCGGAATAGCGATCATTCATCCGGATGCAAGTTACAAGTAAATTCTGAATATTTAAATACCGGGGACACCTTCAACTCGTGACCGAGTGGAAAGGCGTCCCCGGTTTTTCTGCGGAGAGTTGCTGACCACCGTGGCATGCGACTCTGGCGCATGGAAAAATCGCTACATGTGACTCCGGCACATGTTACAATAATTCCTGAGGGGGAGGCATTTATTTGGAATCAACCCACCTCTCCCACTCATCCGCATTTTTAAAATTCTCTCCCGTTATCTCCACAAGCGCTTTCGTCACCAGATTCGTAATCCCGACCCTCGCTATGTTCTCATCCTTCTTCATCATATTCTGAGGAAATCCGTACGGTTTGTTCGCGATCAGGGTGTCCACAAGAAACCGTATCGACCTGTCCCCCTTAACCTTAGTACAAATTTTCAACGCGGGTGGCATGTAGTCCGGGAAATAACCCGCGCGTTCAAGGATCGGATTCAGCGCGCGCTCATCGCCGATCTCCGCGAGTGCTTTCGCCGCCCTTGGCCCATGCTCGGTGTCCAAAAGCGGCATCAGTTCCTCGACAGTCGGCTCCCCGATCGCGACAATCGTCTCGATCACCTTGCCCCCAAGTTTCGACATCGCCGTTACCTTTAAAAGCCTGATCAGCCAGGGCACAAATTCCGGCGCCTTTGTCAGGGCGGCAACGGTCAGGGTTTCGTAGTCGGCATCGGTAATGAATTGATCCGGCGATTTGCCATGCTCCATCGTCGTCGTGGATTCGAGATGCAGCACGAGCCTTTCAAGTCTTTTCTGCGAATCGATAATGCTGTATTTCATGGATTCATATCCTTTAAAAGCAGGACGACTTAACCCGAAAATTAATTATCCGGGTGCCGCCCACATGCGTCGTACGAGGTAGAGTTAACGTTCAATTTAAAAAATTCCCAGCAGATTTTAAATAAGTTGACTCCACGCTAAGCTTGTGGGTGATGTCGGTAATTTAACATAAACTTATTTTGTTAGATACTCTCATTTTACTTTCGAAAATTAATTATCGAATCCCTCTTCGGCAAGGTAATTCCTCACGGCTTCCGACTCCCAGATCCTCTTCGTAAGTGGCACCGCAGTCTCATCACCGTGTCCGCCGTTTTCACACAGTACTGTGATCACAAGAAGAGGATCGTCGTATGGGCCAAAACTTGTAAACCACGAATGCGGCTCCTCGCGCGGAGGATCGTCAGCGGTGCCGGTCTTTCCCGCAAGCTCGATCCAGCTTAACGAGCTTCCGGTTGCCGTTCCATTTGCGACACATTGCCTCATACCCCTCCTGACAGCATTGATCGACGTTTCACTAACCTGGATTCTATCGATCATACTTTGTGCCGGGGTCAGAAGGCGATTCAGATGGGGCGGAACGAGATTGCCCTGGTTCGCGATAACAGCGGTCGTCCTCGCGACCTGTAACACGCTCATTTGCACAAATCCCTGCCCGATTACCATATTCATCGTGTCGCCGAGATACCACCTTTCATCCTCGCCGAACCGGTTCATTTTCCATTCTTCGTCGGGTATAAGGCCGCTGCGCTCATCGGGAAGATCGATACCGAGACGCGATCCAAGCCCGAATAATTGCGCGATCTCGGCAATTTTATCATGGCCCAGATCCTGCCCCATTTCGTAAAACGCGACATCGCAGCTTTGAGCCATCGCTTGTGTAAAATTCACTACTCCATGACCGGCCCTGTTCCAGCAGTGAAACCTCCGATTACCTACCTCAATCGATCCCCGGCAGTCCCATGTCGAATTAATAAGCCCGATTTCACCGGCAGCCGCAAGTGTCACGATCTTGAATACGCTTCCCGGAATATACGCGTTTTGTACCGGACGGTTTAACAGGGGGTAATGCTCGTCCTCAAGGATTGCCTGCCAGCCTTCCGGATCGACACCACCCGGCGCGAACACGTTTGGATCGTAGGCCGGTTCACTCACCATTGCGAGGATCGCGCCGGTACGCGGATCCATCGCGATCACGCCACCGACCGTGTCGCCCATTATTTCCTCAATCGCTCGCTGCATTTCGAGATCGAGTGTCGTTCGTAATGGCGCGCCGCCTGTGGGGAGTAAAACCGGTGGCCTCATAACTACTCGCCCCTCGACATTTGGAATTTCCCCAGGCGTCATGAATACATTCCAGTCGTCGGGTATCGATGGGGAGAAATTACTGTCGGACAGCGTGTTACTGCCTTCAGGGAGTGGGGGATCCACGAAAATAATCCTCCGGACCGCACGTTCCTGGCCCTCGATCACGGCAAATCCAATCTCTTCTCCTTTGATCCTCCCGTTCAGCCAGCTTACCTGCACAATCAACGGACCGCCGTGAAAATCGAGTACATCCCCCTCATGAAAAATCTGGACTTCACCATCGTGCACCACGACCGCCCCGTTTTCCGGAACCACGGCCGGAACAAATTTCGCCTCGCCGAGAATTCGGCCTCTCGCATTAACCTGAACCAGCTTTTCACCGGATTGCCCGCGAAGGATATTATCGTACTGCTTTTCCAATCCGGCCTTGCCCAGCATATCACCCATCCGGTACCCGAGCGGTCCCCACGTGGCGAGTTCATTTTCGGAAATCTCACCCATGTACCCGACCACCTGCGCCGTGTATTCCCCGGCTGGATAGCTTCTACGATAGGACATCTCCAGAAATGTGCGGGGGAATTGTTCGGTGCGCTCCAGTATCCGGGTTACCTCGACCTGGTTAAGATCGCTTTTTACTAAGATGCTTTTCGCTCCGAGTGCTCCAAGTTCAGCGGCCCAGAGTTCCGACGCCATGCTCCGAACGCTTAATGCTTCCCTCCGGCCATGAATTACATGATCGAGCTGCGATGCTGCCAGGCCGAGAAAATTCCCGATCTCTGTAAGATCCGCGACATCCTGCTCCACATCGTCCGATGCGATAAAGTAGCAATCGTAAACCGCGTGATTGACCGCGAGCGGATTGCCGTTACGGTCGAGGATTTCCCCTCGTGGAGCGGGAAGAACGATGCGGGCGATACGGTTATCCGCGGCCATCGCCTGGTAGTACCCGAACCGGATGATGCCAAGATGGAAAAGTACACTGCAAAGAATTATGAGCGCCAGGATTACCAGCGGTACGGCAACCAGCTCACGCTTGAATGTGAGTTTATCGGCAAGAGGAAGATGGCGATAGAATTCCTCGTACTCGTTATATTCACGATCTGATTTCATATCCTGTCGATCGGTAATACCGCCGAACCGAAACGGCTCGATCCGGATTTTTCAGATGGCTCCAAAAGAACCGCCCTGGCAAAGAGATATATTATTGGAAATAAAATGATTGTACTGATTATAAAAGGCGACAGGATTCCCGATGATCTTGCCGCGCCGCCGATCAACTGGATCCCTTTCGCGAATATCCAGAAGAAAAGCCACAAAATTTCCACGCCCGCCACTGCGACTATCCATGCCGCCAGAAAATCGTCAAGGTATGCAACCCTCCTGATAAATAACGTGAGGACCGCGATCGCCATGTATGACACCGCGTAAAATCCTGTCGAGCCGGATAGCCCGTCGATTACAAGCCCGAAAATCAGTCCCGCAACCGGCGCCATTCCTGCCGGACGGGCGAAAACCGCAACCGCGACCAATATCCACGCAATATCGATCGACCATCCGAATCGCGTGTTGCCTATCCCGGTTATAACCACCAGGATCAACCCGACAGCAATATATGTGATCCATCGTATGAACATCGGCTGCGCGTATTTTACCATTTATAGGATGAATTACTAAACATTAGTTGGATTACTAAAGCGGGCGCCGTTCTCAGGCCGAAGCGAAGCGAAGGTTTGTGGACATCACCCGGGTTTTATGCTGAAGTTATATGACTATCAGCAAAAACTTTAAGAATATGAGCAGATGGATACGTTGAAAGAGATGCTACTCCATGAGCTAATTCGATTGGTAATAGTGATCCTTCATGCTTACTTCCTAAAATCGTGGGCAAGGTACTTAATATTTTATTAGCACCTATCAAGTGGTCGTATGTTGGGTTCTGGACGTATTCACCTGTTGGAATATTTAAAATTGCATGATGATATTGGTCATATTTAGTAAAAATTTTAGCCCCATAATTCGTATCCTTACCATAAGGCGCACCACGTGTTGGCCTATGTTGGATCTGTTCCTTGATGTAGTGATCTCCTGGAATAAATATTGATTGTATTGGTGCATCTGCATTTATAAGTTCCAAGTGTTCTGCGAACGCTCCGGTTTTTTCTTGCCCTAAAATATGAACAGGATATTCCTTATCTCTGGAATATGCTAAAAATCTTCTAATAGGGGCAACTAATTTTGAGTATTGAGCTCGAATTGATAAAGGTCCATCTTTAACAAATAGACAATTCTTAAGCATTTCTCTTTTGTTTTCCCAAAAATACCTTATACCTGTAAAAAGCATCATTGTCTCATGGATACTCATATATGCTGTTGCTACAGTTTTTGGAGCTGATTCCTGACCCATTTCCTGGTGAAAACCAAGCATATCTGTTAAATATAAATGCCCATTACAGTTAGGGCAACTCCCTTCATCAGCGTCAAATGGTAAAGTTGCTTTATTCTCACCACAGTTAGGGCACTCAAATTCTGGAAGGTTTTTTTCAATTTTATCCCATTTTTCGAATACGATCCATTTGAGAGTTTGAAATGGTTCATCTGCTAGATGGGAATCCCTCATTGATTCATAAATAATACCCCTCACTGCATCAAATAGTGACAAATCTCGAATCCGAATATGTTTCAAGGGCAGTACAGTAGCATGATATAATGCTGAATCAGCCAGAATATCTCTAAGTGCAAAGGGATGCGGCATCTCTTTATCAATCTCCATCAATGCAACTTGGTCAAGTCTTAATAATGAAGTTTTAATAAATGCAATAGTTTTAGTAGGTTTTGTGTCAGATTGAATAACTTGAAGTGAACCGTCGATTCCAAAAACCAAATCAAGCGGTTTTTCGCTAGTTGGTAGATTCTGCCATTTACATCCTAATTTATCTGTATACGTATTATTATCTTCAAAACTACTACATAATTTGTTGACCAAGTCACTTTTAATTACTTCTAAGTGCCCTAACCGACTTGCCCTTTCTCCTGGGAGTCGATGTCCTTCTATGTATGGCATATTTGCATTTCACCTTTAATCTTTTGAAGGTGTAAACTTTCTTGCTTGCACAGATATAACGAACCTATGAGAGCGAGTTAACATCCTTATATAACCAACTGTTTTTGCCAGAAGTATATCATCTTTTAAATTTCCAAAAGCAACGTTCAGTTTTGCAAGTGCATTTACTTCATCGGATGATGATAGATGTGCTACAAAGAAATTTTCAGTTTGAGCCAGTAGGTCCTTGTTTAAGGTAGTGGGTGACTGTGTACAATAAACCATACCAATGTGATATTTTGCCCCTTCCTTTGCAAATCTGCTATAAATTGTAGTAACATCTTCAGTTCGAGGGAAAAGGTTATGTGCTTCTTCAAAATATAACTCAATAAAGTGGTTTTCGAGCTTATTATTTGTAAATTTATCAACTTGATGGTTAAAAACTGCTCTTGATAATTCATCTGAAAAATAATCCATAACTTGTGGATTTGCATTCCCTAAGTCTAGTATTACTGTTAAGCCTTCATCTAACTCATCAAGGATTTCCTTTACGAAATCACCAGCTTTTTGATCGTGGTATTGACGATAGGGCTGAATGAATGCAGTGCCACTTCTACCGGGTTGTGGTTCTAGGAATTCAAGTAGAGCAATATCATCAGGATCAAATATCTTATTTCCAGAACTTGATATTAGTGAAGGAGCACTTGGATTTGCTCTACGAAAACGGTTAAGAATTTCTAGTTCCGATACTAATTCATCGAGGGTTGATATTGTACTTGGTATTGTCTGAATATCGCTATGCTGATAAGCTTGTGTCCGTAAAGCATTATTATAACCAGGATTTAGCTTGCTTGCAGGTCGACCACTAGGAGCTATTGACTTAAGTTTAGACTCATCAACCGGATAGCCAGATTTTTTCAAAATTGCCCAATAAATTTGTATTTTCCTTAAAGCCCTACCTTGATCACTACCTGACGGCAGTTTTCTTGTTTCTTCTATTGATGGAAGCTCAACACTGGTAAAGCTTTGGATATAGCCTGATGTTTTACTATCTTGTCTGAGAAGGCTGCCAATAATTCGATGAGTACTCTCTGGTTGCTCATAGAAATTTAATTTTAATGGCTTAGATTCAGTACTTTCTTTTGGTGTTAACGCATAAACCACACAACTATCAGGATAACTGCTTTTTAGTGAGAGATTGTCATCCTGTGGATTATCATTGGCATACTCACCATTGATATCAAAAATTAATTGCCCAACATTCTTGGACTCGCGTGTAGTTTCAATCAAACTCTGTGCAATTAATTTAACCACATTGCTTTTCCCAAGTCTTGTTTTACCAAATAATGCCGTACGTGTACCCATAAAATCCTTAGTTGAAGCAAATACTTCCACCTTTGATTTTGCAGCTTGTGGGATTGGGATACGACATTCTGTTAACCTTAAATCGCCAATTTTAAATCTATTATCTCGCGGAACAAGCGAGTTTGTCACTAATTTCAATAATGCGTCATCACAAGCATACACGCGGTACTTGTGAGCACTAACATAATTATTGATATCACCAGAAAATTCTATTTCGTTCTGTATCTCGGGATGTGGATAATACATCCCAAGAATTCCCGTTTTTAAAGCACCCCATTGTAATTCACTTTGTGTAAATATATCTAATTCAGGCATTGACTTTTTTTGAAGTTCAAAATATGTCTGTTGTACCTCTTTTGATAAAGGAGTTGGTGCAGCCTCTAAAACTCTTAATAATGTAAAATGGGGTGGGAGTGACTCGTAATTTGACGGGACCATTAAAAGCAAAGAGTTTCGAGGAATGCCACCAACTGCAATTTTAAAAGGGTCGGATGTAATCATCGTTACAGTATCAAAACCTATTTCCAGGACATAGCCAACGAACCTCATATCTGAATAATTTTTTGCATCCTCATTCGCCTTTTCAGTTTCGAGAAATGTTTGGAGCACTCGTAAAGGATGGTTTTGCATTGCAGCTTTTTCAAAGAATTCCCTCATTTTCCAACCTCCATGCAATTTGTGACTAGTACTTCGCCTGTTTTATTTGCTACAGAACCTATTCGATTTCCAGTGCCCTTAGGAATTTGGATAATTTTTTGTTTGGAAAATAGTCCTACGATATCAGAATGCCCTGATGTAGTCATAGCCCAGCAAACTCCCCTCTTAGACGCCCTTTTTAAAGCCCTGACTAGTCGTTTATGGTCTTCAAAACAGAACGTGCCATACAAATAGTGATCATGCTTCATATCTCTTTCACCAGGCTGGTAGGGGGGATCTAAAAAAATAAAATCCCTTTCATCAGTTCGATCAATTGATTCTTCAAAATCCATACACTTGATAGATGCACGACTTAATAATTTTGCCACATTGGTAATAGATTCCCCACACACAACCCATCGCCTGTCTTGTCCACCATAACCCACATTAAAGTCCCCATTTGAATTATGCCGCCACATTCCCTTAAAACAAGTCCTATTTAAATAAAGTGTCCTAGCAGCTCGCATTGGTAAATCTAATGTAAAATGTTTCCAGTTTCTAATTTCGTAATATGCAGATTTTGTTGAAGGGAAGTTTTTGTATACTTCCCATACTTTATGAGGGTAACGACGTATTCCACGATAAAGATCAACGAGTTCAGCGTTAATATCTGAAATAAATGCTCGTTGAGGTTTTAATGTTAAGAATACTGCACATCCTCCCGCAAATGGCTCACAAAGACGCAGTTTGAATTTCTTAATATGTGATAGTCGTGGAATTAAGAACCCAAGCATCCGGCTTTTTCCTCCTGGATAGCGGAGTAATATATTCGGATTTTGGATCATAATTTCACTTTTTAAAATTTTCTATTAAGGGAATCGTCCTGCTCAAAACTTGCGTATCTGATTATAATCCCATAAACAATTCATGGCAAGTTTCGTAGCCCGTCAACGCTCTTGCCGGGTTGCAACAAAAATCCCCCACAAAAAAAATCCCACTTTTTCCTTGCCCCTACTTGACAAAATCCCATCTTTATGCTATACTCACTATGGATGGGCATTCTGATCCCACTGCAGGGAATACCCTCCATACGGAACCCGGCGCGTGATTTCCAGCTCTTGAAGCTGAGCGCTAGTAACCCATTACGCCGCCTTCGGCCCTTCAAGGTCGTAGCGACGGCGGGAAGTTTTACGGCTTGACACCCGCCGTAGCTTATGCGAAAGCGGGAAGTAACAAGGGAAGCCTGCCACACCCAGTCAATGCCGGGGCAAGTCAGCGGTCGATCTCACATGGCCGTTCGGGCATTAAATTGTCCAATCGCGCGTCGGATTCCGGAGTTTTATCAAAAAAAAAGGAGAAAACAACAAGGGAAACAAAGAAAAACCGGGGAGCGATTGTGGGTGAAGTCCTGTGTTACATGGTTTCAAATACCGAATCGGTTATTAATCCAGTCTCGATTAAAATAATCGCGGCTTCGATCATTTCGACGATCCAGGTTTCCTCTTCCAGATCGAGACGATCGTTAAGCGCTTCAAGTGCATCGGCTTTCGCGTCATCAAGGTCGGCACCGTATGTAATATTGCCAAGTCCCCAGACAGAGGCTTCACGGACATAACGATCTTCATTTTCGAGCATGGGAATAAGGGCGTTAACGCTGGCATCCACCGATATTTTCCCGAGGGCATAACAGGCGATCATGGTTTCGTTTTCAAATTCATTTATAAGAGTGGGGATAAAAGACGCCAGGCCTGTTTCACCCATCGCCCATAGCACGCTTCGTGTCCGACTGTCATTTCCCTCTTCTATGCTCATCTCATAGATCGCCTCAAAGCCTTCAATCAAAATTGCGTCATCGAAAGTGCCGTCGGACCAGTCGGCCGGTTCGGGCTGGGCGAGTAGGAAAATCAGATTGTCCAGTGTCTCTGAACCAATTGCATATGCAGTCGACGTAATCGCCAGAAGGAAAATAATTATCGGTAAGATGTATTTGAATTTCATTTTTTCACCTTTATATGTCATGGGAACGGGTAATTATTCTTGAACTCCTGGAGCCACAAGCCCGCGTACGCTGCCTGCCTGTCCGTCAGGTTGTAATTCCCGATCGCCTTGCCGGGGCACGAATACCACATGAGATTCCAGGGGTTGGTGGCATGCGCCCCTGGATTCTGAGCGTAGCAGGCGTTGATATCGCAGAACAGGACAGGGATTTCAGGCGGCGTATTACACCAGGTATTGTTTGCCTGGCACGATGTGCCATCATCCAGTATTAAATTTTTATTGGTATCAAGAAGGTAAACATCCCAGAAATGACCCATCGCGTGCCCGCATTCATGCGCGAGAATGACAGGCATCTCTTCCGCACCCGCCCCGCGCGCATCTTTGCCCATAATGATAAAGATATTTTCCGTATTGTGGTAAATCCCAGGGCAATACGCATTGCAGTACGCTTTGTGAGAATTGCCATCGACCGAGCCGACGTAATAGTTGCTGATACTGTGCGGTGTCTGGGCTTTTCCATGGCCGTCATGCATGTCAACCGCTTCCCCGCCATTGATCTGTATATATTCAGGATTTCCGACCCACAGAAAGCCGGTCGGATTTTCCAGGATAAAATTGACGCCATACCTGTTCCAGAACGTATTGCAGTCGTTGAAATCCTTTGTCGCGGTCGCCCATGAGTACACCGCGCCCGATCCGCTTGCATCCTCAGCGACACACCACAATGCCATCCCGACATTCCTTAGTTTCGGATACCCGGTATCTTCGGCATAACCAAGCGATTTCCCGGCCTCGTTACTTGTCCAGATCCTGTAATGGATCGGATTTTCAGGACCGCTGTACCGTGGATTCGGATCGATCCAGTTATCCACACCCTGCGGCGCCGATTTAACC
>CBDURU010000092.1:0-14165 GCA_965369865.1 uncultured bacterium | reverse complement strand
TGCCCGGGATTTCACGGATGATCTCGTCCCTTGAGAGAGCGCTTCCAACCTGGTCCAGGAGTTCGAGAACCGATCGCTGGCGGTCGGATCGGAATTTATCCCAGTCAATTTTACGGGCCTCGACAGTTATAGTCAGGAAACTTCCGGTGCCAAGGTGGCGGACGCGCGTCCGTATGCCTGTTTCCGCCGTAATTATTCCCTGTTCGATCCACTCCTTGATTTTTCCCTCCGCCGCGTCTTCCGAAAGCCCTCCTCCCCGAAGATCCTCCACGAGTTGATTTTTCGGAATCCTGACAGACCCGTCGGGACGCTCTTCGGCCTGGATCGAATCGGGCCTCGAAAATAACAAGCCAAGTGAACCGATCGAATCATGGAGTTTGTCCGGATCCCGTGCGGCAAGAATCCTCGTGGCATGCAACGAACGGATCTCCGGCGCGAAAGGCGATAACGCGTCCCGAAGACTGCATGCGTAATAACCGGCGATCCATTTCGCGATTTCGACATCGCGTTCGTTCAGGAGAATTTCATCCGGGAAAACCGCGCTCAATGGCTTGATTGCATAAGGCGACGCCTGGAGGGTTTCATTGTATTCCTGGAACGCGGTGACTACCCCTATCCGTTGAGACTTCCTCACCTCCGCGGCGACAACCGATCCGATGCGGATTGATTCGGTAAAGTGTTCCGGAACCCGGTAGGTCAGGGATGTTCCGATACGTCCGCCACCGGAGAGAGGAACCACCCGAACATAGAGATGAGAACTGTCATTATTTTGCGAGGACAGGGCCATGGAAGGTCGAATTATACCACCATGATGGAATACCGGTCCTGTATGCCATAATTTCGGCAGGCCGGCGTCCTGCGCTACGGGATTTAGTCTGCGGTACTGCTGGCTGGCGTTCCGTGTTACGAAAAGCGATTATGAAATTTCTTTCAATGTAGTTTCCAGGCTTTTCCTGGTCCGTTCGGCTTCCAGCCTGACGAGGTAGAATGGATCGGGCTCATCGGTTTCCACTCCAAGCATAATGCTGACCGCATCGAGCGAGGCTTCAAGCTGGTCTCTGTCAAGATAATTGTTCATTGCCATCTTGCCGATAGAACGCACAGCTTTCGATCTCACAACGGCACTGGAGTCCCTCATACGGAACAGCAGGCGTTCAAATGCCTGGTTTGCGAGGTCCTTTGGCAGTTGGCCCGGTTGGAACGAATCGATGATCCGGCCAACTGTCCTCGCGGCGGTATCGCGAATTTCACGGTCCGAATCATCAAGCGCGTTGACAACATCCGGGAGAATTTCCATCAGGGCCGCCTCATGCATTTTCGCCAGGCCAAATAACGCGAGCGACCGGTGCCACGGGGTCAGGGGATTGTAAAACATGTCTTTCAGCGGACCGAACGCCGGCGGACCTATCCGCCCCATTGCCCGTGCCAGCATAAGATTAGCTTTGTAATCGCTTTCACCGAGGAGCCAGACAAGTGTC
Source organism: uncultured bacterium (assembly GCA_965369865.1). GTDB lineage: Bacteria > JAJVIF01 > JAJVIF01 > JAPKYR01 > JAPKYR01 > JAPKYR01. Next base: position 12,687 of record CBDURU010000092.1, on the reverse strand, counting down.
GGTATCGCAGGTTCCCCGATCGATGCTATCACCGCCAAAGTATCCTCGACCACAGGTACCCAGTTGGGTTTATCACCGAGATCGATGTAAAACAGGCTCGCTAAAATCTCGACGGCTTTCGGAATCTGTCTGAGTTCAAGATCGTCAAGCATTCCGCCGATCCGGGCGACAGCCTTTCGCACCTCTGCGGGATCGCTCCCTTTCATCATGGTATAAATGGAACTGAGATCGTTTTGAGTCATTAGCCAACCTCCAAACAGATGGATTTATTTCTGAAACACCCAATTAAAAATAACCCGGTTTGTATCTTTAATCAAGTGAAATTATTTATTGGGAATTACTCAATGATTTATTGTGATATTATCATCTACAATCCATGGAAAGCGAGTTGACAAAATTTCTCCAGGACAGGGAAACCCTTTACCGCCATCTGGAAGATCTTCTCAAGCGTGCCGAGCATGGTGGACTCAAAAAATTCACCCGCGACGACCTCGTGGATTTTGGGCGTATTTACCGCCTGGCGGCCGCCGATCTCGCTCGTGCACGGTATATCCTCCGTTCTCCGCTTCTGGCTGAATACCTGAACGACCTCGTCGGTAGAGCGCATCATCTTATCCACCGGAAGCGTTCGAATCTTATCCAGGGCTTCGCACGGTTTATAAGAAGGGATTTCCCCGCGACAGTCAGGAAGGAAATCCGCGTTATCATGGTGGCTTTGATAATTTTTACTTCTTCGATCCTGATAGGTGGATTTTCCTACCTTATCGACCCTGAGTGGGGCCAGATTGTGTGGGATCAACCAATGCTCAGGACATACGAACGGGCGGTGGAGAGCGAGCACGAAACCCTTCTTGCTACCGCAATTGAAGAAGAATCGATGGCTGCCATGAGCGCGTTTATTATTACTAATAACATCAGGGCGTGCATCGTGGCATCCGCCGGTGGAATTCTTTTCGGGCTTGGTTCATTGTGGGCTTTATCGTTCAATGGTTTTCTGCTTGGAGTGGTAGGCGTTATGTTCCTGAGCCGGGGACCGGAACACAATATGTATTTCTGGTCCGGGATTCTTCCACACGGAGTTCTTGAATTACCGGCCATATGCATTGCCGGGGCGGCGGGATTCCTGTTCGCGAAAGCCATGCTCGTTCCGGGCAGACTGTCCCGGGGCGAATCGCTCAGGCTCGCGGGCAAAAACGCTCTTAAACTGCTTGGAGGGGTTTTTTTCCTCCTCGTTATCGCGGGACTTATCGAGGGTTTCATCACACCCATGGATACGAAGTACTTCCCGGAAGGCGCAAAAATCGTGTTTTCATTTATCCTGTTGGCAGGGTTTGTCTGGTACCTCTGGAAAGCCGGCTGGCGTGAGGAAGAATCCATGCCTGAACCCTGGGTGGATCGAACGACTACTCATCTAAGACTGGAATAACCTGTAAATTTTCAAATTATTTTAATGACAAATATCGACGACATCGCGGTCCTGACCAGTGAAAATGTACGGCTTAACTACACCCTGACAGGTATGGGGAGCCGGGTTGCTGCGTTCCTGGCAGATTCACTTATAATCACACTTTTAACCACGGCTATCGCTTTCCTTTTCATGGCCTTTGGGATGAACCTGAGTGAAGTAGACCCCACGAATCCAGGCTCGTTTTCACTTGGTTTTGTCATTTTCATAATTGCATCGTTTTTTTTGCAGTGGGGATATTATTTCTTCTTCGAATGGATGAACTGGGGACAGACACCCGGCAAACACCTTCTCGGCATCCGTGTATCCATGGCCGATGGCGCGCCGGTGGACCTTATAGCTTGCGGGGTGCGGAACCTCGTTCGTCTCGTGGATCTGTTCCTGGCATTTATCGGGATTACTTTTTTCATTATGATTTTCACCCCACGGTACCAGAGACTTGGAGACCTTGCCGCGGGAACTGTAGTTGTCAAACGGCGGAAACTTACTTTCGATGATGTGCTGAATGCCGCCAGGAAAACGGACCGGATCGCGGCCTCAATGCCACAGCCGAGGGAACCGGTTGCCGGTGCTCCAAGGATCCGGATATCGGATGCCGAACGTGCCCTGGTAGGGAGGTTCATCGAACGTAGAAATGCACTTCCGGCGGATGTACGGATTAAACTTGCCAGGGACCTTTCCGCAAGGCTCCGATCCCGCGTCCCGGGGAGTGAAATGAGCGAACTTTCAGATGAGGATGTTATTTTTGCCGTATGGGAAAACGACTCCGCATCAAATGGGTGAAAAAAAATCATCGACGGCACGGATTTCTTTAATTCTGGCGGTATAATCATAGCGTGGGGAGAGGAAAGCGGAAAACCAAAATATGCCGTTACTAGTTAGAAATTCATTGTTGGTACTAATCGCAGCGGGAATACTGTTTTCCGCATTTGCATGTAAGAGCAGCGATTCCGGAACTGCCGTTGAGCCGGGTTCCGCCCAGACCGCCGCAGCACCCGTCGAGGGCGTCTCGCCGGAACAATATATTCAGGCAACGGGCCATCTGAAGGCTATCCAGTCAATCATAGTTAACCCAGTAACGGGGCATGTGGAAATCCTGCAGGAACGTTCGGTCACCACGCATCTCGACCTTGCCTGGTTCTGGAAATATTACCCGAATATGCTGAAAGTCAAGATGTTGGAATTCGATCCCGGGACAATGGAGTTTACAATCGAGATAACCTTCACGAACCCGATTATTGCAGAAATCAGGGATGTGCGTTGCATCTTCCCGAAGGAGGGCAATTTCCTCCCCTTGACGATAGATGGCTGGTCGGTACGTGCCGGAGCGGATATATCCGATCCCGATCCATTTTTCGGTTTCGGGAGGGAATTCCCCAACCGCGCCATCCAGCCCCTGGAATCCGATACCCGCCAGATTGTTTTCAAACCTGAACCGCAGCTCTCACCCTATATTATTACCTTTGTCCTTGATGCGACCGTTGAAACCAACACCGCTGAATCGTACGAATTCGGGCAACCTGAACTTACCGGGCGGTATTTCCAGATGGCGGTTTCCGACTGGCAGGACGATATCACGTCTGTATTTCTCGATGTCACACCGTGCGGTTGGCCGGTACCATTAAGACTGGCGAAATTTGAAAATCATATTGAATGGGGCGCCAGTGTTCCCGATCTGGACCCGGGGAATTACAGGATCCTGGTAATTGCCGCCAGTCCGGAAAGCGAGGGCGAGATCGGGGAAGGTGAATCCGCGTTCGCCTCCCACTGGATTAATTTCAAGTGGCCGCCGGATGATCCGATTATTCCCCTTCCGCATGGTCAGGGTATATACGCGTATTCGCTTATCGATCCCGACACTAACCTCCCCCCGACAGACGCCGAGCTTTTCATGAACAAGTTCAGGAATGAGATGGGTGGAGATTTCCTGATCCTGGAATACGGCGAAATCTGTAATTCCGGCTATCTTGCGATGCATGACTGGGTCCCGATACATATCGGCTGGATGCAGGCATACGCGCCCGACCTGCCGATTCACCTGAATTTCGATAACATCGGATTCCCCGACCAGGCGGACGATCCGTGCATGCACCCTCCCGAATATTATACGCAGATTTTTTTCGATAACCTCCTTGATAGTATTAGAGGGCAGGTTCTTGATAATCCCGTGTTTGACAACATTGCGGGGTTGCATTTCGACATTGAAGTTATCCCGCAATCCTATGACGAAACAGAGCTTTTCAACATCTATAATAGATACGGAGAGTTCCTGGCAAGGCTTCATCTCGAACCGGACCTTAATGGGAGGGTTATTACAACATACGAGTTCGACTGGCACCCATGCGGGGGTCCGGACGATCTTCCGTACCTGAGCACGGCGGATGCTTTTTTTGCCGAGTGTTATTACAGCCGGTTCACATGGCTATGGAATCCAGATAAGTTTTTAACCCCATTTCTCGGATTGTACAAGGAAGCGGGAACTTACCAGAACTGGGCTGAACAGCATGGACGTCCGTTCTACCCGATCGCGGGAACATTCTCGGGCTGGATCGATTTAAAACAGGATACGCTTGGCTCCGTCACCATCTGCGGTGATTTTTTGAGTCTGTTGATCGATGAACACTGTTTTGGCAAGGGTCCATTCAATACTATCAATGAATTCGATATCGTACGGGATTCAGCTACGCACGGGATGGTCGTTGAAAAGGTAATTCTTGAGCTTCCGACGGGTGAACCGATCTTCCCGGCGTCCGGGTTCGCGGTTTACCTGATGGGTGACGGTGATCCTGAGACGGAATCCGATGACACAATTTTCTGCCGTACGGCATATTCAACGGCAAGGACAATAGATATTTTCAGGAATATCAAAAATGGATTAATTCCCGGATTTGTTACGTTCCGATATGAAAACAACCTTGAATGGAAAGCCGCAGGGCTTAACGGAATGGCCAGGCGAAGGGGAATCGCGGGGATTTCAGGAAGGATTCGTTTCGGGGACGGGTTAAGCCTGCAACTGCATCCGGAATTATGGGGTGGTATCACGATCGAGCTTATGGATTCTGACATTCTGGATAATCCTGCCTATAGATCGTCGATTGATATTGTCGGTGTTGAAGACGGGAGTTACCTGTTCCCCGACCTCCCCCTGGGCAACCTTACAATACGCGCTGTCGCGGACGGCTGGTCAAGCGATCCGGTGACCGTGATTTTAAACGATCCATTCGCGTACCAGGCAAATGTCGATCTGATTTTGAATGAAGATTAAATAAGATTCCAAGATTTCAAGATTTATTAAATGTGTTTTTTTATTTATCCCCTCTCCTGATAAAAACCAATATGACTCCATATATCAAACCTGATATTCATCCCAATAGACACATAGAAGCACTTCCATCGGGACTTACTCTTTTCCTCTACGAGATCGGGGATTACCCGGTTGTCCTGTTCGACATGTGGATTCGCGCGGGGTGCCGGGATGAATTGCCTCCCGAGTACGGCATGTCGCATTTCCTGGAGCACATGGTCTTCAATGGAAATGACATATACTCGAAGGATGAATACAAAAGGGAAATTTACAAAATCGGCGGCCAGGATAACTTGAGATTCGTCCCTCTTCGCGAAATCTATTCCGTCTGCGCCTGCTTCTGGTAGCCATGGTTTTACAGTTGGTTAAGCACAGGGTAATCCCCAGCTTTTTCCTTATCAAAAATGATTAATTTGTTTACCAACCCGAGAGAGGGTTATTAATGTTCAATATCTTGCTGATATTATTAGCCAATTTCTAATCTCTCACCAATTGCCATCCGGAGGGAACCTGGTCAGGAAGGCGTCTAGCTGGGGATTCTGGATTACTGAACCGTAGTGCCAGTCTTCACCAGGTCCGGGATCGAAATCAGCCGATTCAAAATAACCACCAACAACACTTGCATAACCAAGTGAGTCTACAGCAACCCCGTGCCCATTGCGTACCGATTCTGTCCCTCCCCAGGTCCCTACCCATAAAAACTCACCGTCAGCATTAAATTTGCTCAGGTAATAATCCCTCCCACTACCCGATGTTCTTTCTTCAATCCCGGGTCCCGGGTCGAAATCAGACATTGAATAAAACATCCCTGTAAGAAATATATTATCCCAGGCATCCAGACCGATCGATAACCCACGATCGTACCAATACGGGGCGGCAGACCAGGTCAAAGCCCATATAAAATCACCATCGGTATTAAACCTGCTCAAATATGGGCCAAACGCCCCATATGTGCTTTCTGCGGTTAGTTCAAACTCTCCCGGACCGGGATCGAAGTCCACAGTCTCGTGAAAAAAACCATTAGCACTAATATTATCATTACTATCTATAGCCACCCCATATCCTTCGTCTATTCGAGAGCCTCCCCACGTTCTCACCCACTGATGTTCACCATCGCTTGTGAATTTGCTCAGATAGGCATCTGCATCAGGTTCTGGGGGAAAGCCAGGCACAGTCTGGATATCAGTTTCAGGACCGGGATCAAAATCTACAATCCCTTCATAGTGACCAGTACAATAGACAGCATCACTGGAATCAATTGCGATCCCTCTTACCTCGTTTACAAATCTATATTGGTCATATGGTTCTGATCCCCATGTCCTTGCCCAGATAAAATCACCCGTCGGGCTTAGTTTTTCGATGTAAGCATCTCTTTCAAGATGCGCTGTATGGAACTCAGTCCCAGGACCAGGATCGAAGTCCGCAGTTCCTATAAAAGAACCTCCAATGTAGATATTGTCAGCCCCGTCGAGGTTGATTTGGCTAGCTCCAATCCCTCCTTCATCCCCTCCCCATGTTTTCGCCCACTGGAAAACACCTGCTGCACCATAAGAGCACAGGAAAAGATCGGCCCCTGATCCGGCATAATATTCAGTCTGTGTTGGATCTCCCTCAAAAGTCAATGGTAACCAGAAATTTCCCGCTGCATAAAGTTTGCCATTGTCACCTATAATAAGTGATGAAGGTGCGGAATCAGAAGAACCTATCATTGTTCGTACCCATTTAAATTGGCCATCACTGCCAAATTTACTGATAAATCCAGCAGCAGAGTGCCTCATTGTTTCCAGAAACGGACTTGGATCAAAATCAATACTCGAGCCATAATATCCCGCAACATAAATGTTTCCCGCGTCATCCACAGCTACATCCCATGCGGAGTCAGAATAACTACTCCCCCACGTGCGTGCCCAGCCCTCCCCTTCCTTGATCATCACTTCCAAAGGCTCAAAGAGCGTTCGGGACGACCCCTCATTGTCGGTTACACGAAGGTTTACATAATGAGTGCCGGGCGTATCGAACCAGTGAAACGCGGGACTACCCTCGTCATCGAAGGTCCCGTCCATATCCCAGTCCCATTCATATTTAGTAATGGCACCCCCATCAGGATCGTATGAACCGTTATTGCGAAACTGGACAGGTTTCCCGACTGTCTGCGGAACAGGATACGCCAGCGCCTCAGCAACGGGTAGCGCATTGACATCGCTAAGGAATACCGGAATTACATGAGATGCTGCGTAGGGCCAAAAATTTGGGGCTTCAACCGTATCTGAAACTGAAATATATAGTGGGTAAATACCTTCCTCAATCGTTGACAGTAGTTCTTGTTCTATTATCGCTGTAAATAAAAAACTGTCTTCTCCGGTTGCATTAGAAAATTCAAAATGAAGTTTATCATAATTGTAAGGTGAAGCACGCCAGATAATCAAGAAATCTAGGCCAAATAACCAACCACTGATCATGGGAATAGATACATCATAGTCAGAATCATAAATATACATTATGGTTTCATGCCCCTGATGATCGAACACTTCGACCTCGATTAACGCTTTACTTCCAGGAGCTGTTGTCAGACCATCTCCAATAGTGATATTAAGTTTGTACGCTTCAGGGCAATTAGCGGTAATGGGGAAATCATCCACAGGATCAACAACAGGATCAGCATCCGGAAGAGCCCAGCAAACATCTATTACGTATCCGAAATCAAATGGAATGCCAGGAAGTGCAATCTGTAAAGTTCGGGTTTCCTCAGTTCCCGGAAGGAACATCCTTCTCGGATTATCTTTTCCATATGCTAAAAAAGCATTTCCTCTAGCATCTCGCTTTTCACCGAAGCTAAAAACACCCGGATAATAATTCAGCATCGCAGGTTCATCCGGGTTATATGGATAATTCATTTCACTAAAATTCCCGGAATATCCATCGGGATTTACCAGGACAGGTACATCTTCACCCCAGCCAAACCAGCAGAATCCGGGACCATCATCAGTTATAATAATCCCCCGGACATCGAAAATTGTCAGAGCCAGGTTGCCTTCAAAAGGGTGTTTAATTGTCATATCCACATCTAACTGACCCGGCGTTGAAAAATCGAAATTGTCGAACCTCAGGCAGTCAGCACATGCCTCCTCCAGGAGCCTGACAATGTTGAGATGCATATCAGCGTTACGTCTTTGTGAGCCTGTGACTGTCTGGGTGGCAGGATCGACATGAAAATCCCAGACACCCAGCGTGTACCGGTTACCAGGATTTGGAATCCCATCCGACAGTCCGATATTATGATCCGAGCCTGGCTCAGCAGGGGATACTGGATCGCTGTGCTTCCCAGATCCTGAACATCCGCAAAGAAGCAGGACCAGGCAAGCCAGGATTGTTACATTGGCATATAATTGGCGTATATATGTCGTCATTGATAAATTCATCACAATATAAATATAACCCCAAATTCATTAATGTCAAGAATGTTGTGAGGGGGGCCCGGTTAATTTCAAGAATAGGAAATCACAGTTTAGCATCGCAGCTTGGTAAATATGAAGCGTTAAGGCTTCCATATGATTTCGATTTAAAAGTACTGGAAGAATACAAAAAGGTATCTATAGATGATGTCATGAGTGTCGCCGAAAAATATTGCGACCCTGGCAGCCTGATAATTTCAGCCTGCGGGGCTGTTTAAATCATGCGTTGAACCGTTTACGATCGCAGCTTTGGTCAAGCGCAAGGCAAAATTTTGATATTGAATTCGATAGGCAGTTGAATTCTTGGTACAATTGTTGTGAAAGATCTTCAAATGTCGGATAGTATTAAAAGAACAAGGATGTAATCTCCAAAATTAAGTATGGGAAATCCTCGTAAGAAACCTAAGACACTGGACAGATTTGTCGGATGCTTTTTAGGGCTTGCATGTGGCGATGCGCTTGGCGCACCGGTCGAAGAATGGTCTCATGAAACGATTCGGGCAAGCCTTGGATTCGTGCGTGACTTCCAGACAACCATTCTTGGCCGCGGCCTGGTAACGGATGACACGCAAATGGCGGTGCTCCTTGCCGAGAGCATTATCCAGAATGAGCATTTCGACCCTTCGCATTTCGCTTATATGATCGGTGACTGGATGCGCCGGATCGATGAGGGTGAGGAAGCGGGGCGTGGTGTAGGCCAGAGTGTCAGCTTAGCCGCCAGGCGGTTGTACAAGGGGACTTTCTGGAAACGAAGCGGGGAGTTTTCGGCTGGCAATTCAGCAGCCGCGAGAATACCGCCATTATCTTTATTCCATTGCAGGAGCGATGAGGAAACTTTATTGCGTGCGGCCGCGGACTCGTCGATACCCACCCATATCGATCCGCTGGCAATAGCCGGCTCCCAGATTTTCGCAATTGCAATCAAGCGCCTTCTTCTTGCCGATTATGATACATTCGATCCAATCGATTTCATCACCGACCTGGCTGCGACAGCGGCTCATTTGAACAAGCAGGTTAGCCATGTTATCGAGGACCTTATACCCCGGCTTAAGGGACGCCAGATAGAGGAGATAGCGTTTGTTGTTCCTGGCGGACCGCAGGAAATCATGCATTTCGATCGGAGCATTTACCTCGACGCGGATATCAGGGAACTGGTAAATATGGGTACAGGACGGTTTATTCTCCAGTCCCTGCCGGCGGCACTGTTTTCATTTCTCGTGCACCCTACTGATTTTGAATCGGCTGTAATCTGTACTGTGAATGCCGGCGGTGACGCGGATACTATCAGCAGCATGGTCGGAGCGCTTTCGGGGACTTTTAATGGCGCACAGTCGATTCCGATCCGGTGGCTGCATGAGCTGGAGAAAAAAGACCTCTATATAGACCTCTCAAATATGCTGTACGACCTTGCCACCGAAGGCCACACGACGAAGGAGTTCGGTGGCTGGCGCGTTATGGAATAGGGACAGGGCACAAATCCTTTTTTTCAAATTCACGAAAATTTTGTTTAGCAGGGTTTTTCCCTCCAATTTATGCACTTATTAGGTTTGATCAAAGGACATTAAGTATGTAGGGATATTTATCCCTTTTGAATGGGGCCTTGGGTGGATTTAATTCAAGTAAAGGTGAGTTGTTCAAATGAAAGAACTCTCTTATGAAGACGCTTTGGATGTTGTATCGGCATGTATGGACCTTCTCGCGAAAAGGGAAAGCGAGATACGGTCTTTGTACGACCGTCTTGCATTGTATGAACCCGCACCGGAAGCTGAAGGGAGAACCCTTGGCCTGATAACGCCGGATGTTGAGGAATCGGCGCGGAAAGCGTCTAAGGGATCCAGAAATTCAGTCGCGATCTGCGGTACCCCGCTTGTGGGAAGATCTCTGATGCTCGTTTGTCCCCAGGCGGGACTTAGAATTGTCGGTATAACCGATAGCGGTATCGAGGGTTTAAAGCTTGTGGAAAAATACAAACCCGAGATGGTGTTTGTCGATCTCGATGTAAATGATATCGACGGGCTGGTGCTGGTTTCCAGGATCAGGGATGTCCTTCCGGAGGTTGTCGTGGTCGCGCTTGCAGGCGGATCTCATGAGAATACGCTTGTGTCGGCAATTATCGCGGGCGCGGACGAGGTGGTCAGTAAACCCATGCAGGCGAAGCGGATGATCAATGCGATAAAAAGGCTGTTGAATATTAAAAGACCGAAAACATTGCCCGACCAGCGTCTTCCGCTGCATATAGATCCATCGGAGTCGGGCAATAATAAACGATGGTCCGTTTTAAACGGTAATCCATAGATTTAGTAGATTTGTTGGATTTATTCAATATTTATTTTGCAGGATTTATCCGGCGTTTTGTAAGGGCACTCATCGTTTGAGAAGTTGGCACTGAAATTTAGCTTGGAAGTCCGGCACCGGAGTTCATAGTCGTCAGTCTGGCGCATAAGTCCTGCAACGCGGTTTTAACTTTAGTCCGGAATAAATTTAAAGCTTATTTGTAGGACAGGCTGCAAGCCTGTCTTTTTCGTACCACGAATCCCCCATGTCTGCTACAATAAACCCATGCTCGTACGATTCACCCCAAGGGTAAGTCTCAGCGATGTCGGAAAGATCACCGAGCGATGCAAGGCATTAAAAGTCCAGTACAAATTCATCCAGGAACTTTCAACTAGCTACCTTGTTGTTGAAAGCGCTGAAATTTTAAAACTGGAGGAGCTCTACCATCAACTCAGGCACATGGAATTTGTCGCCCATGTATCGTTCCCGGTGGACCCGGATGATCCCCTGGCCAGCCTGAAACCTGTAAAGATCAAGTGCGGGAACAGGTGGATCGGCACCGGTTCAAGGCCCGTCGTGATCGCGGGAAGCCCCTACCTTGAAAGCCAGAAGCATGCTGTGTCAATTGCATCCAGGCTGGCGACAATCGGTGTGAATTTGTACAAGGCCGGTCCGTACCGACCGACAGACACCCTGGCTGCAAAAGCGCTCTACGAACGTACCGGGGCAATTATTGACGCGATATCGAGAAAAAGCGGAATTATGTCGACCGGGATGGTTGAGAAACTCGGCCCCAGGAGCGCCCTGGCCAGCATTAACGCGGTTGCATATCATATCCCCGGCGAATTCATGTTCGATACCGGCCTTCAGGATCAGCTTGCGAAAATCGGCGATCCGGTCCTTTTAGAAAGGCATCCCGATGCTTCCAACGAGCTATGGCTTGAAGCCGCGGGCATGATTGTCGAGAAGGGAAACGAGTTTGTCGCCCTTGTGGAGACGGGCAGGCAGGTTGGGGAGAACCTTGAAATAGATTTGACGTGGGTTGCAAAAATGAATGAAACCTGTCCGCTTCCATTGCTGATCTATCCTTCCAGGGTCGCGAAATCCGCCGGGCAGGTCGGGAGCATTGCAAAAGCGGCGCTTGCATCGGGGGCAGCGGGGGTTATGATCGACGTTCACCCGGATCCGGTGGAAGGGCTGCTGACCGATGGTTACTGTTTATCGGTGGTGGAGTTTGAAGATGTTTTCGAATCGCTCAAACCATTGATCGTGTAAAAATTTGGAGGACCAAGAGGATGGATAACACTGAAGTGCGCAGGCCACAACCCGATAGAGGATCCCCCGCCGCGCGAGACCAGGCACCTCGAAGGCCAATCAGTTTAAAAACAAAACCCAATCCATGGTCGAGGATAATGTGGTTTTTTATTTTATCCGGCTTGATCCTGGGTATATGCATTATTATCCCGATTGCCATGTCGCTTGCCATGCGACTGACGTTCGACGCGCAGGTCGATTCGGACCGTGAACGGGGCGACGACCGGGATACTGTCCTCGCCGGGGCAACGGAAGAGACATATATTTCATCGGTGGTGTCGGGTTATAAAGCCGAATTTTTGCCGGTCCGCCTTGAAAATGAGAAAACCGCGTTCACTGTCATAGAACTTCTGTACGGTCCCATTTTACTGACGGGAACTTCGCTCGAATTAACCGGGGCCTCGACCGACGGCACTCCCGATTTTTCGAGCAATGCAAGCATTAAACTCAATAGCGGATGGACACCGGTGTTTTTTTTCATTGCATTGATACTCATATTTATCCTGGTAACGGTTGTGTTAAAAAAACCAGCCGACGTTCTTATTTTCGCGGTTATTCTCTCGATAATCTGGGTTTTATGGTCGCTGCTTGTCTGGGTCGTGGCGGGAGTGGTGCTTGGATCGGTCAATGAATTATTGAACCGGCTTCTGACGGAAGAGCAGGGCAGCGCGAGATACTCGATGGCATTTCTTTCGATAATGATCGCGTCATTAAGGATTTTTATTGTCGGGATTGTGGTCTGGTTATTAACGGTGCTTTACAACAAGGCGAAATCCGACACTGAGCACATAACGGTTAAACCTAAGACGAGTTCTATTTTATAATTTCTTTTTCAGGTGCGCCGACATTCCTGTCGGCCTTTATTAATGGATGCCGAC
>CBDURU010000091.1:0-14342 GCA_965369865.1 uncultured bacterium | reverse complement strand
AAATCTGAAATCCATCAAATATTCAATCTCTTTGAGAACCGTTCTTTATGCAGTAAGATATTATACAGAGGGCGTGGCTCTCTGACGGTCGTGCTGTGTTATACTTTCAAATTCCTGCTTTATTTTATCCCTGAGCCTTTAGGGGAAGTTTTTAAAAGCTTGCATTTTGAGGATGGAGTTAAAACGTGACTGATAACCTAGATGGACCCGGCATACCAGGACCCGATGTTATTGAGGTTCCCGATGTCAGCCCTTTAATACCGCTCCGCGATCTTGTGGTGTTCCCCTACCTCGTTGCACCGATTTCCGTCGGCAGGCCTGGAAGTATCCAGGCTTTGGACGAGGCTATTGAAACCAATCGAAAAGTCGTGCTTCTCAGCCAGAAGGACTCCAAGATAGAAGCCCCGGGTCCGGACGATTTATACGAAATCGGTACCCTTTCAATTATCCTCAGAATGGCACGCCTTGAAAATGAAGTGCGGGTTCTTGCCCAGGGACTTACTCGTGTGCGAATCAAGAAATTTCTTGAATCCGATGATATATTTCGCGTTGAAATCGAGGAGATCCCGGAGATCAAAACCAAGGATAATACCGTCCAGGCTTTGATGAAGACTGTCATTGAGCAATTTAAACGATGCACTACGATGGGCAAGAACATTTCGCAGGAAATGCTTATGGCCGCCGACGGGATCGAAGAACCTGGAATGCTGGCCGACATGGTCGCCACCAACCTCGATCTGAGCGTTGAGGAGAAACAGGAAATCCTGGAAACCATAGACCCCGAATCAAGGCTTAAGAAGGTTGTGGGTTTCCTCGCGAAAGAACTCGATGTCCTTTCAATATCTTCGAAAATCCAGAACCAGGCCCAGGTCGAACTTGGAAAAGCGCACCGGGAGTATGTCCTTCGCGAACAGTTGAAGGCAATTCAGAAAGAACTTGGCGAGGGCGATGACAAGGGCCAGGAGATCGAAGAGTTCCGCGAGAAGATCGAGGAGAGCATGATGCCCGAGGAAGTCAGGGATAAAGCTGAGAAGGAGCTTAAAAGGCTCGAACGGATGCATCCCGACTCCGCTGAATCATCCGTCGTGCGTACTTACCTCGACTGGCTTACGAATCTCCCCTGGAACATTTCATCCCAGGATAATCTCGATATCCTCCATGTAGAGAAAATTCTCAACGAGGATCATTACGGACTTGATAAAATCAAGGAAAGGCTCCTGGAATACCTTTCTGTCAAGAAAATTAAACCGGATATGAAAAGCCCGATACTGTGCTTTGTCGGACCCCCGGGTACCGGTAAAACCTCGCTTGGAATGTCTATAGCAAGGGCGATCGGACGGAAATTCGTCCGCTCCAGCCTCGGTGGCGTCAGGGATGAAGCCGAGATACGAGGTCACCGGCGGACATATGTCGGCGCGCTGCCGGGACGAATTATCCAGGGAATCCGCGACGCGGGAAGCAATAACCCGGTTTTCATGCTGGACGAGATCGATAAACTTGGCAGCGATTTCCGTGGGGACCCGTCCTCGGCAATGCTTGAGGTTCTCGATCCCGAGCAGAATATGTCGTTCTCGGATCATTACCTTGAAGTTCAATTCGATCTTTCCAAAGTTATGTTTATCGCCACTGCGAATCTACCCGATACTATCCCTCCACCACTTATGGACAGGATGGAGGTCATTCATCTTTCCAGTTACACGGAGCGGGAAAAAGTTGAGATCGCAAGGCGGCACCTTTACCCGAAACAGTTGGAAAACCATGGGCTGTACCCAAAGCAATTGAAAATATCAAAATCCGGATACCAGGCCATTATCCGTGGATATACACGCGAAGCCGGCGTCCGTAACCTTGAGCGTACTATTGCCACGCTCTGCCGAAAGGTCACCCGAAGGATCGCAACCAACGACAAAGGCCCGTTTAGAGTTACGAGCAAGAATATTACCGATTTCCTCGGCCACCATATTTTCTCAAGCAAGGAATCGTTTGCGTACGACCGGCCCGGCGTAGCTACAGGACTCGCCTGGACTTCGGTCGGTGGCGAGGTTCTCTATGTGGAAGCCCGGCAAATGCCTGGAAAAGGCGGACTCACAATCACCGGTCATATCGGTAAGGTCATGCAGGAATCCGCTATGGCAGCTCTTACGTTTATAAGGTCCAACTCTGAAAGGCTCGGGCTCGATCCAAAATTCTTTGAAGGCCAGGAACTCCACGTTCATGTTCCGGCCGGTGCGATCCCGAAGGACGGGCCCTCGGCGGGTGTTACTATCGCCTCGGCACTTGTCAGCCTTTTCACAGGCAGGCGGGTACGCAGGAATGTCGCGATGACTGGAGAAATCACCCTTTCCGGCAAGGTCCTGCCGATCGGGGGAGTCAAGGAAAAGGCTCTTGCTGCGTACCGGTACGGAATTTACAACCTGATAATTCCTAAAGCCAATGAATCCCATATCGAGGACATCCCCGAAGAAGTGCGTAACAAAATGACTTTCCATTTCGCTTCCGATATCTGGGATGTTTTGAATATTTCGCTCGAAAAGAAAAAGGCAGGCGCTGAAAAGATTTCTACAATGGAAGCCGTGTCATTTAAAAAAGAGAAGTCTAAGAAGGTACCCAGGAAAAAATCAGTCGGCAAACCCTCGAACGGAGATTTTAAGAAACGAAAATCCCGGCCCAGACCCAGACCATCGGCATAATTCCGGATTTGCGGATGAAATCAAAATTTTCAGGACTTTAGCCTTAAAGCGGGATCGGCCAGCCACGTTGCTATAGTTTCGAACCTGTGAGATATTATTAGAATCTGTAAAAGTAAATCACTAATTATGGGTGAGACATGAAACGCCTGATTATCTTTAGCGTGATATTCAGCCTGATGGTCATTAGTTCTCCACAGGCCGTCGGCGAGGTTTACATGGATTTCGATTTCGCCGATGGTGTTGTGTGGCATCCGGGGGGATTCGAATCTTATGACATCCTGATGCGTGGCGAGAAAGTCGGCACAGCACGTGTCGATTACAGCCAGATGACAATGATGGACGCGACCGCATACCGTGTTGAGTGGGAGCAGACCTGGACCGATCCAGACGGGATCGAGAACCATATAATTTCCGACTCAAAAATGCGTGCCAGCGACCTTAAGGTGTACATGTCCACCCGGATTATCACGATCGATGAGGATGAATGGCGCTTTGAAGGGAACTACACCGGTGAAAACCTGGTCTTCGGGGCATATTTCCCGGGCGTCACCAACCGCCAGGGATCATCCCTGACCAGGAGCGGGAGGTATTGCGATGCGGATGTCCTTCCATTCCTTTTGAGGAACATCCCGTATGAGATTGGGAATTTCATCACATTTACTGTCGTCGATGTCCAGACCCATTCATTCATTACCCCTATTGCCAAGGTCATCGGAAGCGAAATTGTCGAGACTGCAAACACACAGTACGACTGCTGGGCTGTAACAGCTTCGCTGGGACGAAACGAGTTCACCGCCTGGTACTCAAAAAACGAGAAACACTTCCTGGTGCGTATCAGGTTTGCGGATCGCGACATCGTCCTCAATCATCACTCCTAGAATCTTTAATAAAACCTGTAACTCGTGCATCCTCCACATGATTTCCCCCACCATTGGCATCCTCCACCGGGGACACCTAATTTTGCCAATAACAATTTCCAATCTAAGAAAGATGTCGAAGGCAAAATCAGGTGTCCCCATTTACTTGAATCTTAAAAAAAATGCGATGCTCCCGGGTAAGTGGGCCCGGGAGCTCGCAGGGACTTCAGTGAGGGATTGTATGTGATCGTTTGACAGTTTCTATTGGAAGATTATGTTCTTTTTCTTAACCCCGGATCACTGCTATCAGAAGACTCAAGAGAATGATGGTCAGATAAATCCTGGGGAGTGAGATTGTTTTTATTCTGTTCGTTATTGTTCTGATTCTTGTCATTGCTCTGTCCTCTCTGTGTCCGGTTATTTTTCAATTTGTTTAAGTGCACTAATGATTCCAAAGCGAAGAGTACACTCGGTTCCAACCTGAATTTTCAATTACCTGCCCTGTACACCCCTTATATTCAGGAATTCAGGACTTTCTCCGAAATTCCTGATCGATTACCATTATCTGAATTCTAAAGCGTTTTCTCTAAAACCCTCTCAATTTGATAGATATATTCCTCTTAAAATATTAAAATGCTTTAAAAATTACCGATCTTCGCAGGATAGTATGGACGTGACTATGGCCATCGACAAAAACGACCTCGATAAATCCCTGAAAAAAGTAATCAAACTTATCGAAGAGAAGAAAATTCCCCTGACTAAAGTTACTAAAAAGGTCCTCCAAAGCCTGATCGATAACTGTTCAGAATTTATTAAAAGCGGTGATGGTGATTTAAAACCGGAACCAGAAAGCTTTAAAACCCTCTATGAAATTTCGCTTGCACTTACCGGCAGCACGGATCCGGTTGTGGTTACTGAAACAATCCTCGATGAAGCCATCAGGCATCTCAACTGTGAGCGCGGGCTTGTCGTAGAGGTTGCGGATGATGGCGCGGTCGCGATAAGGTTATCGAAAGGTGTTGACCAGGACGAGGCCGCTGACATTAGCCATACAATGGTTGTACAGGCCATTGAGGTGGGCGAGGGGGTTTTCTACGACAGCGCGCGGGGAGATGGAACTGAAAGCCTGATCCGGAGGAAGGTGACATCCGGCCTTGCCGCCCCGTTCCAGATTGAAAAGGGTAAGTACGGCGTGCTGTATGTCGACACACGAGACCCCAAAGTACATCTCAGTGAAAAAGATTTGAAATTCCTTGAAAGGGTTGCCGAATTGGCCGGGACAATTCTCAGTACTGCAATACGTATCAACAGGGAGCTTGATCAGGGACAGTCCGGAGCCTTTGGCGCTGTTATCGGTTCATCCGATTGCATGCGCCGGGCCTGCCAGCGTGCGCGACGGGTTGCGCGGACCATTGAAAATGTCCTTTTGCTTGGTGAGTCGGGCACAGGAAAGGAGATTTTCGCGAGGGCGATACACGCGGAGTCGAAACGGTCAGACGGACCGTTCGAGGCGATAAATTGTTCTGCGATTCCCGATGAACTCCTCGAAAGTGAACTTTTCGGTTATGTCGAGGGGGCGTTCACCGGCGCGAAAAAAGGCGGCAAACCCGGGATCTTCGAACTTGCCGATAAAGGCACTCTTTTCCTCGATGAAATAGGCGATATGCCCCCGCTTCTGCAATCGAAATTGTTGAGGGTCCTGCAGGAACGAAAAATAAGGCCTGTGGGCGGTACGAAAGATGTCGCGGTCGATGTGCGTATTATCGCAGCGACCCACCAGGACCTTGATCAATGCATGGAGGACGGTACATTCCGGGAGGACCTCTATTACCGCCTGGCGACTTTCCCGGTCCAGTTGCCCCCGCTCAGGGATCGCGGAAATGACATCCTCGACCTGACCGATTTTTTCCTCCGGAAATTCGCTGAAGAATACGATATGAAAAAACCCTCGATGAGCCCGAAAGCGATCTACTTCTTTCTCGAGTATCCCTGGAAAGGCAATATCCGCGAGATGGAGAATATTATCAAAGGGATTTTGATCGACCAGGAACCGAGGATTATCCACCCGAAACACCTGCCTGAGGATATGGTCGATGCGCAGTCGGCGGCGCTGGCGGATTTCCCTACCCTTGAGGAGCTGGACCACGAACACGTCCTTAAGGCATTGAACCTGGTCGCGGGAAATCGCGGTAAGGCCGCGAACCTTCTTGAAATCAGCGAAGCGACACTCTACCGCTGGATCGCCGACATGAAGAAAAAAAACAAATGGCCCGGCGATGACTAGTCCGGTGCCGACTGCTTCCAGCCGTTGCTCATTAGAAGCCAAATCCACCTGTTCAGTTTAATAACGACATCCACCGCGTGGCGTCGACACGCTGAGTGAGACGTCTCTATCCTGCAATCCTCGAAGATCTCCGGGTCGAACGTGCTTGTCGACGTACAACTTTTGTTTAACGGAATTGGTCTAAGAAGCTTGAATTTTTAAATAAAAAAGCCCCTTCAGGTAAAGGGGCATAGTTTCGAGGTAATAAGTCTTAAATCATTGATGCGATTAGAGCCTGATTAAAAGTAATAACCTACACCAAACTCGAACCAATCAAAATCACTTGCCTTGTGCCAGTCAAAGCTCGCGGCAAAACCGCCATCACCAAAGACATATCCAGCTCCAACGTTGTATC
This sequence comes from uncultured bacterium, assembly GCA_965369865.1. Taxonomy (GTDB): domain Bacteria; phylum JAJVIF01; class JAJVIF01; order JAPKYR01; family JAPKYR01; genus JAPKYR01. Next base: position 8,117 of record CBDURU010000091.1, on the reverse strand, counting down.
CGAATTTATTACCGGCATCCAACGTAACAGTCGCACCGCCAGCGCTAACTTCCGCCTCTCCAGAATAGTAACCAACGCCCCCTCTGAAATAGAATCCGGTACCGGCAGTAGCTATTTCTTCGCCACCGAACCAGGTTTTGTAGTCAACGGATATGTTAGAAACTGCAAAATTTGCTGATACGCCTTCAATATCATCCACATCTTCGATCGGCCACTGTCTCCAGCCGAACAGGAAGTCGATGGATGAAGCTTCATCCATGGGCATTTCATAGCCAAAACAGGCACCAAACCCGTTATCCAGACCCTCTTCATTAATCATACTGTACAGTATAGAAATATGGAGCCCACCTTCGTTTTCTTCACCGAAACCCTGGGCCATTGCAGGAGCACTCATAATTGCGAATGCAGCTACCATTATTACCGATAAAATGAAATAAGAAAGTTTTTTACGCATTTTTGTCTCCTAAGCAGTTTGTTTAAGAATGAGCCGTATGGTATCAGCATTGTAAAGGGGTGTCAAGGCACACTCAGGATAATTTTGAGGTTGAAATTATTTGAACTGATTGAATGTTACTTAATGATTATTTAGTGATCTCCGAGCGCAGCAAGCAGCGCCCCTACAATAAAAAAACATGTTTTCACCATGCGCAGTTTAGTAAGTGTAAAATTAATATAAACACACTTTTCGGATCCTCAGATCAAGGTGCGTTTACTTATTTTTTCCCCTCCCATGCGCCGGAGTCGCGTGGGACGGTTATTCACGCGCCGGAGTCGCATGCCACGGGTCATGCGCAGAATGCGCATGTTATATTTATTCATCCTTCCTGATTTTCAATGCCGCTAAAAATGCCTCCTGGGGGATTGATACACTTCCCACCTGCTTCATTTTCAGCTTGCCTTTTTTCTGCTGTTCAAGGAGTTTACGTTTACGGGTAATATCTCCGCCGTAACATTTCGCGGTTACATCTTTTCGGAGGGCTTTTATTGTCTCGCGCGCTACTATCTTTCCGCCAATCGCGGCCTGGATCGGGATATCGAACAGGTGCCTTGGGATCGTGCTCCTGAGTTTTACAACCATCTCCCTGCCCTTACGTTGCGCGGATTCGGAATCGGTAAGGAAAGTAAGAGCATCGACCGGTTCACCGTTCACAAGAATATCAACCTTAACCAGTTTTGCCCCCAGATAGCCGGCATGTTCGTAATCCAGCGAACCGTATCCCTTTGTGCTCCCTTTCAGACGATCATTGAAGTCAATAATCAGCTCGGACAGTGGAATCTGGAATTTAAGCGTTACTCTCTCGGTACCGATATATTCCATTCCCTGGTGGATGGCACGGCGTTTGTAGGCAAGCTCCATCACAGCACCGATATATTCCTTCGGCGTAACAATAGTGCAGTCGCAGACAGGTTCGCGGATCTCATCAAGACGGGTACGGTCGGGAAATCCCGCCGGGCTTTCGATGTATTCTATATGCCCGTCCGTGAAAAGAAGCTCATATCGAACTGTCGGTACGGTGATGACTAATTCCAGTTCATATTCCCTCTCAAGGCGTTCCTGGACGATTTCCATATGGAGAACGCCCAGAAAACCAAGCCGATAGCCGAATCCAAGGGCTGCCGACGATTCTTTCTGGTACGAAAAGCTCGCGTCATTCAGGTTCAGTTTTTCCAAAGCGACCGTCAGGCGTTCGTAATCTTCGGGCTCAACCGGATAAAAACTCGCGAAAACCATCTGTTTCGGTTCGCGAAATCCTTCGAGGGGTTGTATTTCATCGCGTTTCCCGGCAAGAAATACGGTGTCTCCAATTTTCGCGTCCTTGATATCGCGGATCGTCGCGGACAGGTACCCTACTTCTCCCGCCGACAACCGATCGACTTTCACATGCCATGGCGTGAATATACCAATCTCGTTTACCTCGAATTTACGTCCGGTGGCTATCATTTCGATATGGTCGCGGGGTTTAATTATCCCATCGATTACCCGGATATAGACTACGACACCCTTGTAGGTATCATAATGGCTGTCAAAGATCATCGCACGGAAAGGTAAATCGATGTCACCGCCGGGCGGCGGGACTTCCCTCACAACCCTGTCCAGAATTTCAAGCACGCCGCGCCCGTCCTTAGCGCTTATCATGCTGACCTCATCCTCGTGGCCGCCGATCAGGTTTATAACTTCTTCCTTGATCTCATCCGGACGAGCGGCGGGAAGATCGATTTTGTTCAGTGCCGGGATTATGGCAAGGTCCTGTTCGATGGCAAGGTAGAGATTGGCAAGCGTCTGTGCCTGCGGACCCTGCGCCGCGTCCACAAGGAGTACCGCACCTTCGCACGCGGCAAGCGCCCTCGACACTTCATAGGAAAAATCGACATGTCCCGGTGTGTCGATCAGGTTAAGCTGGTATTCAGTGCCATCTTCAGAAGTGTATGGGATTCGAACGGCGACCGCTTTGATGGTGATTCCACGTTCGCGTTCGAGCTCCATGGTGTCGAGTATCTGCTCGCGCATGCGTTTTTTCGGGACAGTGCCGGTAAGTTCGAGGATTCGGTCGGCAAGTGTGGATTTCCCGTGGTCAATGTGAGCGACTATGGCGAAATTGCGTATGTGTTGAATGTCGGGCATTTGCATGCTTCATACTTCGATTGGCATTCTAGCTGAGATTGGTTGTAAGCTCAAATCGCAGGAATTAAAGATCGGTCGGGTGCTCAGTTTTTATCAATTTTCCCTGCGGAACAATCGCTTGAATGTGGCTGACAGGTCCTTATTTCCGAAAAGCATCAACAGTCCCAGGTATACTGCCGCACCGATCACCGCCGCTCCCGCGAGGAATCCTATAAGGGGTAATGTGCCGTGGATTTCACCAATCAATGAACTGTAGCCGTACAGGATCGCAGCTTCGATAATCGCTGCCAGAAGCATTTGCACTGGGCTTGCGAACCCTATTGCCGACACGAGCGACGCATCATTTTTGTGCCGGTAATTAAGTATGGCAATTGAAATTACAAGGAATATCCATGCCGCAAAACTGTTCGACATCGGCAGGCCAAACAAACCGAACCTCTCTGGGGAAGATAAATTCACCGCCAGGATGTAGTACAGGATGATTGTACCAACTCCCAGTATCGCCGGAGTTCTTGTGTCTTTCTCGGAAAAAAATGTCCTCGCTGTCAATAAGAGAAGCGACATCGGGAGTATCGCCCATGAATACCAGAACAAAGCACCCGCGACCCTGGCTGTATCACCGGCATCGAATTTTCCTCTTTGATAGATCAGCTCGATTGTCTGTTCCGGCAGGACAAGGAAAAATACGACTGCGGGTATAACGGCGAGCGCGGTCATCCTGAGTCCGGTAGCCAGGGAGCGAACGAGTCGGGATCCGTCTCCACCTGACGCATATCTCGAAAGTGTGGGAAATAAAGCGGTCGCGACCGATACTCCGAATACCGACATCGGCAACTGTTGGATTCGGAACGCGTACATCAGTGAACTCGCGGACGATTCTTCGAGGTTAAGGGCGATTCCCTGCCCGATAAACGCGTTGACCGCCGGTGCCGCGTAAGCCAGCACGGCTGCAGGGGCGAGTACGAGGAATTTTCTAAGCATGGGGTGGCGCCAGTCGATAGCCAGGGGTTTAATGCCGAGTTTCCGGAGAGCGGGAAAGTGAAAGGCCACCTGGACTGCATGCCCGATAACAAAAGCCCAGGCCACGTGATAGATTTTCTCCTGCGCACCGTATATCACAAGAAGAGCGATTATCGTACCGTTCCAGGCAAGCGGGGCAAGACCGGGAACATGGAAATTATCGAAAGTATTTAAAATCCCGCCCATCAGGCCCCACAATCCGACAAAGATCACAATTGGCAGCATGATACGTATCAGGTTTGTAGTAAGCGCTATTTTTTCCGGTTCGAGAGTTCCCGGTGAGTACCTCAGGATTTCGCTCAACTTGACAAGATATGGCGCGATAGCTTCTCCCGCAAATACCACAATCAGGGCCGCGAATGTTATAAATGTCAGCATAATTCCGGCGAGTCGTTTTGCTTCCTCTAATTTTCCCGATTTCTGAGTTTCAGTCATCAGTGGGATGAAAACGCTCGCGACCGCGCCTGAAATTATCAGGGTCCTCAATAGTTCCGGTACGATGATCGCGAAGGCAAAGCTGTCGGTCTGTCCGGATGCCCCGTAATATCTTGCGATGAGCATTTCCCTGACAAGCCCAAGCAACCTGGAAAGCATGGTTGCCCCGACCAGGAGCGTACTTGCCCGGAGGAGGAAGCCCGGTGACGAGGGCGGAGGAGCGGAATTATCGGATTCGTCTGGTGTCCGGGAACCTGGATTTGTCTGGGAGCTTACTGGCACAGTGGAATTTTAGCACAACTCGTGCCATGGCGTATAAAAAATGAGAACTTGTGTATCAAAGCTTGATCATATAAGTAAAGTGTGTTAGCTTTCCAAGGTTGTATCTGCAAGAATTACCGGAGGACATGATTAACTGTGGTAAAAAGTAAACAGCCGGCAAAAAGACATAGGCAGTCTCTCAAGCGGAGAGAGCGAAATTACGAATTGCGTTCACGCCTGAGGACTTACATTAAAAATGCCCGTGAAGCGGTCGATAGCAATGCCGAGGATAAAAATGAGAAGGTTTCTCTGGCATGTCGCGAACTTGACAGGATGGTTACAAAGGGCCTGATTAAAAAGAATACCGCTTCGAGGGGTAAATCAAGGCTTATCAAAACACTTTCCGGTTCCAACTGATAACTCGAACTGGAAACACACAGTCCAGCCGAACGCCCGGATATCCACCGGGTTTTTGCTTTTGGGATAATTTGCTTTTGGTTATTGTACAGCGCATGGTTCGTGAATTATAAAAAATATGTAGAAACGCTGCTTGCTGCGTCCCTGATAGGCAGAGCAAGCACTGCCCCTACAAGGTAATTCTGAATCAACGCGCAGGTTAGTTAGAAAAAAAACAGTTTTAATAGCAGTATTGTAATCAACATATTGTAAAAATATGATATAAGAAACTGTTGAAAAATAACACTTTAAGGTTGACACATTTTTGGGCATGTGATACGCTAAAAGTGCCTTGAAATCTCAAATCAGTGCCAACTAACAAGAAAGGAGGAAACCAATTAATGGCTCTTAGTAAGGTGCGGAACCAGAAGGGTTTCACGCTCCTTGAGCTCCTCGTAGTTGCAGCGATTATCGCTATTATTGCAGCTATCGCCATTCCGTCGCTCATGAACGCACGACGCGCGGCATGGATGAGTAGAGCAAAAGGAACCTTAAGGTCAACAGGATCTTCACAGCTTGCGTACCAGGGTACCAATAATGAAAAATGGTATGGTTCGTTTAGCGCATTGAAGAAAACTCTCTACATTGCCGAAGGCTACGAACTTGGCAACATGATAGAGAACTATTCAATGTGGTGGAGTATTTCAATGCCGGAAGAGAGTATCTACGGTGGACGCTTAGGCGGTGGTATTGGTCAAAACCAATTTACCATTGTCGCCTACCCACGAGATACTCGGCCGGGTTACCTGCAGACCTTTGGTATTACAGAAGACCAGGTCGTAAGGGTATTCAATCCTGAAAGTGTTCAAGGTAACAACACATGGAATGGATTTGATGACCCGAATGTTAAATCCTGGGATCCAATTCTGTAAGGTTAAAGAAACCATCTGGAAACCAGAGAGGGCCTGAATGGGCCCTCTTTCTTTATGCCCGGATTAAACATCCGGACTTCGTTCTCTTTAATTTACATTCCACTAATTCTCGTTTATACCTGGTATAGATCGGTTCCTGTTCGCATCGACCTGTAGAAGACTTTCACTTCCAGGATACAAACCATGCCCGGCATAAAAAAAACCCCCCCCGACATATCGGAGGGGTATATGAATTCAGGTAATGAGTTGCCGATTCTATATGCTCAGCTCACCCGGGAAGAAGACGCTCAGGAAGTAACCATCGGTTGTATTCCCGTGCAGTACGAACATGAGGTTGTCACCGCTGCCGCCAAACAGGCGTTCGGTGCCTTCAATTCTCAATGGTGTACTGGAGATATTGGTTGTGTCGCCATATGTTCCCTGAGTAGTTCCGGTACTGCTGAATTTCTTGATTGCAGGATCTCCCGTTGAGAGTTCGTCGAGTACATAGATTGTATTACCGGTATCTCGAGTGATGTCTCTCGGGTCGTTGAAGTTTGGTGATGTATCACCGAAACCGCCCCACCAGGGACCATTCTGAGTACTGAAATAGTTACTTCGTCGCTCAACACGATATTCCGGAGCCTTCTCAAGGCAGTACACGTAGCTGTTTGTATCAGCTTCACAACCGACAAGGTAATCATGATGGATATTAGAGATGCCGGTTCCTTCGTACATTAAATTGCCACCTGCTCCACCGTATGTTGGTGGTTGCCAACGCCAAACAATTGAATCATAGCCACCATAGCTGCAGTCATAATATGAGCAGTGCTTATTAATTTCAGTTCCCCCGGTCGGGCACCAGACAATTGATGACCAGTCTGGCCCTTTGAATGCAGTATGGTTGGCTGCAGCACCACCGGATGCATAGAATGAACGGCAGTATGATCCGCCGCCACTCTTGGGTCCGGAGACAATGGAGTCTCCATTTGCACTGGCATCCATGAAACAAGCGACAGTATTGGAGTAATAATGATAAGAACCGGTCTGGTAGTAGTTTGCTTCTGTATACTTCCAGACCTGGCCGTCGCTGTATAGGATGTAAAGGTCGCCATTAGTTCGGACTAATGCAATGTCACGGCCCTGAGGACCACTGCGAAGCTCAATGTTCTTGGCCTTGTAAGCAGTAATATCCAGATCGACGCAGCATATCGTCTCGCCGCCAATGCCGTCCTCAACCATCACACACGCCTGCCCGACATAATCCGAATCGTACAGCTTCTGTGGATTATCATCCGTGCCAGCTTCGTATGGATCGCCAAAAGTGCCGTCATCATCGAAGTCCCAGGAGAAGGTAAGCGGATCGCCGTCGGGATCTGTCGATCCTGATGCATCAAAATCAACCATTACGGCCCAGCCATCATATGGCATTGTTGGACTGAGAATCTCAAGCTCGCAGATTGGATCGGCGTTGACAATTATTACCAGAAGGGTAGTTGCGCCAGTTGTACACTTTCCGTCATTGACATCGCAGTCAATATCGAAGCTGTCACCGATGCTTACACCGATTGAACCCCAATTTACATCAAGGTAACCACCGCCATAACCGGGTGCTCCAATATAGCCTGGAACCGGCAGACCTGTGGAATTGTCAGTAACGGTCCATGCGTAAGTAAGTGTGTCAAGAGGATCAAGATCGTGCGCGACAACTGAATAAGTCTCTATGGCAACCTTTGATGGTGTAGCGTTACCATTAACACCGCTGTCGATTATCGGGCAGGCGTTGTAAGGCTCTGTTGCGATAAACAGCGGAACCCTGTAGAACGCAGCCAGAGTTTGAGAGCTTGGAGGTGCAGGAACACCATCGATGTTAATGTAGTTGTGGCCGTCGCATTCGGCGATTACCCACATATCGTGGCCATCGTTCGAATTAAGATTAACATCGGACGGGACATCAATCTCGTATGTTGACCAGTTAGCACCGCCTCCGCCGGTCGGTGCGGCGGGTTCCAGTGCGGAGAGAACTGTCGATTCGACCTGAACCGTATTTGGCTGATCACCCCAGGCCCATACATCGATGTCGGCAATCAGGTTACCACCTGAATCAGTACCATCGTACCAAACGTTATCTTCCACGGTGACCCTGAAAGCGATCGGCTCCGCGCGATGGTACGGCGTGTACGGACCCGTACCCTGCTCTTCCCAGCAGCAGACCGCGGCATAACCGAACACAAGCCCGTCACTTGGCATCGGGAACTCGAGTGACATAGTTCGACCATCACCGGGCATGAACACACCGTCGTTGTTAGATCCGCCCTCAAGCCAATCCCAGAGCGAACTATTGGCTCCGAGTCCCCTGCCATAGGCTTTGAACGGATTCAATTTGGCGGAACCTTTCAGGTTCTGAATTCCACCGGGCGCCCATCCGAAGATAAGCTCGGTAGTGAACTCTGTCGGGTTGAACCAGCGGG
>CBDURU010000090.1:0-14428 GCA_965369865.1 uncultured bacterium | reverse complement strand
TTGACCACTGAAATTCACCTTCCGAGTTAAGTTTAAGGAAGTACCCATCTTCATATACTGTTCCACTATTCCCGGTATAACCCTCTCCCGGATCAAAATCGGCAGGACCTGTTTTGTATCCCATAATATAAAAATTTCCCATGCTGTCGATCTGGACTTCCGCATCATTATATTTCCCATAACCCCAATCCAACGTCCAGCCCCTGGGGATTGTCTCTGACACGAGCAAATTTTCATTGCTGTCAGAATTCGGAATGTCAGCACTGTCACGGCATCGTACGCCGAACCAATAATCGATATTTGAAAACAGGTCCGTGAAAGTGTACTGCTCGTTTGTCGAGAGGACCATCGGCTCCTGGTCCCACGGTTCATCGTCCTCGTCGAGGTAGAGCAGATACTCAACCGGTGGTGACTCAGCGTCGGTCGCTGTCCCCCATTCAACTGTCACAGAACCTTCCCCCTGAACGACAGTCACCACTCCAACCGTGTCATCCCACACCGGCGGCATTGTATCCAGCGTAACCTGACCCTCATCAGGCGTCGCGGATATCACAACATCATTTTTCTCTACATTCGACGGATCGGCACTGTCCCTGGATCGCACACCGCACCAGTATTCCGTGCCATTATCGAGATTCGAGAACACATACGGATCGTTTGTCGGTTTTAAAACAGGCGATTGATCCCACGGATGGTCATCCTCATCGATGTAAACGAGATATTCCACAGGCGGAGTCATGGCGTCGGTTGCCGTGCCCCAGATCACCGTGACCTGGTTTTCACCGGGCACTACACTCGTGACGCCCGTAGTTGTGTCCCATTCAGGCGGCATGTAATCACCCGGCTCGACCGGACCACCACCTCCCGCACAGTTTACAAGTAGCAAAGCAGTAATTATCAGTGAAACACTAAGCCGGAATCCTTTCATAGTCCTGCTCCAATCACAGACCGGAGATTTCAATCTATTACGATATTATTATACCTTAAATGTCGGCAAAGGGAAGGGGGAGGATTTTCAGAAGACAGGGTACAGGCACTCGATTTTGCCGGGGATCATGCAGGTAAAGTCAAGGTTTACATCACGGCAAAATCGATTGCCAGTCCCCTAAACATAAATTTTTCTCACTTCTACGACGGGACCCGATTTGATTGGACATGGTTGGGATTATTATACGTCGACAAGCACGTTCGACCCGGAGAATTTCGAGGCTTGCAGGATGGAGATGTCTCACTCAGCGTGTCGACGCCACGCGTTTAGTGTTGCCACGGGGACATGTCTTTTTTCTCCAGTTACGCGGTTGAATTATGCTAAGTGGTGATTAGGGAAAAAAGCACGTGTCCCCGAAGTAATTTCAAGTAGAATTGGTTTTATCGTGTTAATTGGGCTTCGTCATATCCCCTGATTTTATTCAAAATTATGCCAAATTCTCTTCCGTGCTGTATAATCCTCTCAGCACAAAGGGGATAAACCCAGGCTATTGTCAGCGAACCAGAATAACTCAAACGCCTCCACCGGATTAACCGCCGGAAAGGTCCTGTTGTGGCCGTTCGCCCTCGCGGGATGGATCACAACCGCCATTCTGCAACCGATAATCAACGTTTTCGATTATGTCGGGCGGCTTCTGATACTGACAGTCCAGGCCTTGTGGTATATCGTCACGCTCCGGATCCCGGTCGCGCTTACCCTCCAGCAAATGGCTCACCTCGGCACCGACAGCCTTTTTATCGTGGGACTTTGCCTTATGTTCACGGGAATGATCCTCGCGATAATTCTTGCGGAGCAGGCGATAGACCTTGGATTCGGAATTCAATACATCGGTGCCGCGGTCGTCTATTCACTTGCGAAAGACCTGGCGCCGGTACTTGGATGCATGGTTATCGCGGGTCGTGTGGGATCCGGAATCGCGAGCGAGATCGGGTCGATGGTGGTAACCGAACAGGTCGATGCACTGCGAGCGCTTGCTGTCCCGCCTGTAAGACATCTTGTGGTACCCAGGCTGCTGGCTTGCACGATTATGGTTCCAGTAGTGATATATATCGCCGGTTTTGTTGGGGTTGCGGCAGGTTGGTTCCCTGTATACCACATGCCGGCGGCGCATGTCAGCCAGCGGATTTACTTTGACAGCGTTTTCACGCAGCTTGATTACAAACTTTTATGGATCTGTTACAAAAAGAGCCTGTATTTCGGAATTATCATTGCACTTGTGGCATGTCTCGAAGGATTCGCGACAAAAGGCGGCGCAAGGGGAGTAGGTATAACCGTAACAAGAGCGGTTGTTATCAGCATGGTACTGATTTTCCTGGCCGACCTGATCCTGACTTTGTAGAAATATATACTGATTGGTTATATTTTTTATTGATTTACGTCGACAAGCACGTTCGACCCGGAGAATTTTTGAGGCTTGCAGGTTTTAGATGTCTCACTCAGCTTGTCAACGCCACGCGAGTTTTTTTAATAGTAATAAACGTCGACAAGCACGTTCGACCCGGAGAATTTTTGAGGCTTGCAGGTTTTAGATGTCTCACTCAGCTTGTCAACGCCACGCGAGTTTTTTTAATAGTAATAAACGTCGACAAGCACGTTCGACCCGGAGAATTTTTTAGGCTTGCAGGTTTTAGATGTCTCACTCAGCTTGTCAACGCCACCCGTCTGACTTTGTAAAAATAAAGAACCCCCTCAAAATTAATTTTCAGCGATCGCGTAATTCCCGCCCGTAACCCCGATATCGGATCTTGTTCCATCGGGATCGACCACTTCCGGATCACCAGTATCGATACATGGACTAAGACCGGTAAATTCATAACCATCGCCGGGCATTTCCGGGTTACCGGCAAAATTCCCGTCTATGCCATCAATTTCCTCCGACCTTTCATAACTCCAGGTGCCATCCTCAAATTCTTCATATCCAAACACCAGGTCGGCATCGTAATTATCAAAAAAGCAGTTGTATGCGATTGTGAAATTCTCGGGAGGGCAGATCATCCAGATTCCAACCCTCGGCGCGACCCATTGCTCCTGGAGGCCGTTAGCGTAGATTATATTATTTACAATTTCGATTCTGGCTGCTTCCGACCATCCCGCGATCCCGACATTTCCGCACCGGGTGACAGTGTTGTTCCGGCAGATCATATCGCTTGTGCCGGTCGCGATAATTCCCCATCCGGCAAGATCGTGAACGAAATTGTTATAGACCCCGACCCTCGAATTCCCGAATGACCCGATCCCTTTCCAGTACCCGCCGATATCGTTCCGGATGATAATCGCGTGAGCATCCCATGTTATACCGATCCCCGCCCCGCGTCCGTTCCAGATATAATTGTCGTGGATTGTCGCGACCGCGCCCCTGTACAGTGCAATTCCATCCCAGGAGTTATCATGGATCCGGTTATGGTGAATGTTAAGAATCGCGCCTTCCCGCCCCATTATGCCGCCTATCCCCGCGACCGTTGTTTCGTAATCACCCTGGTTATCCCTGATTTCACAATACCCGATCTCCACTCCGGATTGACGGACCACGACCCCCGCATCGGTGGCGTTTCCATCCTGGTCCCTGATTCCACCGGTAATTGTCACACTGTATATTTTTACATTCGGGCAATTTTCGATGTATATCCCGTAACCTGCGTTTGTAACCAGTATGGTTTCATCGGCCGATTCCCCCAATATTGTCAGTGATTTATTTTTTATCACAAATCCTGTCGATGCCGTCGCGCCATCCGATGTGTCCAGGCAATTTCCACACTTCGGGTCCTCAAATGCGGTCTGTTCTGCTTCGTAGGTTCCGGCCATGATATAAATCACCGCCCTGTCCGGGGCTTCATTTAATGCCGCCTGGAGGTCGATATAGTCTCCCGAACCATCGGAAGCCACCACGATATGCGAACCTGGCGCTTCTTCATCAGTCTGGGCGCCTAGTTGTCCGCCGATGAAAGTGATCGTTGCGATCAGGATAATTAAGAGGATGGGTTTTAACCTCATGATGCGATTCTCCTTCTGTCAATTAGGGGTATCATAGCAAAATCCGGGAGTCTGGTTCAGTCATTCATTAAGTTTTTCACGTCTCAATACTCAGATACATGACCTGGGGAATGTCCTTGAATCCTGAAATCTGATAAGATGATCAACCTGAATATGAGTATAAAACCAGAAAATATCAGAAAGCTGTCCGTTCTGATCCCATGCTACAACGAGGAAAATAACATCGAAGAAATCATCGACCGCGTTGTGGCAGTCGACACCGGTCTCGATCTTGAGATTGTCGCGGTCGATGACGGCTCGAAAGACCGCACCGTGGAAATCCTTCATGAACTTGAGGGAAAATATCCCGGCATTGTGAAGGTCCATGAATCCAGGGTGAATACCGGAAAAGGTTTCGCGATCAGAATCGCCCTTACGTATGTAACGGGTGAAATTGTAATAATCCAGGACGCCGACCTTGAGTACGATCCCGAGGACTACCCCAAGGTCCTTGCGCCCATTATAAACGGGGAAGCCGATGTGGTTTACGGATCGCGATTCCTCGGGAAATCCCGTCCGGAGGGCATGAAATTCATGAACTGGATGGCAAACAGGGGGCTTGCGATACTCGCAACACTCCTGTACGGTCAGCATCTGACCGATGAGGCAACCTGTTACAAGGTTTTCCGTCTCGACGTTCTCGATTCCATTAAACTCACATGCCAGAGATTTGAATTCTGTCCCGAGGTCACGAGCAAGGTGCTCAAGAAAAAGTACAAGCTGGTTGAGATTCCGATTAACTACCGTGGACGGACTTCCGAAGAGGGCAAGAAAATTAACTGGATCGATGGGCTGGAAGCATTCTGGACCCTTTTTAAATATCGTTTTAAAAGTTAGGAGAACGGTGAATATGATGTCAAAAATAATTGTTATCTCAATTTTACTGATCATTTTGTTGGCCGGTATTACCGGCTGTCAAGGCGGCTCGACAGTTGGAAACCTGATTGGAACGGTAGTGCGGGAAGAGACACTTGAAAAAATTCCCAATCCGGTTCTGGTTATCAGAAATTCAGCTACGAACCCTTTCGTTATGGATGAAACTATTCATGGGGATTCACTGGGGAGATTTGAAATTACACTGGAACAGGGAGCATACGACATCCGGATATCGGGTGACTCGGGCGCGTCCTTCTTTACCTGGCCCGAACCGATCGGGGTTGTGCAAAAGCATGTAACGATCGTACTTCTGGAACTGCCCGAAGGATATTAAGCCCTGAGGCAATCACCTGGGCCAAAGGATTTTCCTCTAACCGCGATTAAGGTTATCGATTCATATGGACAATGAGATTCTGATTGATACCGGGCCGGAACAGGTAATCAAGGGAAGTCACCTGCCCCCTCCCCCCAAAGAATATAAAGGTGCGAAGCTTCCGGAACTCTCCGCGTTCATGCCAGCCTATAACGAGGAGCGGAACATACGGTGGGTCACCGAGGATATGCTGATCAAGCTTCGCATGGTGACCGATGATCTCGAACTGATAATTGTCAACGATGGCAGCACGGACAAAACCGGAGAAATTATCGACAGGCTCCAGGAGCGGTACCCGGAAGTGATCGCGAAACATCATTCGGAAAACCTTGGCTATGGAGCCGCGTTAAAAACCGGGTTCTCATCATGCTCAAGTAAATATATTTTCTATACCGATGGTGACGGGCAGTTTGACAGCGCTGAAATCTCCGGCCTGATTCCGCTTCTTGAAAAAGGAGACGTGGTTTCAGCCTACAGGATCGATAGAAAAGATCCATGGATCCGTATTCTTAACGCCTGGATTTACAACACATTTCTACTCATATTTTTTAAACTGAACGTGAAGGATGTCGATTGCGCGTTTAAACTTTACAAGGCGGAATTTTTCGATAACATCCAGCTCAAAAGCGATGGAGCATTGATCGACGCCGAGGTTTTGATAAAGCTCAGTAAACAGGGCGCGAAAATTGTCCAGTGCAGTGTCCACCATTACCCCAGACTGGCGGGTGAACAAACCGGAAGCAAGCTGAAAGTAATTTTCAAAACCGCGAAGGAGATTCTCGCCAACTGGCGCGATCTGGTGTAACATGTGCATTCTGTACTCAGTAACATGTGCATTCTGCACATGACTCTTCAGTCTCTTGCTCATCCTGAGCATGAAAGGATTTACAAAATGACCGTAAAACGAAAATACAAAACACACACATTCAAAGGCGCCCTGTCCTGGACCGGTGGACGTACATGGGATTTCTCCTGCGACAACACACCCACATTCCATGGCGCCCCGCCTGAAAGGTTCAGGGGAGAAGCCGGTAAATTGTCTCCTGAAGACCTGATGCTCGCCAGCGTTAATACCTGTATGATCTCGACTTTCACTTCAGTTGCGGCCAGGGAAAATTTCGAACCTGTTTCCTACGAGAGTGAAATCGAAGGCATTCTCGAGCACACGGATGATGCGGGATTTATATATACGAAAATAATCATCCGGGTTAAAATGGTGGTTAATTCAGAGGAAGAAAAAGCCATCGCGGTGGAATGCCTTGATAAAGCACATCTTTGGTGCTGGATGTCCAACAGCCTGAAAGCTGAGACAACGATCGAACACGAGATTGTGATCCAGGATTGAGTGATGGGTAAGAGTAATTCAGAAAATTCAAACAATACCGATAACCAGGCAGTAATGGGTCAGTTTGAAAAATTAGTGGAAAATAGGGGGATATCAAATATTATTCAATGCTTCAATAACGTCCTCTTTCTCTAGCTTAGCCTTTCTCAATTCTGCCTTCATTGTTCCAAGCTTTATTTCTTTATGTTTGGGAATTGAAGCAAGAAGCGGGTTATCGGGATGTTTCATAATTATATGTGGGGAATTGGCCAGTACCTCATAACCATGATACTTAAATATTTCGACCCATTGCTTCCAGTTAAGCACCGGGGTTTTCTTTCTACTGGAACGCTTTTTCTTCCTCGTCATTTTATTAGCTGGATACATCAACCAGATATTGGTTTAAGGGGGGCAAAGTAATTGAAGAACCTGATGAAATTAGTGGAATTGTATCCTGTGCTATCGGTTGGCGAATACTATAAATATTCATTGTGGGAACAGGTAGTTCGACCTCTCCAAATCCTAATGCTTTAAGATGTTCACCAATCGTACCAGTTTCTATAGCAACTACGAGCGTAGTCGCAATCAGTTCTATAAGAGAATCATAAGCTTTAAGCTTAGTTTTTCCGGCCACAATAAGCTGTAATTCCGGACACTCAGCAAGCCAATCCCCATCTTCCTGGTATTCCTTATGAGAAAGACAGTAATTTAGCGATCGCAGTTGGCTGTTAATCTGAATGTAAGGCCTTAATTTCTTAGATTTAATTTTAACCATGGTGAGCTTCGCTTTTAAATATTATCTCGAAAGCCAAGCATATTTTCATGCCTTTAATATAAAATTCAAGTTTTGCAGGTGATTGATGCTCTTATTTGTACCATTTATAAGGCTTTGCATCAAGAGGAAAACAATAAGAAGAAAGGCTCCAGGCCACTATTTATCGGCGAAACCCATATATTTGCTAATGTAGAATCGATACCGGGTTTAATTTATCAGCATGTTGTTTCAAAACTGGATCGGTGGATTAAACGCGACTGTGTCCAGAAGCCATTTGAACGCATCTCCGTATTCAAAATCCGACAACACAAACTGTCCTCCGGATGCTTCAGACCACGCACCCCTTACATTTTTCCCCATCTTCCCGTCAACTTTTAATCCTGCTCCATACCAGGCGTTCAGGGTTTCCTGGACCAGAATAACCTGGCTTACTGAACCATACCATTTCACGGATCGCGATAGATCGGCGTGGATGTGATCTTCATGCGCACGGTTATAACCCGCTGTAAGTACCACCCCAAAATGCCTGGCTACCAGGCAGGCAAAACGGGTCGCGGTTTTTCTCGCGAGCGAATTACTCATCCCGGCTTTGTAGACATAAGCCTTGCTTTCCGACCCATCGATGGGCGATCTTCTCACGACCGCGCCATCGAAATCGACAGCTATGCCCTCCTTGTGTGCTCCCGGCTTATTGACATATACGCCAGCCGTGAGCATTTTCTCAATATAATCCAGCCAACCGATTTTTTTAAGGTCTTCACCCAGAAGTTCGAGTGCCTTACGTAATTTCGCGGAACCTTTAAATTTAAGTTTTGTGGGATGCGGGACGCCGTATCGTGTTGAGCGGTCATACCAGAGCGGTACGCCCAATGCGTCGGTTACATCGATCAATGACATTCAATTTCACCTGTCCTTTGACTACTACTTGGACAAGTTCTCGATCGATTGGCGAAAGGAAAATCAAAATTCCGCAATTTTTTTATTTTTTGTTATGTTACTATTTCCCAACCTGCATGCCTGCTAAAAACGACAACTCATTCCCCGATCTCAAAAATCGCAACCTCGTCTACGCGCTTGGAATCTATATCAACCCCGGCATGCGGAAGCTCCTTCTTGAATACCTTAAGAAGTGTGCCCCGAATTATAAAGAAGTCCATGTCATGTTCTGCTACTGGTGGCCCGGAGTTGAGAAAGAACCGTTTGTCGATGCGGTTAACGATCTTGGAATCCCGAATCTGAAAGCGCATGAATTCGCGATCATGGCGTCGCCCGGGTACGGCCGCAAGCTCGGATGGCCCGGCGCGAACTGGTTTAACGCACTTAAAACCACTTTCTCTGAGATCGGGAAGATGTCGAAATTCCTCAGGGAAATCAAGGCGGATTTCATTCATATCATACTCACCGAGTACCAGGCTAATTTCGCACTTGCGCGTGCGGCGATACTCGCGAAAGTCCCGGTCAGGCTTCTTTCTTTCACCGGTGTGGCTCCAACGCCGGCTCGATTCCGCACCTTTATTAACAGTATTACCAATCGTTACCTGACCGGAGTTCTCCTCGCGACATCGGCGGATTCCGAAGGGGCCGCAACTTATTTCCCTGAAACACCGCAGGCGATAATTCACGGATGGGGTCTCGCGCCGGATTTATTCAGGCTCCAGAATTTGAATCCAAAACGCATCCGTGATGAACTCGGGCTGACCGATAATGATTTACTGATCGGAACCACAACCAGGATCGCGCCCCGGAAAGGCCAGGATAAATTAATTAAGGCACTTCCAGAGGTTATTAAAAAATTCCCCGATCTGACTTGCGTGATTCTCGGCGGACGGTATGATCCCGACCAGCCGGAACGCGCAAAACTTGAGAACCTGGCAGTCGAGCTTGGGATTTCTGATAACGTGAAATTCCTTGGTGAAAGGGATGATACTCCCG
The DNA here is from genome assembly GCA_965369865.1 of uncultured bacterium. GTDB lineage: Bacteria > JAJVIF01 > JAJVIF01 > JAPKYR01 > JAPKYR01 > JAPKYR01. Next base: position 5,130 of record CBDURU010000090.1, on the reverse strand, counting down.
ATATTTTCGCCGCGTTCGATATCGCTGTGCATCTTGCCGATTTTGATTACCTGCCTTTTGGAATTCTCGAATGCATGGCGCTCGGAATTCCATGCCTGTGCACCGGTGTCGGGGGGATTCCCGACGTAATTACTCATGGGCAGACTGGCTTCCTTGTAAAACCGGGCGATATTGATTCCGCGTCGATGCACCTTCTGGAACTTCTGGATGATCGGATTCTTCGCGATCGCATTGGGAATGCCGGACGTAACCTTATTTTAAAACGCTACAACCTGGATCGAGCTGTCGAGAGCCTTAAGGAAATGTACACTGATACTTTATCAGGACGACTGAAACCTGAGTACGGGATTTAGTTGTTAACAAAGGTGTTAACAGAGACACGACCGTCAGGGAGTGCACATTTCGGATCATATTATTGTAACACTGCCAACATGTCTGATGCGCACTCCCTTACGGTCGTGGCTCTGTTACCACCTCTGTTATTAGATTTTCGATCTGTTTGGCCGCTTCCTCTTTACTAATCCCTTCCACCCCCATCTGCCACATCCCGAAAAATTCTACATTACCTTCCTTGCCGGTGATCGGACTTATTGAGAAACTCCTTAGTCCGGGTGGTTTTTCATTTTCGAATATCCCCGGCGATATAAATGATTTCAAAACTTCGCGCCAGGTGTCCGGATCTTTTACCACACCCTTAGGGGCCTTTCCTTTTCCGGCTTCGAACTGGGGTTTTATGAGCGAGAGGAGAACACCGTCCTGTTTCAGCCGTTCGGGTATTTTTGGGAATATAAGTTTCAAAGAGATAAATGAAACATCGACAACCGCAAGATCGAACTGTCCCGGCGCCTGGTCGGGTTCGAGATTTCTCGCGTTGACTTTTTCGATTACCGTCACCCGATCGTCGGTTCTCAGGGACCAGTCAATCAACCCCCTGCCGACATCCAGGGCGGTCACATGCAACGCTCCCCGTTTCAAGAGACAATCGGTGAAGCCGCCGGTCGACGCGCCAATATCCAGGGCGTTCCAGCCTGTGGAATCGATTTCAAAATGATCCAGCGCTCCTTCGAGTTTCAATCCGCCGCGTGAGACGTATGCGCAATCCGGTTCAATAATTTCAATTTTTGTATCGGGGAGTATTCGGTCGCCGGCTTTGGGGTTATTTTTGCCTTCCACAATCACCTTGCCCGCCATTATCGCTGCCTGGGCACTTGCGCGCGATCGAAACAATCCGCGTTCGACCAGCAATTGATCGAGCCTGATTTTACTAAGGGGTGCCAATAAATTGTCCGGAATTAAACATGTGACCGAAGTTATTATGGATAATAAGTGCCGTTAGAATTCCAATTATGATCCCGACCCAGACTTCGATGGGGTTGTGGCCGAGCAGGGTTTTCAATTCCGCGACATTCCATCGCTTGAAGAAACTCTCGAGTTTCTGACCCTTGAAAGTTTCCAGGTTTGTAAGGTCTTTTATCAGGTTGTTGATCGCCTGCGCCTGTGCACCGGCATGTCGCCTGATACCCGCGGCGTCATAGGCAACCACGAAACAGAGCGCGGCGGCGAGTCCGAAAACGGGGGTTTGGAAACCCGCGACCAATCCGATACTTGTCGCGCACGCGATGATCGGAGTTGTGTGGGTCGACGGCATGCCTCCCGTGCCTAATATACGTTCCCAATCGAGTTTGCCCGTCTGGATCGCGACAATTAAAAATTTCAGTAATGCCGCAAGAGCCCATGCTGTCAGGGCTGACACTATCGGTTCGTTATTCAAAAGCTGAGATACCAGATCTGCCATAGTTATTTAATCGTCCTCAGTGTCCAACCTGGTAAGCTCCATCACACCTTCGGATTCAACCAGGACCCTGACCCGATCCTCGGCTTCATCCAGTAAATTTGCGCAATGCCTGGCCAGGACACTGGCCCTTGAATATTCCAATAACGACTTTTCCAGATCGACTTCCTCCGCCTCCAGGAAATCGGTCGCTTCCTTCAACGCCTGGTATGCTTCCTCGAAGGACATTTTCTTTATATCGTCCGGAATATCCCGGGCTTTTTTACTCTTACTCATTTAATATCGTCCCCTTCGCTGACTTTTAACTTTATTGTACCGTCGGATACCCTCAGGTCCACAGGAACACCGGGGTCCACCTGGCCGGTCCTGGTAATCAGTTTCCCGGTTTCTCCTTCGAATGCCAGAGAATAACCCCTCGCCAGAATTGCCTGCGGATCGAGAGCGTCCAGGCGGCTCGCCATCGATCCAAACCGGTGCCTGAGGACCTTCAATCTCCCCGTTATCACCCTTGAACACCTGCCGGTAATCAGATCCATGCTCTGCCTGAGATTGTTGATCCTGTCCACCGGCCGCCTGAATACCGTGCGCGATAATATATTCGATAAACCGATACGGTATGTTTCAATTTTTATTTCGGTCATCTGCCTGAGTTCCACAAGCATATCAGAAATCTCACCAATGAGTTCTTCCGACGAGGGGGCCGCGAGTTGCGCGGCCTGCGTTGGAGTCGCGGCCCTGAGATCGGACACGAAATCAATGATCGTAAAGTCAACTTCATGCCCCACAGCGCTTATTACCGGAATTTCGATATCGTAAATCCTCCGCACCAGGGCCTCATCGTTAAAACAGGCCAGGTCCTCAAAACTCCCTCCGCCGCGCCCGATAATTATAAGGTCCAGCCCGTCCCTGCCCTCCATACGTTCAATTTCGTCCCACATTGCCAGGAGATTGACAGCATCGATCAGGCTCGATGGCGCGGTTTCTCCCTGCACGAGCGACGGTGCTACAATCAGTTCGATATACGGCGCGAGTTCTTCAAAGATCAGGATCATATCCCTGATCGCCGCGCCGGTCTGGGATGTTACTATCCCGATTTTCCCCGGGAATCGCGGCATCGGTGATTTGTGGGCTTCATCGAACAACCCTTCTTCCGCGAGTTTCTTCCGGGTCTCTTCAAATTGCAGCCATAACGCTCCTTTCCCGACATCCTCAAGCCCGGAAACTATAAGCTGGTACGTGCCGCCCGAATCCCAGACATTGATCCGCCCCCCCGCGACAACCTCCCGGCCTTCCTTCGGCTTGACTTTCAGCTTCGCGGCATCCGACCGGAACGCGACACATTTGAGTATCGATTTCTCGTCCTTAAGTCCGAAATAAACATGTCCGGCCTTCGAAGTTGAAAGGTTTGTGACCTCACCGCGGACGGAAATGCCGGTTAAAGCGGGATCACCCTCGAGGATGGTTTTTACTCTCGTCGTGACCTGGCTTACTGTCCAGATACGGTCGAGCGGCCCCTCAGTCGGATCGGAATTTATGTCGATATCGGGATCGAGCATCGGGGGGAATATTAGCATAATTCGAGTGGGGATACTCTGGCTTATAAATCCTACTGTTTTTAAATCTTTTTAATTATCTGATATTTTAATCTTCACCAATCAGGTTAAAAACTTCTTCTAAATATTGTGTATCTATCCACACATCTTTTGTTGAATTGATTTCATTTCTAAATCTCACTACATAATCATACTCTCTTATTATATCTATATTTCCCATAATAAATTCATATAGTGATTGTGGGCGATTTTGTATGTGATTTATGCTATTTGCTACATACTCTAAAGTTGCAGTTATATTTGCAGGTTCGTCTAAATGCTTAATTAATCTATTTAAATAATCAATTTCGTATCTGTCACCCATTAAAATAGGCATATTTAAATTGTCCATTAAAAACGTCTCTTTATTAATTCCAAAGATAAATGGATCATATACCTGGTTTAGACTATTAAAATGCTCCAGATACCTCAGCAATCCTGACAAACCATATATCCGTTCAATTTGTGAATTGTCAATATCACTTGCAATTAAAAACAAATAATCTATATTTTCCTTTGTGCCAAAATGACCAAGATATCCAGTACATAGAAATTTTAATTCCGTACGATAAATATCAGTCTTATTATATATATCAATAAGCGTTTGTGAGAAATAATCCAAACAATTTTCTGCCTCTCCTCCGACGCCCCGTAAGTTACGATAATGAAGCCTGCCCAAAATACCATATAATTTTTCCCACGAATTGTAGCGTAAATGGAGGCCGGCCAGGTAATCAGCGAGCATATATAGCCCATTAATCTGATCATATTCTAACGCTGCTTCTATCGTCCAGAGATATACATAATCCTCTGTTAAATCAAATTCATGATTATAATAATCATCTAGCAGGGCAATCAGGACATCATCACCAATTTCACCAGCCAGATTGCCAAAAAACCAGGGTATTAATCCGCAATCAGCTGTATTGCCATCCCCGTTTTCAATTTCTTTTTGTATTATATTGTGATAAGCCTTAAGAAACGTTCTTGAGTCAATATTATAATATTCTGCATACGTAGCGAAAAAGGTATGTTCATCGAAAGCACTCCCATCTGTATTGGAGGTTGCTGATTTATAAAATTCAGGATCGAGCTCTTCAATATAATTGGCAAGGTCGCAACGTACGACAGGTTTAGCATATATATCCCAATTACAGTACCGTCTTAAACTCCAATATGTATTAATTATAAAATTATCAGTGCTATCATCACTAATAGTATTACAATTTAGCAACAATACCATTAATAGAATTATGAAAAAACGCATATTATCCTCCTAGTTCATTTCATATTCAGTGGAATTTGGATCATCAGGATCTTTATATTCAGTTAAGTACCCGCGTGCCGCCTACATATCAGAGCGTAAGCGGAGGTTTGCAGGTGCATCTTCTCACGGCGACTCACCTCATCACTCCGGAAACCGACGTGTGGCGCCCACAGACTGAGCGAAAGCGTGTCTGTGGGTGAAGCAAGTCCCTTTTCTCGATTATACCACGCGCCAATCCCCCTGAAACATGTCCTATTAGTTAATAGAGAACAAACCATTCGACACTCCGACAAGCTCAGTACGGCAGGCTCATCATGAGCAACGGCAACACCCGCAACGACATCCAACCGCGGGACGGGCCTGTTGAAAAAGTAGTTACACTGAAAAATCACAAGCGATCAAAACTTTCGATACCGCTCCCCATGCGGACGGGCCGTCCGCGGTACAGCAGGCCGGCGTCCTGCGCTACGGGATTTAGT
>CBDURU010000089.1:0-14454 GCA_965369865.1 uncultured bacterium | reverse complement strand
GACGCCCCGTCGCGAAACCCGTAGCGCATGCGTCCCGCCTGCAGTATCGCGGACGTCCCGTCCGCTTCCATTAATTATTCACTCCTTCGCACGTGGGCAACGCCATCCAACTGCGCGGGACTCGCAGGGAACGAGTTCCATGGAACGGGAGTCACATGCTACGGGACTGCTCCGGGAAGATTTTTATGGGCGGAAGGCGTCGATCAGTTCGGCGACCGGGGGTACGCCGTTCTTTTTGGCGATTTTGCGCATGGATTCGATCCGGTCGCCGTATGGGATTAATTTGTCGTTCCGGTGGATCAGTCCCATGTGGAGCGTGCCGGTGTCTTCGGCTATCTGCCAGGCAGCCCGGTAGTCGGCGGGGTTGTAGTCATCGGGGATATCTTTCGACATCTGCCGGATCGCATCGTATTCAGTCTTGCCCCTGAATGTCACGCATGGGGAGAGAATCTGGATGAACGCGAATCCGGTATATTCGATGGCCTGGATTATTAGCGACGTGAGCTGCTTCGGGTTCCCGGAAAATCCGCGCGCGACGAAACCAGAGCCGTAAGCCATCATGAATTTCACCATGTCGACCGGGGGGTCGTAGGAGCCGTAGTGAGTGGTCGATGTGAACGAATCGAGCGGTGTGGTGGGGGACATCTGGCCTTTAGTCAGCCCGTAAACCCGGTTGTCCATGACCAGAACGGTGATATCGACATTCCGGCGCGCCGCGTGCGGGAGATGTCCACCGCCGATCGAAAAAATGTCACCATCGCCGCCGGCTACGATGACGGTATTATCCGGATTTGCCAGTTTCGTGCCAATAGCGATAGGAATCGCCCGGCCGTGGAGCGTGTTGAACCCATATGTGCTCATATATCCGGGAATTCTGGAGGAGCAGCCGATGCCTGAAATTGTTGCTATTTTATGCCTGGGAAGCCCTAATTCAGCAAATGCTTTGGTCATGGAAGTCAGGACCGCGAAATCGCCGCACCCCGGACACCAGATCGGTTTCAGTTCACTTTTAAAATCCTTCGGCTTCATTTCGTTAGAGTACATAGTGTTCACCCCTCAGGATCAAGCTGACTTTCGGCGGTTTGCCGAGGTCGTAGATTCGTTCCGGATCGATAATTTCCTTCTGCTCGGGTTTTATGGATTCGTCGCAATGCTCAATAACGAGATTCAGGATATCCTCGAGCGGAATCAACGATCCACCGCTTCGTCTGTAATGGACGACGGTCGACGGGAGTTGCATCTGGCTGCGGATGTACTGAAGGAACTGCCCGGAGTAACTCATCTCGACGACAATTAAATTTGTCAGCGTGGAAAACCAGTCCTCAAGCTCATCGACCGGAAGCGGAAACAGCATTCTTGGGACCATCCCGACAACATCGATCCCAGCCCTCGAACACAGATGAATCGCTTCGCGGATAACCCCCTTAGTGCTACCCCAGCCGAGAATCCCGAGAGTCGCGCCTTTTTGACCGTAGTAGCGCCACAACGGGAATCGTTCAATGATGTGATTGGCTTTTTCGAAACGTTTACGGGTCTGCATTTCGTTGAGTGCGTGAGTCGAAGTTGGGTAGCCATTTTCCATATGGGAAATTCCGGACGCGAGGTACTCACCATTTTCGATACCTGGATAAGTCATAGGGCTGACGCCTGTTTTTGTTAATTTGTAACGTTTGAAATCCAGGAGGTCATTTTCTTTAGGGAGTTTCCGTTCAGCGACCGGGATACGGTTGGGGTCGAGAGCGGGGAAACTGGCTTTTCTCTGTCCGAGGAACTGGTCGGATAAAACAAGAACGGGGACCTGGAAACTCTCCGAAATTGAGAAGGCATGATGGATAATGTCATAGCAGTCCTCGACATCGCACGGGGCCAACACGACCTTGAAATTGTCGCCGTGCCCGCCATGGATGGCCTGCATGAGGTCGGCCTGTTCGCTTTTCGTCGGGATTCCGGTTGCGGGGCCGCCGCGCTGGACATTTACCAGCACCATGGGAATTTCAGAGATCACAGCGAGTCCAAGCATTTCCTGCATCAGGCTGACCCCGGGACCGGATGTCGCGGTCATGGATTTAACACCCGCATAACTTGCGCCGATAGCCATGGCAATCGCGGCGATCTCATCCTCTGCCTGAACGACAGTCCCGTCATACATCGGCATGAGATTCGTGAGGGTTTCCATGATCTCGGTAGCAGGAGTGATGGGGTAACCGGCCATGAACCTGCAACCGGCGTTCAAGGCACCGACGGCGATCGCTTCGTTTCCGGTCATGAGAAGATTCGGGGGACCGGTAGTGTAGAAAAAGTTGATCGGGTGGGTTAAATCTATATTCTTTTGTGAATATTCTTTACCGACCATAAGCGCTTTGGTGTTCAGGTCGATCAAAGCCTGGGTTTTCCGTTTGAAACGGTGGAGAATCGCGTTTTGAAGGCCCTCTTCCGGAAGATTGAAGAGATCGCAAAGCACGCCCAGCATAACGATATTTTTAGTGAGACCGTTCCCGACCTCGTCCTCGGCAAGACGGACGAACGGGATTTTCATGATCGCGGGATTCAGACCGGATTCTATTGGAATCTCATGCGGCTCAAGTTCATCGGATTCCGGGTAGAGAATTACGCATTGTTCCTTAAGGACCAGTTCACCCTTGAAGAGCTTGAAATCCTTCCAACTGAAACAAACCAGAACATCAAGTTTGTCGCCCTGGGAATGTACCCGGTTTGCCCCCATGCGCAAGCGAACGCTTGTTTCTCCACCGCGGATGACAGGTCCGTAACTTTTGGTGAGAATGCAGTGAAGGCCTTCGTGCGCCGCCGCGGACGCGATGATCTCACCAGCAGCGATAATACCATCGCCACCGGAACCGACAATTCCGATCGTGATCTGATTGGTCTTACGTGTTTCCCATTGTTCGACCTTATTTTTAACAGGTGTTTCAGAAATATTCATGGTATTCCCTTGTGAGACCGTTGCAAAGGCCTGGATTTTGACCAGGGCGCAGCAAGCAGCGCCCCTACAAGCCTCTATTCATACAGGTTCTATTCGTAGGGGCGTTGCTTGCTTCGCCCCGGAGCTTTCGCAATGGTCGTCCCTTGATTATAACCCACATCACACCCCCGGGTTTTTTTCTAACTTAACATCTTCAATTCCCGGAATTGTGATAAGTTCGTCTCTCAGGTCCGGGCTGAAAATAATTTCAGTACCCAATCCGTTCGAAATAACAATCTCGCGTCCATGGAGCGGGAATCTGAACCGAACCGGAGTCGGTCCCCTGCTCATTTTAAGTTTATCTTTCAGGCAGTTTATACTGGATTTTTCAGCGGTTTCAAGGTCGAGGAAGATATCAACAAAAACCCCAGGCCCTTTTGGTTCGATCGGTTCATAATACCCGGTATCATCGTCAAGAATTGTGTCAATAAGGGGGGCATCGACCTCGGTCATTTCGGTCGGTGATTTCTGCTGGATCCATGCCCCTGAATCCGGGTTATACTTCCAGATCTCCTCGGCGAATAATTCAACCTGCTTTCTCGGACGCTCATTTTCTTCAGTACTCTCAAGTTCCTCGGCTTTCAATTTACCCTTGACCAGGACAAACGCCTCGGATTCAACCAGGCCGCCGAATTTTTCATAAGCCTTGGGGAAAATAATCCCCTCAATTTTTCCCGAAAGGTCCTCGAGGCTGAACTTGGCATAATATTTCATGGACCTCTTGGTAATTCGCCTGCTGACCCATCCGAACATACCGCCAACACGCACCGAAGCGCCATCGTTCAGTTCGACAAGGTCGGCGATATTCTGGCGTGTATAATCCCTGATGTTCTCCCAGACCGAATCGAGCGGATGCCGGGAGAGATAAAAACCGATGGAGGCCTTTTCCAGCCTGAGAAGTTCAGAGGGTGAATATTCATCAATACTCTCCAGCGCCGGACCTGGAGCTACCGAACCCGGTCCGCCAAACAAACCCACCTGCCCTCTCGATTCATCCTCCTGAAGTTTTTTAGCGTGATCGAGAGCATTGCCAATAGCTTCAAGGTTACTCCGCCTGTTTCCCTGGAGACCATCAAACGCACCGGAGGTAATCAACGCTTCGAAAACACCCTTGTTGACAAGGCGAAGGTCGGCGTTTTTTGCTACATGATAGATATTTTCAAATGAGCCGTTAGTGTCGCGTCCCTGGACGATGGATTCAACCGCGAGGTATCCGACTCCCTTGAGCGACGCAAGCCCGTAGCGTATTCCATCACCCTCGATCGTAAATTTCGGCCAGGATTTATTAATGTCGGGAGGGTAAACAGGAATTTCCTTCTGTTTCATTTCATCGCATATCCGTGCAATTTTGTCCTGATCGTGCATTTCGGATGTCATGTAAGCGGCGTAAAATTCGAGCGGATAATTCGCCTTCATATAGGCGGTCTGGTAAGCGATCAAGCCGTAGGCCGCGGAGTGCGCCTTGTTGAAGCCATATCCGGCGAAGGCTTCCATCTCGGTCCAGATTTCCCTTGCGGTTTTCCTGTCGACGCCTCGTTCATCGGCACCCTGAAGGAACTCCGCCATGTATTTGGCAATATTCTCACGATCGACCTTCTTGCTGATGAGTTTCATAACCACTGTAGCGATGCCAAGATCGAGTCCACCGAGCGCCTGGAGAATCAGGCTGATCTGCTCCTGGTATGTGAGGACGCCATAGGTTTCCTCAAGAATGGGCTTGAGCAAGTCTGTCTTATAAGTGATCTCTTCCTTTCCATTTTTCCTTCGGGCATACGATGTATGGAGGTTGTTCTCCATAGGCCCTGGGCGGAACAGGGCGATTGTGGCGATCAGGTCGTCGATCATGTCAGGTGCGATCTGCATCAGGAGGTCGCGCATCCCACCGCCTTCCATCTGGAACACGCCGAGAACATCGCCTTTCGCAAGCATGTTGAATGTTTTCTTATCGTCCAGGGGTATTTTTAAAATGTCGATCTCGATGCCCCTGGATTTTTTAACGTTTTCACATACTTCCCGGAGATAGGTCAATGTCCTGAGGCCAAGGAAATCCATTTTGACGAGCCCGATATTCGCCGCGTCGTCCATGGAATACTGGCAGACAGCGCCTGAGTCCTTGTCCATGATTTGAACCGGAGCGTGATCCCAAATCAGGTCTTTGCAAATTACAACTCCCGCAGCATGAACGCTCGCGTTCCGCGCAAGCCCTTCAACCCGTCTCGCGGTATCGATCCAGATTTTTGAAAGCGTGGTTTTCTCATATTCATTCTTAAAATCCGGGTTCTTATTGATCGCTTCATCAAGGTCCCTTCCGAATGGAACCAGTTTCGCGACACGGTCGACATCGCCAAGCGGGATATCCATCACGCGCCCGACATCCCGGAGCGCGGCGCGTGCTTTCAGGCGGTTGAAAGTGATTATCTGGCATACATGTTCTTCCCTGTAAAGTTTCGTGACATAATCAATCACGTCCGCGCGTCCGACAGGATCAAAATCGATATCGATATCGGGAGGGCTTTTCCTGGCAGGATTCATGAAACGTTCGAAATGAAGCCCGAATTGTATTGGATCGATATCGATAATCCCCAGCGCGTAATTCACAAGGCATCCCGCAGCGCTACCCCTGCCCGGCCCGACCAGGATTCCCTTCTCTTTCGCCCAACGCACAAAATCCGCCACGATAAGGATATAGCTCGCGAATCCCATATCGCAAATTACATCAAGCTCGTAATCAAGCCGCTCAATGTAAGTGTCAGGGATACCATCTCCGAAACGTTCTTTAAGTTCGAGGCGAGCATTCTTTCTAAGGAAATTTTCAGGCGACTGGCCGTCAGAGGGCTTGAACTCCGGGAAATGGAAAGATTTTCCAAGCGTCGGATTGAAATCAACCATCTCAGAGATCCGAACAGTATTTTCAATCGCTTCAGGTATCGAGCTGAATCGCTCTGCCATTTCATCGGGCGATTTGAAATAATGATGTGGCGAGTAAGCCCTGAAACGGTCGGGATCATCCAGTTTTTTACCAGTCTGGACACAGATCATGACATCCTGAATGTAGCGGTCATCCGATTTTAGAAAATGGCAATCGTTTGTGGCGACAGTTTTTAGTCCGAGGTTCTCCGCAAGCTCGATCAGAAGGGGCATTACACGTTTCTGTTCTTCAAGCCCATGATCCTGGATCTCGATGTAAAACCTGTCGGGCCCGAAAGTGTTCTTATAAAATTCGGCGACCTCAATTGCTTTTTCTTTTTTATTGGAGAGAAGCCACTTGTTGATTTCACCTTTCAGGCATGCCGAAAGAGCGATGATCCCGTCGGAATATTGAGTAAGGAGTTCGTGATCGAGTCGGGGCTTGTAATAGAAGCCCTCAATAAATGCACGGCTGACAAGTGTCGCGAGATTCCTGTAGCCGGTCTGGTCCATCGCGAGCAGCACGAGATGCGCATTGCCGCCCTTGGTACTGGGTGATTTATCCTCCCTGTGGCCCGGAGCGACATAAACCTCGCAGCCGATGATCGGCTTGATTCCCTCTTTTTTACAGGCTTCGAGGAACTCGATCGCACCGTACATGACGCCGTGATCGGTAAGAGCGACCGCGTCCATACCCATTTCACTGGCGGTGCGTGCCAGGTCCGGGATGCGAATAACCCCGTCGAGAAGCGAGTATTCGGAGTGGAGATGAAGATGGCAGAAATTCGGAGTCATAAGTGTCGGTGCGTGAAATACGTTTAGTGTTTCAGAGTATATGCAAGACTTTCAAATATGGCAATGAAACTGAAGAGATTTTAAGAAAAAAGGGCCGGAATTAGCAAGAAGGAACTTATTAATGGTAAAATTGCTGTAATGTAATATTGAACCTTTACTTATCATAAGCCATCGTAATAACCAGAAAACATCGGGCACACAGTTCCGATACCTTTTGAGACAAGTGATGTGGATGATCACTTAACAAAAGGAGTTTTAAAAATGAGAGAGCATCTAATTCTTGGTCTCTTCCCGATTTTTTTCCTCGCAATTTTAGTAACAGCAGTGGTAGCAAACGATGAAAGCGCAGTTAATGCTTTCAATGGATATGTCGAAGAATTCACATCATTAGAGACCGCAACACCAGTCAGAATCGGTTCAGTAAACCAAAACGGTAACTTCATCCGTGAAGTGCAAACGCCGGACTCGGCATTAATCACCGGTCCATTTGCGACAGTCGGATTTTCTGGCGGCAGCACGAACATGCTGGTTCTTCCTGTTGTTTCGCAGCCATCAAACATCGCTGACAACTGGACATTTTCGGGGAATCGCGGTGGTAACGGAAATGGAAACCGGGATCGACAGCGATTACGCGACGGATCCGGAAATAATTGCGGCCAGGGCAATCAAGGTTTCGGCGGCCAGGGAAATGGAAGCCGCAACCGTAATCGCGGTGGAAACGGAAATGGAAATGGATTCAGGGGCGGCTGGAACGACGACATCGCGCCCAGTTCATCGAATCAATTCGGAAGAAATAACCAATATGGAAATCGTGGCGGCAATGGTTATGGAAACCATGGTAATTACGGCCGGGGTTTTGGCGGTCAGGGTCAGGGTAATCAAGGCTTTGGCGGTCAGGGCAATGGAACCCGGGATCGACAACGATTACGTGACGGTTCCGGAAATAACTGCGGCCAGGGTAATCAAGGCTTTGGCGGTGGAAACGGCTCGAGGAGAAATGGAGGTAACGGTGGAGCCGGAAATGGATTCGGCGGTGGTGGGAGGAGGTAATTGGTAGAGTCAGGGATATTAATTGAAGCAACAGCCGGGTTAACAGCCCGGTTTTTTTAGTGATTATGTTGTATCAGAGCCGCGACCGTCAGGGAGTGTCTGGATTGTTAATTGGATTGAATTGGCAGGCCACTCACTAACGTTCGCGGTACTGTTATTGGTAGGCCACTCACTAACGTTCGCGGTACTGTTAATTAAGGCCACTCACTAACGTTCGCGGTACTGTTACACTAACGTTCGCGGTACTGTCAGGGGAGTTTGATTGAGAGGTCTGCGCGAAACCACTTGAATATCCGGGGACAATGCGATATATAACATGTGCTCATTCAAGCAGAAGATATCCACAAGCGCGGAGAGATGGCCGAGTGGTTGAAGGCGCACGCCTGGAGAGCGTGTTTGCGGCTACCGTCGTAACGTGGGTTCGAATCCCACTCTCTCCGCCAGAATTTTTCTTACAGCCTGACCCTTAAACACGCTTTAGATTTCACAGATCTGTTATTTTAACGAGAAACGACCCATTGTGCCCATAATAACCAATCATGTACAGATCACTATTCCGGGCTTGAGCCATACGCCAACCACATGAGTTAACATCAATTATGCGTGTCCAGTCCAACTGCCCTTCTGTATCAATCCTTGAAATAAATGCATTCTTAGATGAGCAGAAAAACCTGTCTACCATGTTTGTTTCACCGGATATGTACACATAGCCGTCTTCATTTAATAATAGCTCAAATCCTCGACTGTTGACATCACCTGCAATATCCGTTTCCCAGACAAGTTCCCCGTCCGCATTGTACTTCATTAGAATTGCATGCTGGTTACTTCCTTCCGGGCCCTTGCTACTGCCGGTAATGTAGAAATTACCCGATCTATCGGTATCCAGATCATGAAAATGGAAATCCAGGCTGGTGTTTACCCATAGATGATTGCCATCGGAATCGAATTTAGTTACGAAATCAGCGTCGCTGCCTGCCGGTTGCGGCGATATTACAATTTCCGGATCGGGATCAAAGTCCATCCCAGTGCCTTCGAAGTTGCCGCTGATGATAATGTTACCATCGTTGTCAACACCGCCACCTGATACGTTGACCCACCTGGTCCCGCCGAAAGCCTTCGCCCATACCGGAACTCCATTTGTATTAAATTTCATCAGATAGATATCCACCTGGCTGCTTTCAAGATGAATTTCAGAGCCTTCAACCGTTGGATAATCAATTGATCCAATGAAAACGCCTGTCACTATTAAATTGTCCTCATCATCCACCAGAACCATGCTGGAATGAACTCCCCAGCCATATAGTGAACCTACCCAGGTCCTTACCCATGAAAATTCACCACTTGAAGTATATTTTGCCAGGTAATTGTCTCCTTCAGTACAACTTCCTTCGAATTCAGGAACATGACTGTCAATTTCCGGACCCGGGTCGAAGTCGGTAATTCTCGCAAACCGTCCCGCTAAATAGATGTTTCCATTAGAATCGAAAACCATTGACTGGTGAACACCTGGGGCGTCAATCACACGTTCGATACTTCCTTCAGGATTAAATATAGCGAGAAACCCATGTGTCCCAGCCAGGAATTCCTGTTGGTTTCCCCCTGCCGAAACAAATAAATCTATACCCCATCCGGGATCGAAATCAGCATATTTTGTCTTTGAGCCACAAATATACACATTGCCATTCTGAGCGGTTTGAACAGCATTAGGCCTTACTAAACCATAACCCCGCCAGACCTTCGACCATTCAGATCCCTCCAGCTCAATATTAGTGGGAACTGGGAACCAAACGTAAATTAACCAACCGCAATAACAGATAGCACCTAGAATAACGATCCCTAACATCATTTTTATTCGCCATTTCGGAAAAACGAATTTACGAATCTCCGGGGGTTCAATTATTTCAGAAAGTCCTTCCCATTGTAATTCTTTCTTGAGCTCGTACATAAAAACTTCAAAGTAATTCTCGTAGCGTTCTTTTAAATCGGCCTGGTAACATCCATAATTTGATAATGTCTCCTGAATCACAACCCTAATCCAAAGGCTTGAAGTGGATTCATCTAATGAAATTTGAAATTGCTTTGGGTAGATTTCCGCTTTTGCCAGAAGGGTTGTTTTCCATACAGAACCCTGCTGCCCTATGTATTTACCCTTGGATTCTTTTTTAAACTTAATCTTCGATTCCAGGAGAAATTTCTCGATTGCCACTTCTGCATCATCAAACGATAAAGAGCTTATGAAATTTTCTGTATGTTTAACGCTTGCCATTTCTCACACTCCGATGCTATTGAATCAGACAACCAGAGGAAAGTCCAGTTGCATAAAAATATGGAGTTTTTCGTGTTGAGAAAATTCTGATGATGTATTTGTTCATGGCGGTTCACGCCGCTACGTGGGTTCGAATCCCACTCTCTCCGCCAGATTATTTTTAGGATCCCTGAAACAAACTTACAACCTACGTTTTTTATAATTTCTCTTTGGCGCAGCCCATTGGTTCCTGGTCGTCGGGGATCTCGCGCTTGAAGACGATCCCGTAGCCGACCGTAGTACCGTTCTCCAGTTTCGGCACCACGCACGCGACCTCCCAGCCTTCCTTCCCCCACTTATTGAGGTGCTGGTTGGCTATATCAATATCATCTGAATCCATTATCATCTGCCAGGCGACACCGGAAACTTCCTGGACGCAATATTCGTAATGCATGTTGTTTTTTAAACCTCCATATGAATCCATAGTCCGGTAAGTATACGACATTTGTGAAAATGGGTACAGGTACTTTACGCATGCTGTAATAAAAATCAATGCAGGCGAGACGCATGCGATACTGCAGGCGAGACGCATGCGATACTGCAGGCGAGACGCATGCGATACTGCAGGCGAGACATGCGATACTGGAGGCGGGGACGCACGCGATACTGCAGGCGGGGACGGCTGCGTTAGAGGCATCCGTCAGATTTGATTTTACATATTCCGGCAAATACGATACAGTAGTGATAGAAAAAGCCCGATAATATATCAGGCGTGGAATTCTCAGGTAATCTAAAATGGAATTCCCGGACCGGGCAGCCGAACCGCGGTAGACATATCAACTTAAAGCGGTCGGCTGTGGGGGATATGTAAGGCTCAGGATAGGTAATATCCTGAATTGAGCTTCGGAGGCCGAAAAGAATACATAAGTTACAGGCACACTGTACTTAGTCCCCGACAGCTCAAAACAACTAAAATTTCGCAAGACGCGTTTTGCGAATAGAAGCAAAAGGAGATTCCCGCATATCCTGCGGGAAACAAGTACATGTCCGACCATTACGAAAATAACTCAAGAAATAATTCATTAAGTAATCAAAATGAACCAACAACCGGAAGAAAGGAAACAGGTATGGAGATGAAATCCGACTCCCAGCCCCCCTCATCCGGAAGGCGACCAGCGTCCCGATCGAGATACCCCAGAAAACCCAGGGAGCAACCAAAACCGGGGGTAACGAACGACTCCAAAACGAAGCCCAGCCAGCGAAAGCCGGCGCCCTCACGCAGACCAACAACGAGGCGCAGTCCTACAAGACCACCAGCCAGGAAACCAGCGCCGGCTCCGGTAAGGTCACAGCAGAAACCAAAAGTTACCGCACCGCTTATAGGCTTAACAGCGTGCTTCCAGCATAATCTGAAAAGAACAGATATTTATGTTGAACACCATTATATCTGGGACCCATACATCACAGCCATTCATAAGGCCGGGGGAGTACCGATCATAATTCCGGTTGGACTCGAAGGGCGGTATCCGAACAGGGTGGCTGAAAACCTGCACGGCCTTGTGTTAACGGGCGGTGGTGATATCGATCCAAATTTTTATGACAACCAGATCTCAGAGAAAATCATGCAGGTCGATCCGAGGAAAGACCGTACCGAGTTCGATCTGTTTAATTTAGCATTCAATAAGAACCTTCCGATACTGGGAATATGCAGGGGGGCGCAATTTATCAATGTGGCCCTGGATGGATCGCTTTACCAGGACATCAACACGCAGGTAAAGATGGCCAGCACGCATATGCCGGATTTCCCGCCGGACGAGCCGTGTCATTCGGTCACCATCGAACCTGGCACAAAACTCCATAAGGCACTGGGAAGCTCCCAGGTTTTTGTAAATTCAATACACCACCAGGCAGTCAAACTTCACGGCAAAGGGCTTCTCGTGAATGCCAGGGCAAACGATGGTATCATTGAAGGTGTCGAACACCCAACAAAAAGGTGGGTAGTTGGTGTACAATGGCATCCGGAATTGATGTGGGAGAACGATAAAATCCAGGCCAGGCTGTTCAAGACTTTTGTGGATGCCTGCAAGGCTTGATAAATTGGATGAGCAAGGCGAAAATTTGAACCCAGATCGTGAAAGACCGGTTCTATCGGTCATAATCCCGATCTACAACGAGCATGAAGCGGTTATAGATACTTTGAGCCGGGTACTTGCGGTGCCACTGGATCTTGAAATTCTCGCGGTGGACGACTGTTCAACCGACGGGACCATAGAAATTCTCGAGGAATTTATCAAGGATCAACCCCGTATAAGGCTTTTCAGGCATCCGTACAACATGGGAAACGGCGCGTCCGTGAAAACCGGAATACGTGATGCACGCGCCGGGGCGATCCTGATACTCGACGCCGACGGACAGCATCCACCTGAAGATATCCCGAAATTTTTCGAGAAAATCCAGACCTATGAACTTGTGGTTGGTGAAAGGACGAAAGGCACCGATGCGACCTTATTCCGGAATTTCGGCAACTGGGTTTTCAACACTTTCGCAAGTTATGTAGCCGGATGCAAAATTCCAGATCTCACATGCGGGATGAGATGCATGCGGACCGAGGTCGCGCGTGAATTTATCGACCTTTTCCCGAACGGCTTCAGCCTTCCGACCACCAGCACATTATCCGTGATCAAAGCGGGATATTCACTGGCATGGATACCGATAAAATCACCCAGGCGCAAGGGAAGCTCAAAAATCAGACCACTTTCGGATGGGAGTAAATTTCTCCTGATAATCGTGAGGATCGCGGTATTTTTCAAGCCTCTGCGGGTATTTCTGCCGATAAGCCTGCTCGCACTCCTGCTTGGGTTGATCGATTTCCTGGTATATTTAATTTTTCAAAACAAGCTTGCTGTCTCATCATTCGCTGGACTCATGTTCCAGAGTTTCCTTCTCATATTTATGATGGGCCTCATGAGCGAACAGATCGCGAACCTGAGATTTTCCGGGAGACGATAGCGTCATGCGATTAGCCGTTGTCGGTCCCACCTACCCAATCAAAGGCGGAATCAGCCACTACACAACCCTCTTAGTCCGTGCCCTCAGAAAAGAACATGATGTTCTTTTTGTCAGTTATAAATACCAATATCCTTCGATTATCTATCCAGGCACCGGACAGACATCGGAAGATAAGAATCCGATAACCGAGGACTGCGAGTATCTCTGGCATACGCTTCAGCCGTGGAGCCTTACGGAGATTGCGCATCGCGTTAAGGAATTCGGGGCGGACGGGGTCGTTCTTACATGGGTGACGCATTTTTTCGGATGGCATATCGCGACTCTCACGAATCGGATAAGGAAGATTGCGGGATGTCCAGTGATTCTTCTGTGCCATAATGTCAAGCAGCATGAGGACCGTCCGCTTGAGGGCCCTCTGACCCGTATGGCTTTTAACTCGGTCGACGGGTACATAGTGCACTCCGAAGAGGATCTGAATAATCTGAAGAGGATTCGACCGGACGCGGCAATCAGGAAGAATTTCCACCCTACATATGACATTTTCGCTTCGAGGGTAGAATGGAATCGTACTCAGGCAAGGGAAGCACTGGGTTTAACCGATGAATCGATGGTGCTTTATTTTGGGGCGGTGAGGCCGTACAAAGGGCTTAAATGGCTGATAGAAGCATCGCCACAGATAATTAATAAAATTCCCGGGTGCCGGATTTTCTGTGTGGGCGATTACTGGGACGGTCCGGAGGAATTTGAAAACCGCGCAAGAGAACTGGGAACGCTGTTTGACACTGAAAATCCGGAACGCGGGGGAGTCAGGATCGTATCCGGGTATATTCCAAATGAAGAGGTGGGGAAATATTTTGCCGCTTCTGATCTTGTGGTGCTGCCGTATGAATCGGCGACCCAGTCGGGAATTGTGCAGATAGCGTATGGTTTTGAAAAGCCGTGCATAGTGACTAATGTCGGGGGGCTTCCGGAAGTGGTTCTCGATGGAAAAACGGGGTATGTTGTTCCACCGAAAGATTCTCTGGCGATAGCGGAGAAGACAGTCGAATTTTTTAAAGGTGGAAAGGATTTACAGGGTAAGTTTTCGAAAGAAATAATGGAATGGCGGACGGTGTTTGACTGGTCGCATATGGTGGGTACTATTGAGGAGCTGGTTGGGGAATTGGGGGGGAGTACAGATTAAGTGGCTTGGGAAAGAAATTGAACTCTAAAAAACCCCCCCTGTAATCCCCCCTTTGGGGGGATGGTGTATTCATCATCTTGCGGGGGGAGGGAGGCACAGATTAAGTGCATGGGAAATAAATTGAACTCTAAAAACCCCCCCTGTAATCCCCCCTTTGGGGGGATGGTGTATTCATCATTTTGCGGGGGGGAACACCAATTAAGTGGCTTGGGACATAACTTGAACTCTAAAAACCCCCCCGATAATCCCCCCTTGGGGGGGAGGGGGTATTTATCACCTTGCGGG
>CBDURU010000088.1:0-14615 GCA_965369865.1 uncultured bacterium | reverse complement strand
CTGTTGTCCATGATCCGTCTTTATAAACTTCCACACCAAGGCTGTTAGTTGATGTGCAGTCATCACCCATTGTCCAGTTAAATACCGGTGGGTTACAGTCATAGAGATTGACTGTCGGGTAATTATCATCGCCATCGAAATAGCATGTATTTGACGTAGTTTTCTGGCCACTACCATCTGTGATTCTTACTCTAAATGTATGGTTGGAACAATCGGGATCCCAGGTGTATGAGGTTGATCCGGAAGAAACTGTTGTCCATGATCCGTCTTTATAAACTTCCACACCAAGGCTGTTAGTTGATGTACAGTCATCGCTCATAGTCCAGTTAAATACCGGAGGGTTACAATCGGTGATATAAACTGTCGGGTAATCATCATCACCATCAAAGTGGCAGGTATTGGACGTAGTTTTCTGGCCACTGCCATCTGTGACTCTTACTTGAAATGTATGATCGGGACAATCGGGATCCCAGCTGTAACTTGTTGTCCCGGGGGGATCTACTGATTTCCAGATTCCATCCTCGCAAACTTCCACTAAAAGATCATTATTTTCTGTGCAATCGTCACTCATGCTCCATTGGAAGACGGGTGGCGTGCAGTCGATAATCTGGACTGTAGGGTCATTATCAGGTCCGTCGAATAAGCATTCTATAGACAAAGTCGAGTGTCCAGCGGAATCTGTGACACGCACTCTGAAAGTCCTGCCCGCGCATTCGATTCCGTTCCAGGTGTAACTCAGATCACCATTGCCAATCTGTTCCCAGTCACCGTCTTTGGCAATATCCACCTTTAGATCATTCTGGTTCGTAAGATCGTCTCCCATTGTCCATTGGAATGTATACGATGAGCCGGTAGTGTCCGGGCAGACGGTCAACTCGACCCAGGGTGCGCCGTCTTCAACCACCTGAATCTCAAGAGGTTCATCCAGCTTGTCTGTCGCGCCCTCATCATCTGTCACGCGGAGCTGTACGTAGTAAGTACCTTCTATTAGGTAGGAATGGCTCTGCGTCTCGCCAGTATCATCATAAACACCATCATTTTCCCAGTCCCATTCCCATTCGACAATCTCTTCTCCGTCACAGTCATTGTCATGGGAATCTGATCCGTCAAAGTCGATAACCTCGTCAACTATGGCATTGTAGGTACTCGCATCAGCCACTGCGGTCGGGAGTGCATTTTCGATGATGATTTCCAAAGGTTCATCGAGAGTATCGGTCGCGCCCTCGTCGTCGGTGACACGGAACTGAACTTTATATGTTCCGGGAATATACCAGTTATGGTCTGCATTCTCACCTTCTTCATCCGGTATGAAACCTAATAATTCCTCATAATCCCAGTCCCATTCATATTTCTGAATCAATCCACCATCAGGATCATAAGAGCCGTCATCAGTGAAGTGCACATCTTCACACACCGTCTGCGGGTTCGGATCGGCAATAGCTTGAGCGATAGGGTCTTCATCAGGGTCACTGCTTATCGTAAAATCATCATCACTTACGCCATATACAGCGTCATTGTTGTGCGATACAACCTTTATCCGGGCCTTGTCAGTATCATATTGTGCCGGAATGTTGCTCCATTGCCAATCTCCACCGTTTTGTACCGGACCCACATTGAGCTGGTTGGGCCAGGTAATCCCGCTATCAGTTGACAGCAAGATGTCTACAGAGGGAATCTCGCATGTCCAGTCCCACTCAATCGCATGGCTGGTTTCCACCTCCCAGATCTCCCCACCGTTGGGAATCTGCACTGTTATCGTCGGCTGGCACGGATTAACATCAAGATTTACTATCTGGTATGCCGTCAAGTCGAGCCACGGTTTGCCGACAAGATCGTTCTCACTGTCCTCAACGCTTACTAGACATTTGTAAGTCCCTATCGGCGCCAGATTTTCGTTCGTCACCGAAGCCTCGAAATGTGAATAACCAGGCCCGTCAGATTTGAAGGAAGCATAGATTTGACCATTAAATAACTCCGGACATTCAACTGCTGGAACATAGTGGGATATCTTCCCCAGATAATCATACACATTAAATTTCAGAACAACCTCACCGCCCTCGTCAGTAA
Source organism: uncultured bacterium (assembly GCA_965369865.1). Taxonomy (GTDB): domain Bacteria; phylum JAJVIF01; class JAJVIF01; order JAPKYR01; family JAPKYR01; genus JAPKYR01. The sequence goes on along the minus strand of CBDURU010000088.1, from coordinate 12,548 downwards.
GGCCCGGTCCTGGTGGAAAAACATTAATTTTCCATGGCTCGGGGCAGTTGGCTTCGGGAGGGAAATCCTCAATCGGATCTTCGACAGGAGTTACCAAAGAAATCGCCCAGTTCGCATCGACCGCGTAGCCGAATACAAACGTGGTCGTTGGCATTTTCAACGTGTAAGTTTGAGTGACTGAATCACCAGCGAAGAATGCATTACGTGTAGTTTCTGTGTTATGACGGATATAACCATTTATGTCAGCATCTGGGATCGTCGGAGTTGATAGTTTGCCGGGGAAATATGTCATCAGATCGCCGGCCTGCCCGAATGTCGACCCGTTATAAAGAGATGTGTAACCCTCGGCGTTAAGGAGTGCGCCATCCCCGAGAGCCGGATCGGAAATTGACTTCCCTGATACGGGGAATAAATGGGACCCGTTGAACATCATGATGCCGCGCACATCGAAAACGGAGAAATCCAAATAATCGAATGGATGAGTGATCTCGTTGAACGGGTGAGTGATCTCGATGTCAACATCCAGCACGCCCGGTTCGGGAAAACTAAACCCAACAATTTTGAAACAGTCAGTGCATGGGCCGACTTCGAGTAATTTCAGAATATTGAGGTGAATTTCCCCCGCGCGTACCGGAATGATTTCATAGCTGATTTCATCCGGGTTAGTCGCGTCGATAAGAATGTTGCTGAGAAAAAGCAAGTAATGATTGTTATCAACCGAGCCACCAGTACGGGATTCCGGAGTCAGTTCAACCGATGAATCCGAATTGTCCGGATCGGATGGTAATATTGGGGCACCGTCACCGCCTGCACAACCTGAAAGCAACAGGGAAAAAATAATTACCAGTACCACAGATCTGGGATGAAAAGTCATCTGGCAAACCTCCTGAAAAATGCTTTAATTGAGTGATAATTATATCTTAAAACCAGGATGAAGTAAATGTGTGGCTAAGTTGAATGAAATAATTTCTTCTAATCGCAAATGTAAGGAGGTCTGGAAATAAACGCGTCGAAGTTGCCGTTCGATGAGTGGATTTCAGTAAATGGGCCTGGATCGAAATCCGCGTCACCGCGAAAGTGTCCTGCAACTATCAGTTCACCTGAGTTTGATCGAACGATCCCGGTAGGCCAGTCGGCGACACTACCTCCCCAGGACTTAACACACATGTAATTCAGGGAATAATCGTAGATCGCCAGAAATGCATCCTCTTCACCCTCCGAGATCGCATAATCCTCGCCGCCCGTGGGATCGAAATCAGCGGTCGTTCTGAAAGTGCCGACAGTAAAAATCCTGCTTGAATTGTCGGTGCAAATATCGTAACCGGCATCTTCCTCAGGTCCACCCCAGGTCCTGGCTCCCACGAAAAGCATAAGTGAATTAAACACGCTGAAGTACGCATCGGACGCGGAACCGTTAGCCGTGTGAAGATCGTATCCCGAAGTGGGGTCTAAATCGACAACGTCCTGAAAACCACCTGTAATATAAAAATTCTCGTTGCCGTCGATCAACAGATCGTTGCCTGTGTCGGAACCAGTGCCGCCCCAGCCATATGTTAATACATGGAGGCCGTCGGGGTCGAACTGATTGATGTATACGTCGGTTTGGCCATGAGATGAGAGCAGGGTTTCTCCGGGGCCGGGATCGAAATCAACGGTGGACTCGAAATTCCCCAGCACAAAAATCTGGTCGTCGAAATCGATGTCAATCGCGTTCCCGACGCATCCATCCATGTTGCCCCAGTCGACTCCCCAGATGTAATTCCCCGATGTGGAGAGCTGCATGAGACTTACATCGACATTGATCGAGGTGTGAGGGTCCTCACCTTCGCCGGGATCGAAATCAACCGTCCCCGCAAACGATCCGACAACAATTATATTGCTCAGGACGTCTACCGCGCATCGGTGCGCCGCGTCCGTGGAACCTCCCCCCCAGGTTTTCACCCAGTAGAAATCACCGGACTTGGTAAAGTTGGCAACGTAAGCGTCCGAATATCCAGCCGATGTACGCTCAATATCATTTTCGCCGGGGTCGAAATCAACCGTATCCTCAAAAGAACCGGTAACTAAAATACTGCCGACCCCATCGAGCTGGATGCCAAGGCCTTTATCGGTACCGGCACCCCCGATCACCCTGGTCCACTGCCATAAACCGTCCGCACCGAATTTACTAAGGAAAATGTCTTCCAGCCCGGCAGAGTCCATGGTGTAAGCACCGGGTCCGGGATCGAAATCGACAGTTTGATTGAATTCGCCAACGATAAAAACATTCCCCTGCGAGTCAACAACTATGTCCTCGACAAATTCATTTCCCGAACCGCCCCAGGTCTGGGCAATTCCCTCCCCCGGGTTTTCGGCGATTGATATTACAAGCGGTAAATCGAGTATATCTGTCGCATCCTCATCATCGGTAACCCGCAACTGGACCTCGTACGATCCAATGGTTAGGTACGTATGATTTTGAATTTCATCTCCAACTTCAAAATTTCCGTCCGATTCCCACTGCCATTCATACATAACGATGTCGCCGCCGTCGGGATCGACAGATTCAGTGCCATCAAATACTACGGGCAAACCAACGATCTGCGGATTGGGGTTTGCAGTCGCGGACGCTATCGGATCGTCTTCACCGGGCTGGCCGGTAGTAACCTCAACAACGAATAACTGGTAGGCGGTCAGGTCCATCCAGGGCTGGCCCAGGGGATCGTTCTCATGGGCTTCTACACTGGCCAGCATCCGGTATTCTCCCTCGCCCGCAAGATTCGAGTTGGTGACCATCGCTTCGAACCTGGAATACCCAACCCCATCCGAAATCCAGGTGGCGATTGCCGGCGTATCGAAAAGTTCAGGGCTTTCTATTATCGGACTCGAATAAGTGGTTTTCCCTTCCCAGTCATATACATTGATGACGATCATTGTACCGCCGCCATCGGTTGTAAGGCCGCCGCCGATCTGGACCTCGCTGACATCAAGTTTCCAAGGCTCCGGGCAATTAGCATTGGGGCCAAAATCGTTCATCGGGTCATTTACTGGGGAATTAAGCGGCATAGCCCAGTTAGCATCCACGGCATAACCGAGAACGAAGGGCGCCAACTGGAATTTTATCCGGTAGGTGGCAGTCGCCGGTACGTCCGTCAAAAGCGCATTCCGGTAATTTATGGGGCCTGAAGATACATGGCGCTTGAAACCGTTGACATCGGCGTCCGGCAAAATATCCGTCGCCAGTTTCCCCTTGTAGTAACCAAAGAGAGGTCCCGGAGCGGTATCGATTGTTGCCGGGTTATAGAGTGCGGTGTAACCATCCGCGTTCAGAAGTTCCCCGTCGCCCAGTAATGAATCGGACACACTAAGTCCGGAAACCGGATACTCGAAGCTCCCACCGAACATCATGATTCCCCGCACATCGAAAATCGTGAAGTCCGGATCGGCAAACGGATGGCTGATCTCGATGTCCACGTCCATGACGCCGGGTTCCACGATTGAAAAGCCGGTGATCTTAAAGCAGTTGGTGCAGGGGAATTCCTCCAGGAACTTGAGGATGTTTAAGTGGATCGCGGATTCCCGGAGCGGGGCAATTTCATGCCGGATATCACCTGTGTCAGTCGGGTCAATATAGATCAGGTAATTAAATAAAAGGTAATTATTGCCTCTGGTATTATTGGTTGGCTGCTGGATAAAACCAGGGCCGGATATTTCATCAGGGCCGGGAATCGATGGATTACCGCCCGATGAACATCCTCCCACTAATACTACTATGACCAGCATAACTAGTCCGATTCTTAGATGTGAAGCCATCAAGATACCTCCGGAACGGGGTTACTGGGTTCAATTATATTTTAACAGATAAATTGATTCAGAAAAAGTTTAATTACGCTCGGAAACAAATAAACCCCGGATGCTAATACCAGGGGATGTATTTTTTAATCGGATTACACAAACAGGCTCTATTCAATCTCTCCAGGCGTGCAGGTTTTATCGTCCTGTACCGGATCGTCCGGTTCGTTAATTTCATCAAAGTCCTCAGTGTCATCGGCGAGATTTTCGATGACTTCGATATCCTCCGGCAGGTCCTTCTTGTCCTGTTCTTCACGCCATTCCTTGATAAGAAGCCGTTTCCTTCTGCCGGAGGGAGGTATCCGGCCTTTTTTTCTGTACTTGGTGATAACACGTCTCGATAGAGTATGGCCTTGAGCAGCCATTTTTTCGCAGATTTCAATGTCGGAGAAAACATGCGTCGGAGTTTCATCCTGAAGGATCTGCCTGATCATTTCGATATAGCAGGCCGATGGATCGAAAAACACGTTGAATGAGACAATCGAATTATCGGGGAGCCAGCAATACCTGACAGCGAGAGCGCGGCTAACGGTGGAAGGATGCACGCCGATTTTTTCCGCTATCTGTTTGCGCGTGAGTTTTTTCAGGTAAAGGGGTCCCTTCCTTAAGTAGTTTTCCTGGTCCCTGACGATCTCTTCCGTTATTTCCATCATCGTCCGGCGGCGGGAATTTATATTTTCCATGTACGTGCTTGCCCGTTCGAAATACTCCTTGATATGCTTCCGCTCCTCGGAGTTGAATGCATTTCTGTTTGCCTTCAGCTTCCTGTAGCTTTCAATATAGAATTTATTAATTTTCAACATGGGAAGCCCTGAGTCCTGGACCTCTACAACGAATTTACCATCGATGTCGCGAATCCTGACATCCGCGGTCATGTACGGATTTTCCTTTACCGCGTGAACTTCCGATTCCTCAAACTGCCGCCTGGGATGAATGTGGAAATTCATGCGGGTGAATTCGATGAGTTCTTTTACGCGCTTTGCGCCGAGTCCGACTTTTTTTCCAACGCGAAGGAAATGTTCCTTGATGATGTCTTTAAGGTGGCGGCGGATTATTTCAGCGAGCGCAATACGTTCGTCATCGGGAAGGTTCTCCGTAAGCTCCGCCTGGAGTGCAAGGACCTCGATTGAAGTTTCAAGCCCGCTGCCGATCGGATCGATTTCAGCCAGCCGTCTTCGTACTCGCTTAAGCTGTTCCAGCTCAACACCAAATTCATCGGCCAGGGCTTCATCCGATGCCTTTATCAAACCGGGATTATCGAGGTTGTTCTGTGCCATGGCCGCTTTCTCAACACTTATATCATCTTCAGTCACGGTCTCTATATCGGCATCGATCCGGTCGATAATATCCTCGGCCAGGTGAAGATCATCTTTCGGCATGTCGGAGCATTCGATTACAAGGCGGCGTTTAAGGTGATCTTCGAGTGTAATCGCACGGACCATTGTCGCAAACGCATCGGGGAGTTCATCTTCAGGGATCGATTCGTATGTGCTTGCCTCATAGGTCCCTGCGGAGGAGGCATAGATTTCCTCCATCATGTCAATTTTCGCGCTCAGGATTTTTTCCCTGTCCTGGTCTTCAACTTTCCGGGATATGCATGTCACGCACGGCTGGCCGTCGAGAACTATCTCACCGCATTTCGGACACCGGCGCAGTTCCTCGACCTCGAGTGCCGGGTTCTGGGCAACCTCCTCGCGAATGTCAATTTCGAGTTCGAGGTTGGTCTGCTGGAGCAAGCGGTAATACTGAAGCTGTTGAAGGGTCGGCTTCAGTGTCTGCACCAGCCTTGGGACTAATTTCATTCCGAGCTGCATCTTTTAAAAATTACGCCTCCTCGGCTTCTTTAATTATAAATTCCAGAGGCCGTACTAACAATAGCAAAACTCCGAACCCCCGGAATAATCAGGATTAATCCGAGGGGCCGCACGTGTATAATATCGTTCATAGCTACATGAAATCTGTTAAAGTCGGGATGAGATAATCGCCTTATTTTAAAATTTTGCCAAAGACCATTAAAAAAATCCTGTTCAGATATTGACACTATTTGAATATTATGGTATCCTTTTGTAACTTACAATAAACGAAAAAGATTGGGGCCGTGAGATGTACGAACCGGCTCGGGAATCAGTTACAGTTGACTTTCAACCAGCCCGTCGGTATACTCACTTTTCTACTATTGGCCCTGATCTTAGCGGCCGTTTTTGGCATACCTTAATAGTATGTCATGGACTGATGCCGCTGTTAATGATGAAAAGTCAGTAGTACAAGTAGGAGAATTGGCGGGGTATTATTTATCAAAAATAAATAACGTTGATGGAGGCCAGGCCTTGATCTCACGTTTAAGTGTATTACTATTAACAATTCCGATCATGGTTATGCTGATCGCCGGGTGTACGGCAAATGACGTTGCATCGCCTGGGCGAGGCTTGGATACTGTGATTGGAGCAACCCTCAACGCCCGGCAGATGGAAGCAGCCGTCAGGGATTTAATTTCCGATGACGCGGTAATCCCGGGCGAAATATCATTAAGGTTAATTGAGGGCGAAGAAATTGATCCCATAGTTGAGGAGTGGAATCTCACACTTATTAACTATAAGGAATTCATTGATTTCTATCACTTTGCACTATCCCCCGGGGCCGACCTTGCCCTGACCGTTGCAGAGATGAGGGACGATCCCAGGATCGATGTTGCGGAACCGGTATACATCACAAGAATGGCTGCACTGAGGGTGGACCCGGATGATACGAGGTTCGTCTCCGGCGAGCAATGGTACCTGGAAGATATGGATGTGCCGGAAGCCTGGGTTATCCAGCCAGGAGACCCGGCGGTATCCCCGGATCCTTTGCCGCGTGCAAGCGATGTCGCTGTGGCTGTTCTGGACACCGGTTTTGATTACAACCATCCCGACCTGAATCCACCGGCGGCCGATGTCCCTAGCGCCTATGAGAATTACAAAATTCTGCCCGGTAAGGACCTGGTCAATGGTGATGCAAATCCGCAGGATGATAACGGTCACGGCACGATGGTTACCGGAATCATAGCGGCCATGACCAACAACGCCGACGGCCTTGCGGCGGTAAGCTGGAACGCTCGAGTTATCCCGGTTAAAGTTCTTGACCAGGATGGCGTCGGCAGCAGTGTTCTTACAGCCGACGGAATCTGGTATGCGGTAACCACTTTTCTGCAGCAGAAAGATAAACTTGACCCGTATGACGCGGAAATATGGCTTTTCAATAACCCATATAACGCCCGGCTCATCATAAATATGAGTTATACCTACGAAACACCGAATGCGATCGGGCCGAGCCAGATGGAACTAAGCGCGATTAAGTATGCCATAGATCACGGCGTGTTATTCGTAGCTGCGGCAGGCGATGGTGCGAGACCTCTTGACAACGGAGCCACATCGATCTACCCCGCCAGTTACCCCGGAGTAATTGCGGTTGGTGCGACCGATCAGGCAAGGTATATCAGTCCTGATTCCAACACACTTCCGCTTTCCGCCGATCCCTCGACAGCCGCATTCTTTGTGGCGCCGGGAGTCGACATGGTGTCAACGATGCCGCTCGATTTCTCGCAGGGTTACGGGGTAGGGTCCGGAACATCATATTCCGCAGCCTGTCTCAGCGGTGTAGCGGCGTTAATCTGGGCTCAGTTCCCGTTTCTGGCGCCATACGAGGTTATAGAAACACTCGCGGTTGGTGCGAATGCCGATATTGTGGGATCGCTCGGAACGGATTATGTCAGCGGTCGCGGGCTGATCAACGCACTCGACAGTCTCGACAGGAACTTCGCACCGAACCCCACGGAAGACCCGATGATCGTAAGAGCGTTTACAAATCCGATAATTCATGGCGACATCATCTTCGTGATACGCAGCCATTACAACCTTCTGGCTGCAACGCAGGGAACGACCCTGAATAACGGGTTCCCATTCCGATACAGTATCGGCTGGGACTTCGATCTCGATGGGATAATCGACCAGGAGTTCCCATACGTTTACTTCCTCGATAACGCGTACTGGCGTCACGAGATTTATTTCTCACAGGTCGACAGTGCGACATACATCGGACGCGTACACTTTCCGCAGGACCTGTCCCTATCATTGACGCCCGACCCATACCCTATGGGCCAGTTAATGATCGAGTTCATCGGCGTGCCTTTCGATGCACAATGGAATTCAAGTCTCCCGGAGACCGTGGCGGCCTCTACGGTGATTCAGATAGACGAATTTAACTACGACTTGCCCGGCTAAGCTCCGGCATGAAACAAACGGAGGAAAATAAGAAAATGAACTTACGATACCTTCCAATAATAATCCTCTCGATCCTCCTGGCCGCCGGGGCACTTGCCTGCGGTGGCGGAGGGAGCGATCCTGTTAGCGACGATCCAACCGGACAAGGCCCAAATGATGGCATCGTCCTCGCCGGAAGAATCCTCGATCGCGAGGGAAATCCTGTTGGAACCCCCTGGGCTACGGTTAAGTTGACCGATCCCAATGGCGGCAACCTGACACCATCCATGCAGCCGGCTTCCTCAGGACCCGATGCCGGTGCCTTCAGGTTCATTAACCTTCCCATGGGTGTACCGTTGACACTTGAAATTGGTTTATTCCAGTTATCGATCGGTCGTAACCTGGGATATATTCACACCGTCACATTGGTCTCCGCAGGTACATATAACCTTGGCGATATCGTTCTTGAAAACGACTTCCTCGACAACGGCTGGAACGCATATGTATCTAAGGATTACACGCTGGCCCTGCAAAATTTTAATCGTGCTTTCCATGATCGCTTTATCCAGGCCGACCTGACTTACTCTTCATCCGCTTTTACGGGTCTCGGATGGGTGTACGCGAAGCGCGGCAAGGACAACCAGGGCGGTTTGTATTACATTGACGGGGATGGAAACTGGATTGACACAATCAACTCCTACGAGTGGGATCAGGCGATTATCAATTTTAATTCCGCTGTCAGCAACCCGAAAGATGCGGACGCATGGGTTGGTATGGGTGGTTGTTATCTCACAATGCTCGGGGATGCCAACAAGGACCCGGTAATGCTTGGTCCGTTCATCCCGTTTTATTCAATAATCACATGGTATTTCGATGAAGCTGAAGAAGCCCTTGAAAAAGGACTGCTTGCCGATCCCAACTACAACAGCTCTCATGATGACATCACGGCAGACGATATCAGGGCCACTCTCCTGTTCCTGAACTGGATACAGGGCGCTTCGGTATCGGTGGCAGAGGTTAATGCCCTGAAGCAGACCGGGGAGCTCAACACGGGATCCCTGCAGCTTCTGGACGTAATGCCCGATCTGATTAACTACAATCCTTATCCTCAGTTGTAAACGGAAACAGGAAGAAGAATTTTAAAACAATTAAAATAAAAAAAACAAACCCCGCTCGAAATGCGGGGTTTTTTTATTTAACGGAAATGATATCCCGTAGAACGGCACGGCAGTGCGTTCTCAAATCCCAGGATTATTGGTAATGACGCACTGGCGATGACGCACTGCCGTGCTGTTCTACGGGCTATGCCTCATCTTATATTCACAATTTCACCCACTCTAAACCCTGAAGCGGGGATATTTTTTTTTTACTCAATCGTGGGGTTCGATTTGACCAGAATCCCCGCACCCTTTAAAATCTGGTCACAATGATTTTTATGAAACGCACAAAAATTGTCTGCACACTCGGCCCATCCACCGATGACGAATCCGTCCTACGCAAAATGATCGAACGCGGGATGAATGTCGCAAGGTTAAATCTGTCGCACGGGACACTCGATGAACACCTTGACAGGATGGTAACCGTCCGACGCCTGGCAAAAGATGCCGGGACGCACATAGCGATTATGTTTGACACGCGCGGTCCGGACCTCCGGGTCGGTAATTTTGAATCCGGATCGGTCGAGCTGGTAGAAGGAAAGACATTCATCCTGTCAGCGGAACCATGTGAGGGCACAAGTGAAAAGGTAAGTGTCAACTGGCCGGATCTCATCAGGCTCTTAAAACCGGATAAAACTATCTACCTTCATGACGGACTCCTTGAACTCAAGGTTATCGAAAGTGATTCAAGCCATGCGGAATGCATGGTCATCAAGGGCGGCATACTGAAATCACGGAAGGGAATTAATATTCCCGGATTAACAATCCCATTGCCGGTACTGACGGAAGAAGACATCGGTGATTTGAAAATCGGAATCGCTCAAAACGATGACGAATCCGGAGGTATCGATTTTATATCAGCATCGTTTGTGGATTCTGCGGATGACATAAAACTCATCAGGAATGTAATTGGCGATGCCGATACGAGGATCATTGCAAAAATCGAAAGCGCGGAAGGCGTTAAAAACCCGGATGAAATTATCGATGCAGCAGACGGTGTGATGGTCGCGCGTGGAGACCTGGGTATCGAAATCCCTCCTGAGGAAGTGCCGGGCGTTCAAAAGCGTATGATCCGGTTGTGTCGTGAGGCACACAAACCGGTTATTACGGCAACGGAAATGCTTGAATCGATGACGCATGCTCCGCGTCCGACCCGCGCGGAAATCACCGATGTCGCCAATGCAGTACTCGACGGAACCAGTGCGGTGATGTTATCGGGTGAAACCGCCGTGGGAGAATATCCTGTCGAAGCTGTAGGGATGATGGCCAGGATCTGCCAGCGCGCGGAACAGGATTTCGGGGGACATTCATCGCCGGACAGACCTTCGGGCAGGTTTGAATCGGTACGGGGTGGGATTGTGCATGCGGGATGTCAGCTCGCGGAAGACATCCAGGCATCGGCAATAATATGTGTAACCGATTCTGGCGAAACCGCTGGTATTTTCAGTCATCTAAGGCCGCCGCAACCGGTGCTTGCCTGCACGCCGGATATCAGAATTGCCCAGAGATTAAGCCTTTACTGGGGAGTCGTACCGGTTGTTGTCGACAGGCAGGGCACTGTTGAAGAAATGCTTGAGGCGGCAACCGAACTTGGGAAATCCAGGAATTTACTTAACGAGGGGGATAAGATCGTCTTTACAGGGAATTTATCAGGTAGTGGAGGAGATACGAACCTGCTGGCCGCGGTGGAGATTTAGAAAAATAGAACGGGATTAATCCCTAAACAATATTCATTATCATGAAAATTCCATTTTCCATGATATTTCAAAAAACCCACTCTTCAAGGGTGGGTTTTGGATTTCAAAATTTTTTTTTAAAAAAAGAAATGTTTGCCAGTTATAGGAAAAATTAATCATTTAAAGCCCTCGAAAAAACGACAAACCGTAGAACAGCACGGCAGTGCGTCTTCCACCTTAAAACAATCCTTTCTACGCACTGCCGTTCGACGCACTGCCGTGCTGTTCTACGGGATTTTTCATTTCTCATTTTAATCAAAACTATCTGGAAACCTGTAGATCAATCCAGAGTGGCTAAAAATGGTTAATACCTGGTATATTTTACTGCTCTGCCACCGATACCCAGTCCTGAACATAAAAACCCTGTATTTCTCCGGGTACGAAACCCTGGTAACCGAATACCTTGGCTTCCGCGCCTACCCAGATCATTAAATCATCCGTTGACTGGAGATTCGCCGGGAACAACAACAGGGGATACACCGCGTACCCATCCCCTACCTCAATTGGCTCCGGATTGCAGGTACCGCTGAGTTCATCTCCCTGCGAGTATGCGCATGCAATGTTTTCGTCCGCACCGTGCCATGCGTATACCCAGACGTCCATTCCCAGCATTCCCTCCGCCATTCCGGTAGATACGTTATATGATAAATCATTGTAAACGTTTTTAATTTCCAGCCTGTATGGTTCCGGACGGTTGGCGGATATCGAAAAATCCCCGGGAATTTCGATTACTTCATCGCTTGTATCCGGCATATCCCAATTCGCGTCGATGGCGTAATTGAAAACGAAATTACCGGGAGTAAACCCAAGCTCGTATCGCCGTACCGAGGTCGTTCCCGGCACAAGCGCGCCCCGCATCGATGTGTCTATCGTGCTCAGATCGGCAGCAGGATCCGTAAGTCCTGTCGCGAAATATTTATAACCGTTCAATGTGGCGTCGAATTGCCCGGCAGAATCGGGTACTCCCATCATACCGTCTACATAACCAAACGCCGGCATCGTGGGGTTCTCTGGGAATTCGACCGGGTTCCACCACCGGATGTAACCATCGGGATTTAATAACTGAACGTCATCCCCGCCGGGGAATTTCATGGTTTCGGAGTAGGGATAATTCATCGACCCATGGCTTATTATGATTCCGGACACATCAAAGACCGTAACCAGGTCGAGATCGGGAAACGGATGCTTGATAAACAGGTCGACTGTAATTTTCCCAGGCTCGAAATCAAACACCTGATCGATACCGAAATTTTCACCTGCAGGGGGTTCCATGAAGGTTACGATATTCAGGTGTAGTTCCCCGGCCCTGAGCGGCACGAAATTCAGCGTTTCATTTTCCTCGTCGATCATGAATTGGTAAAGCCCGAGCATGTTATGCCCGGATTTCAGCGACTGGGTTTTAACCGTGATTTCCCCTGGCATTGTGGGAGGATTAGTGTTACCGCATCCTGCGAGGATTGAAAATAGAATTAACGCGGTAAGCAAAAAGATAAATCGATGTTTCATGGTTACTCCCGGTAAGAATTGAATTATTGAGACCGTTGCAAAAGCCTGAATTTGGACCAGGGCGCAGCAAGCGGCGCCCCTAC
>CBDURU010000087.1:0-14841 GCA_965369865.1 uncultured bacterium | reverse complement strand
CAGGAGAACTCCGTCTCTCCTTGACTTTACTTACCATGGATGTCCCCGGTGTTGATCAGAAAATTACTCACCCAGACCGATAAATATAAATTTTTTCTCATTTATTACAAAATATCCTCTCATCTCAAGGTGTCGCTCCAGAAATAAACCTAGCTCGTCGACCCCAATGTCGGTACCGTCCCTCGCGTTACAGAATTCGATATCTTCCCCCGACATTGATTCTTCATGTACAAGAATGGTATGGCCGTTCTCTAATCTTTCAATGAAGTTATCGACAACCTCGTCTTCGTCCAGCCGGATCAATCTCACGAGTTCATTCGACTGGATATATTCACAACGAGTGGCGTACCGGGTGTAAAGGCCTCTCAGGAATCCCTCATCGGTGCCGGAACATATGAAGAGGTCGCCTTCATCGAGAGTTTCCTGAAGGCCGGTAGCCTCGTATAAATATGGGTTATTATCAGGCCCTGATTCAAAAAGGACCTTACTTGTGAAATTGACAGCGAAGAGGGATACAACAACAAGCAGGATTGGCCACGATCTCCGAAATGATAATTTATCGAGGTGGTAATGGCGTTCGAGCGCGGGAGCGAGAAAAAGTAGAATTCCCGGTAAATAGAGGATGCGGATATTCGGCCATTCGGGTGTGTAGACACTCGAAAATAGGAATGCCGGAATGGCGGCGATAAGCCCGAGAGTCTGCAGCCGCCACTGGGAGCGGTTTCGGTACCACTCAATAAATGCCCTTATTAATTCGATCGCAAGAAAAAGCAGTACTAAAGCCTGTCCGGTTTTAATAAATATCCACTTGAACCATTGTGGCGAACCGAAATCAGCGACCCGTTCACCGAAAAGTCCGTCCGCGTTGAAAACCGATGACAGGTGCAGTCCGATCAATCCGACCCAGTTCCGCTGAACGGTGTCTATGAAATTGTCCGGCCACCATCGGGCTTTCATGACATACGATTGCTGCCAGTTAATGAAATCAGTAGCGGTATTCAGACCGGCGTAAATTGTGCCGAGCAGGATTAACAAAATCCCTCCGACAACCATGGTTGTGGCGATGTACCAGGCCATATTTGTAATTCTTTTTCTGAAAGGGATATTGTTGCTGAGAATAACATACGCCGCCGGCAATACGAGACCGATATTCAGCTTGGTCGTGTGTACCGCAAGTCCGGTCAGGATACCGATCACAATTGTCTGACCTCTCGATATACCGGTCGCCGATCCCTTCAGTGCGTACACAATGGCAAGCAGCGTAAGGACATTGAGCATTAATCCTGTGGAGTGCTGATTTGGGGTGGTACTGAAATACCAGATTCCCCTTGAAAATGCGAACAGTCCAAGGCTTAACAGTACTGTCGGAATTGCATGTCCGCTGTTCCTCAGGATCAGAACCATCCCGATACACGCGACAATCCCGGCTGCGACAGACCAGTAGAGTAAAATATCGAGCCCTGAAATTCCGCTTTCCAGTCCGCCAAGAATCCGGTAAACCGCATGCGCGAGAAACGGGAACATTGGATGATGCGGATGCACGATCCAGCCTGCGTCGGTCTCCATTGTCCAGGCGTAATCCAGCGAGTCGGCGAAATAGCGGTAGGAGGGGAATGCGAGATAGAGAATCGCGAGCGCGAGGAGACTGACAAACATCAGCCATGACTTATTCGGTTGGATTTTAGTTAGCTGATCGGCCATGAAGATGGAGCGACTCCCTGACGGTCGTGCTACTGATAAGCCCGCTCACTTACGTTCGCGGCTCTGTTACGTTCGCTCACTTACGTTCGCGGCTCCGATACGGGAGTTTTACGGAGCAGTATTATGGAGTTACAAATACTCCTCCACAATCTTCCGGATCATTTTTCGGTTCTGGTAATGCCCCGATCGTACTCCGATAATATGCCCCCGTATCCTTCGTCCCCCAAGATAAAAGTCGCCCAGAATATCCAGCATCTTGTGGTAGCAGAATTCATCCGCGAACCTGAGCGGTTGCGAAACCTTGTCCTTGTGAATAACTAATACCTGGCTCTGGTCGTCGTGCTTGACAGCGCCGGTATCGACCAGGTCCTTGACTTTCTCAGCCTTTATAAATGTTCGTGCTGGCCCGATACGCTTACGGAAATTTTCCGGTGTGACCTCGATATGCGCGATTCGTTTCCCCACAAAATCTGTCGGATGGTCGAGGAAATAGGTGATTTTCAGAGTATCGCCCGGAAGCGCCATCAGAAGCGCGTTGTCATCGATGAATAATGGTTTCTCAATAACAATTTCCCGTCGCTCCGAGTCCTGTTCCTTCAATCCGACCTTATCGAATGCCATAATAAAGGGGAGGGCGGAACCATCGATAAGCGGCACCTCGTTTGAATTAATCCTGATGAGCGCGTTATCTACGCCAAGGCCGTGCAGCGTACCGAGTAAGTGTTCAACCAGATTCACCTGGCATTCAGGCTTCTCAATGTCGGCCAGTACCGTCCTGTTTTCGGTCTCGATAATATTTTTTACATTCACCGGAATTGGTGTGCTCGTTTCATTCTGCACAAGTTCAAACGACGGGCCGTGATCGACCGGCGCGGGATGAATTTCCACCCTCACCAGGGACCCCGTGAATACACCCTTACCTTCGATTATCGCTACATCATTGAGTGTATGCTGTTTCTGAGTCATTTCCGGTTTATTCGCCTTCCGGATCAGTGCTTTCATCCGGCACTTCCGGTGTGATGGACACAACGCTTTCGGTGTTCTTCATTAAGTTAATTTCCAGCCACGCGACCAGGTCGTCCATGAAATTCATATGGACATCGAAAAGGTCGGTGCCATGATCTCTACCGGGGAATGAAAATAATTCCCCACCACGGGCTGCCTGGCTGAGACTCTGCGATCCACGGTAGCTCTGAGCATCCTCTTCCGCCGATGCGATATATACCGGAATATGGCCAAGATCGCGTGCGAACTGGAGCGGCCGGACTTCATGGTAATTGATCCCGGGGCTTAGAAGCACCAGGCAGCTTGCGGTATTCTCAACCTCATCGCGATTTTCTTCCGAAGCGGCGACAACTGCAAGATTCGCGCCGATACTGGCTCCGACTATTCCGATATGTGCGCTATCGATGCTGTCGAGACCCCTCAGGAAATCCATTCCAGCTTTAATGTCGTTTACAACCGCGTCCCATTCTTCCGCCGAGAAATCCCGGTAATTCAGCGAACCATCCGCTGTCGAATCCCCATGGCCCCTCATGTCGATCGCGAGTGAGCTGATCCCGGCATTTAAAAGCTTCCGCTGGAATTCAGAGTACGAATTTCTGTCCGAGCCAAGCATGTGTACAAGGAGACAGGCCGGTGATTTTTCAACACCCGTGACCAGTTCCAGGCTTCCGACAATTGTTACGCTGTCCGATGTATCAATAAAAATCTGTCTTGATTCGATCAATACCTGCGTTTCGCCGGACCCGTTCCGATCTCCGGGAGTATCAGCATCTTCGGTTCTCACGGTACAGGAGCCGATCAACGCGGTGAGAAAGATCAAAAGTGTGAATCCCAGAGTTAATTTACGAATTCTCATGGTAAGTCCATCCATAATAAAAGCCCCGGCATTTAGTAATCTCCAGCCGAGGCGAATCATTCCAAATTCGTAACATGTTGTCAATTCTATAATAACTTAATTTCTGTGAGGGTTACTGCTTTCAGAATCATCCGGTTCCATGTACTCCTCATCGTACAACAGGTCCTCGTCGAGAAACTCATCCTCCAGGAGAAATTCATCCTCAAAATCCCCGGCAACAATCTCAACCGGCAGACTGTACCAGCCGAAAATGATGTCCTCCATTTCGAGGACCGTCTTGATCGGTTCAGGTTCCTCGTAATTATCCTGGAGATAGTAGTATGGGTCTTCGGATTCTATCCTGACAAGCCGTACGACAATTGAGTTATTTTTATCCCGTGTCATGAATTCCTCGATAGATTCATCAAGATCCTCCGGCGGCATAAAGTAGTCGTAACCCATCCCCATATAAGGATCGAAAAAGTATCCGCCGAACCAGGACGAACTGCTCCCCCCAGTAATTTCGACCGAAGTTTGCCCGACCGGGAAATCCTCCGGAATCTCAATTTTGATCACTTCATCTATTGTATCTTCCCTGTACGGTCGGAGGGTTACGAGAATTTCGATTGTGTCGCCGGGATGGTATTTAACAAGATCGGATGGAAAGGTAGTAACGTACGCGTCAATCATGTCCATCCCGTCCATTAACATCATCTCATCATCAGGATAAGGCCCCTGCTGCAGCCACAAAGCGGCATCGTTGATCGCGTCATCTTTGGCTTCCTTGTCATCTTCATCCGGAGGACCTTCATATCCGATTGCGCCAGGACCTATATTCGGCGCGTTCTGATACCTCGCGCGGGTGATATCCAGGGTTTGCCTGGCGCTCGTAATCTCAACCTCGATCTCAACACGGGTCAATTTCACTTCGCGGAATGGATTTGCGGCTGTGACCATATTTAGTGCTTCCATGAATTCATTTAGCGCAGCGGATGACCCATAACTACCCCAGACAAGGTTTTCACGGGTGATTGGTTTCTCCAGGCCTTCTCCATAGATCGTGAAATTGACCTTGCATGTGCTGGGACCGCTTCGATCCGACGCATACATCAGCCCTTGTATGGGGATCATCAAACCCAGCATCGGCAGCCAGTCTTCCTTGTTGATAATGCTGTAATTAAATCGACGGGTGCGGTCGATATCGTGATCTGTGACCACCAGGTGGAAATCCACCATGTCGGGAACCTCCCACAACTGGCCCGCTACACACGCCAACCGGTCCTGGGTGATTGTGCCGACTATTTCCAGCGGTTCGGCCATCTTAAAGGATCGCATATCGGATGGCATGGTGTAAATGACCTCGGTCGTCACGAACGGAAGGTTGGTTTCGCCATCGGCAAGGAACGGGTGTCCGAATGCCAGGAATCGGCCATCATCCGCTACCCATGTCAGGGTCCCTACCGCGGTCAGGTCGAGATCGCCGGTAGCGAGTTGCGCCCCTATACTGGAGCCGGGTTCGATCATGGTCGGTCCAAGAAGAATCGGTACCCCGTCGGTTGATCCACCGCCAGGACCCTGGACCAGGTCTACATACGGCAACCTTTCCTCGGCAAATTCTTTCAGCATTTCGAATCCGGTCTGCGATAAGCCCGAGACGATCAGCGGGGTTGAACATGGTTGCATAATCAATGTCTCTTCACCGAATACATCCTGTAAATGTCCGACATCATCGCCGTAATCGGCAAGGAAAACACTGTCGACCGTTCGATCACCAATCTCAATAGGACGGTCAAGGCATTCGGGGACCGAACCGATCCTGACCGGTTCATTGTCGGGGTAGGTGAACGTCCTGAGCATTTCATGGATTGGAGTAGCGCCGACAATATCGCCTTCCGTGTAATACGCGCCCCAGCTCAACGCGCCAATCAGTTTCCCGTCGATATACACCGGGCTGCCGGAGTATCCACCCGCGATCCCGCCGGTTTCATCCACAACATCTCCGGATATTCTGAGGAAAATCAACGGACCGCCGTTGAATCCAAGGTTCCTGAAAACATCGATAATCTCTACGTCGAATTCACGGATTTCAGTTCCTAGGATAACTGTTTTTGCGATTCCCCGCATCCCGGGAAGGATCTCGCTTACAGTCATCGTTTCAACGTTAGCCTGGACCGGAAATGCCATAGCCAGGACCAGCGTCGTCATGAGAATGGTCAGAAATACAGATCGGTAACGCATATTGTCAGCTCCAATATTTTTCGTATGTGCCCGGAAAGCCCAGCTAAAATTAACATCGCTAAACTCCAGGGAGTCTAGCACAGAATGGCCATATAAGGAATATATGTTGATAGACACATAGGATTTGGGTAAGTTCAAAAAAGGCGCGTGCCGACTCATAGCCCTGGCGGGAAAAACCATCGAAAAATGTGGAAGCTTGCCTGATGATGCGGACGGGACGTCCCGGGTGCCATTCACACGCGCAGCGAGACAAAAGTTCCGTAGCCTGGGAAGCCGCCGAAAAATTCAGGCGTGTTATTTTATTCCCGGGAACCCTTCCGAACGGATTAAAATAATTGCAGGAATAACATACGGGTTCCCGGGCTACGTCACTGCAACACCCTCCAACCGCAGGATGCGGTCGGCACCTATGGGGTTGGCTGCCCGGTAGAATATGGTTGTGGGCGATTATGGTAGAATTTCAAGGTTAACGGGAGACCTATAAAAATGACTGAGAAGATTTCACGCGATGAACTTGCATCGAGAATTGTAAAAGCGAGCAGGATCACAGGCGAATTCCTCCTGAGGTCCGGTGCGACTAGCAATGTGTATTTCGATAAGTACCGGTTCGAATCGGATCCCGATCTCCTGAAAAATATCGCCATGCATCTCGCGGAACTTGTTCCCGAAGGCACAGGGCGATTGATCGGCCTGGAAATGGGCGGGATACCCCTCGCGACCGCGTTGAGCCTTCACACCGGAATCAAGGCGGGATTTTGCAGAAAAAGGGCGAAAGAATACGGGACAAGGCTTCAGCTCGAAGGGGGAATTACTAAAGGCGAGAAAGTTACAATTATAGAAGACGTAATTACATCCGGCGGCGCCGCGGTTGAAGCGATTGAGGTATTGCGCGACCCGGAGCTGGATATTGAAATCCTCGGGTTAATCTCAGTAGTGGATCGTGAGGCCGGAGCGGTTGAAAAATTCAAAGGCATGGGGATTGATTTCAAACCTCTTTTCACCTGGACCGAACTTGATAGATTCGTGGGTAAGTAATTCCCGGTAATTCCCGGCGCTACTCCACAGTCAATTCCAGCACTCTTAAAATCGACCAGTACGCACTTACATCGATACTGTCGACCGGATACCAGTCATAAGTTAAAGCGCTGGAAATATCGAAAATTGTATTCGGCGGCATTTCGTTCAATTGAACATACGGGCTGGCGCCATCAACCGCGGCGTTTATCATTTCGATTGCATGATCGAAATATACGCCGTGGATATGATCTTTCCATGTCTGCATTCTGAAGTACGGGAATACAACGTCGCCGATAAACCATATCGCTTCCCGTTCGGCCCAGAACTCATCATCCCAGGTTCCGTTACCGCCAAGGACCTCAAGCATCCTCGGATCGTCCCATCTCGTCATGGTAAACCGGTCATGGCTCCCTTCAATATCCAGGAGGAACCGCACGGGTAATTCAGGATTCTTTGACAGGGTCCCGGAAGCGACGGCGATCGCCATGCTGGTTGACACAACACAAACACCGCCAGGGAGAATGTCTTTCCTTGATGCAAACCATTCGATCAGCTCCCGGAGATCCCCCTGGTGGATATTACCGAAGTAGTTTTCCTCACCTTCCGACAAGGCCCGGCCGCGCGGGTCAAATGTCATTACTACGATCCCATTCCTCATGAGTTCCCACATGTTTGTTTGAAAATTCACGTTTCGGTATGAATAACCATCTTTATTCCCACCCGGCACCAGCAATAAAGCGGGATACATGTTTGCGGGCGACGCGTCAGCCGGGCGTGTAATCATAACGTGAATGGCCACACCATCGCGCATTGTGACAAACAAGTTATGTTCGGCCATTTTACGATCGGGCTGGTAATCGGGGGTCCAGGGGTCAGGTGGATCGGGGATTACAGGGGGTGAACTTCCCCCGCCACATCCCGTAAGGCTGATAAAAAAAATTGTGCATATGATCAGGATTGCTCGCATTTATTCTACCGGTAAATACAGGTAAATTTACCCAGGCCGATCTATTCTTCAAGGATCGTCGTAACTGAAACAGCATGTAAAGTCATGGTGTAAAACTGCTCGAATCTGTAATCCGAGGGCAACCAGTTGTACTCGTCGGTTTTATCAGGGTCATAAACCACATTCGGCGCCATATCATTGAGCTGGACATATGGGCTGGCCCCATTCATCGCCGCATTGACCATCCTGATCGCATCGTGTGGATTAAACCTGTGAAGGTAATGATCAAAGTCTGTCTGTAAACGGAAGTAGGGATAAGGAATTGATCCGATATACGTGATCGCTTCCCTTGACTCCCACCAGGCATCATCCGATGTTGTGTGTCCTGCCGTGTAGACCATGTAGTCGGGATCGTCATTATTTGTCGAGTAATATCGATCCGAACCGCCTTCCATATCGACCAGGAACCTGACGGGCAAATCCGTGTACCGTCCAAGGGTGTTAGCCGCGAGAATAATTCCAAGACTCGATGATGAGACGCCGACCCCACCGGGAATAATGTCTTCCCGCTCATTGAACCATTCGACAATCAGCTTGAATGAATCCTGACCGTCTATTCCGTAGTAATCATCCTCGCCGCCTGAAAATCCCCGGCCGCGAGGGTCAAACGTAAGGACAATCAAACCGGCGCGTACAAATTCCCAGGCATTCGCTTTAAAATTCGTATTTTGCCAGGTGAAACCATCTTTGTTTCCCCCGGGGACGAGGATAATTCCGGGGTATTGATTCGATGGCGACGAATCGACCGGACGGTAAAGAAGCAGGTGCAGTTCGATCCCATCCTGTGCTGTCAACCAGTACTTATTCTTGACCTGTTCACGGTCAGGCAGGTAATCGGGAATCCAGTGCTCGGGTTCGGGCTCAGGTTCGGGTTTTTCTTCATCCGGAAATCCTGAAGCGGTGGTAATTTCCATTGCACTGATAATAGTGTTAAAAAATAAAGTATCGTGTGTTTCATGCGACGGCCAGTCGATCTCATCCGCCTCATTTAATTCATAGTAGCGGTTAGGCTCATAGTCATTTAATCTCACATAAGGGCTTGTACCCGCCATCGCCGTATTGACCATGTAAATAGCCGCATCGGGATAAAACTCCCGAATGACATGGTCCCTGTCGGTCTGATTGCGAAAATACGGGCACGTCACGTTCCCAATATGGTATTTCGCTTCCCGTTCCGACCAGAATTCATCATCCCAGGTGCCATGGCCCTGAAGGTCTGCCACCCGTTCAGGATCGTCCCAGTTTGTAAAATCGAATCGATCCACAGCCCCTTCGCTATCCACATGGAATAGTACCGGGAGATCGGGATACCGGGAAAGTGTTATCGTCGCGAGCGTAGTGCCCCAGCTCGCAGAGGCAATTCCAATGCCGCCGATCCGGAGGTCATCTCTATGCGCGAACCATTCAATAATTGATTTCAAATCGTCCTGCTGGATATAACCGTTGAAATTTTCTTCCCCCCCGGAAATATGCCGTCCCCTGGCGCTGTAGATAAGAACGATCAGCCCGGCGTCCACAAAATTCCAGGCATTAGACTGGAAATTTTCATTGAGCCATTCATATTTACTGCTGAGACCGCCTGTTATCAGAATCAGGCCGGGGTACCTGTTTGCAGTTGAGGCATCTTTGGGACGAAGCACGAATGAATTTATCCCGACACCATCGGGCATTTCAATCCAGTGTTCTTCCTTGATTTGAAGTCGGTCGGGCTGATGATCGGAAGTCCAGGGCTCAATGGTGTCGGTGGGTTGGTCCTCCGGATCAGGCTGCGACGGGTCCGATCCGCCGCTGCAGGAAGATGCCGATAAAGCAGCGAGCAGGCAGATCAGGATCAGGCATATTACCTTTTCAATTGTTCGATGTGCCATCGTATATGTATAATTATAGTCTCTTGGACCGAATACACCAATAGCGTGACTCAAAAGCAGCAGCTTTAAACCCGATGAATTACGTATCCCTGGATCAAAGCCCGGTCCGCTGTTAAAATATCAAAGCCGATGAACTACCCGGAGAAAAATAATCGCAGTAAATCAGCCAGGGGTTCCTGGTGGTACGCGCTAACTGCAATCCCAATTTTCGTCTACCTTAAAGGGCTTGCCCCATCTATTGTACTCGGTGACACAGGGGATTTCCTGACCGCGGGGTGGCAGTGGGGAACAGCTCACCAGCCGGGTTACCCGCTCTTTACAATTCTGGTGGGAATTTTCGAGCGATTGCCGATCCAGCCAATTTTTATCCAGATGCAGGAGTATTCAGCCCCGGCATGGCGCGCGAACCTTCTCTCCATGATTTTTGCCGTTGCCGCATTGATAGTCCTGTTCTCGTTAGTGAATCGTATTACAGGGAAACCTGTCGCCGCGATGCTGGCGGCCGGAGCACTCGCGTTCAGCCGCGTATTCTGGTGGCATGCGGAGATTTGCGAAAATGATTCTTTATCAAGCCTGTTTATTCTGCTCCTGATCTACCTGTCTGTGCGGCTGGTACAGGACAGGAGGCCCGCCGATCCGTACTGGCTGATTTTTCTGTCGGGACTGGCGGTTTCACATCACCAGTCGATCGTATTATTCTTCCCGGCAATTATTATTTACCTGATCCTCAGTAAAGCATTGAATTTCAAACCAATCCAGTGGACGGCATTTATGCTGCTCTTCATTCTGGGGCTGGCGCCATTCATTTACCTTCCCCTTGCAAAATACGGGACCCCGGACGGTCGATTGAATTTTATTTCAGAAGCGGAATATGAACGGCTTGCCGTGGAAGATCCGGATGAGCTTCGGGAAAATCGGTACACAACCACCCCCCCGGTTCAATATTTTATAGATTACATAGGCCGTGGGGTATATTCGCGGCAGAGGGAATACACACATACTGAGGAAGCGCTTGCGGGTGACAAAACGACAATATCGGATGTCTTCCGGTTTTATGTTGATCTTGTCGGAAGGGATTTCGGGCTTATCCTGGCAATTACCGGGGTAATGGGATTTTTTTACAAATTTCGTCAGAGGCGGAAAAATGAAATTGTGCCTGTTGATCCTGAGGATAGAAATAACCGGATACTGATTTTTGCCGCATGGATACTGTATTTCCTGGTGGTCCATTTATATCCTTCCGGCGATATCCTTCGCGCGCCGTTTTACAATCTCCAGGCAGCGGGGCCGGGCCTGATGCTTCCGCTCGAGGTCATTTACTCAATTTTTATCGGACTTGGAATCAGTAATTTTCTCGACTGGGCAGGACAACACGAGCGGGCATCCCGAAAGATCGGAATCGCCACCGTAATTGTAGGGCTTGTCCTTATAGCGATAAATTTTGAGTCCAATTATCATGTTGGGGATAAATCCCGCAACACCCTCGCCCATGAGTACGGGTTGAACGCTCTGGATTCATGTTCCGAGAATTCGACGCTTGTAGTGGCGGGAGATGAAATATTCGCGTTCAACTACCTGTGCTATGTGCATCCCGATCCGATTACCGGTCAGGCAGGTTATCGTCCCGACGTGAATCTGGCTGGCTGGGCCGGAGAAATCGGGAACCTGTCGGAACTCGCTGACATCTCCGGAGCCATGACAAGAGCCATTGTGAGGATTTCCGAAGAGGACCCGGACCGGGAGATCAACACAACATTTTTCAACTCCGGGTTCCTGGAAGAGCCTGCCCTGATGCATTATACACTCGCACGACGGGGGATAAATTTCACATTCGTACCGCCACACTTAACTTCCGATTATTCAACCACGGAAGGCGGGTTGTATTCCGAGACCGGAGTATCAATATATATACCCGGGCTTCCCGTGGGTTACCGGTGGGAGTTCTGGGGGTCCGGCCTGGATAGTTCATCCGAACCACAATACAGGTGGTTATGGGCGCCCGAAGCGGACATCCAATGGCGCATTGGCGAGATGCTGTTGTTTTACGGGAGTAATGCTCTGTTAAAAGGGGATAATGACGAGGCGGAACAGTATTTTTTAACGATGGTAATTGTCGAGCCTGGAAATCCGGAAGCATTAGACTACCTGGCGCTGGCTCTGGATAAATAAAGTGCAGGATTAAAATTAGTTAAGCCGGAAATAATTATTTTAATACGGTTAAATGTAAGAAAATTCACAGAATAAGTTGCGCAAAACGTCATAAGGTGCTATTAATATAGCTTCGGAGATATCGGACAAAATCGGACCCGCTTGTTGGCGGCAAGTGGATATATCGGAGGTCGATATGAATCGATGGTCATTTGTAGTGGTGGCATTGATGTTTTTTGCCATGATTTCGACTGGATGTTCAGGCGGCGGTGGAAGTCCCATAGCACCGACCACCAATCAGTTAGTTGAAACCGGATCACCAAACCTGGGACAGTCAACGAATACTTCACTGATGGGTTATTACGATATTTACTTCGATTATGAGACGGAGGAATTTACGGCTGTGGAAAACCGTACAGCCGCGTTCACGTTGAATATCGTACCTTTCCTGAATTTGATGATAGCCCCAGTGAACGGCATTATGTTTGAAAACATTGTTGTGTACGATGGAGACCCGGCAATATTCGGGGTCGACGTGGATTTTAAAATTTTCCACCCCCTTGCAGGCATGCCACAGTACAAGGTTTACGACCTTATGGGTGTCATAATCACCAATGGAAGCAAATCACTGCAGTTTGGCGACCTCAGGTATTCAGCCCCTTACGTGGACACATTTATGAAAAACCCCGATGGTTATACGCGATGGTTTAATCCTTGGGAATTCACGACCGAGCTTATCTTTGGATGGGCACCCGGTGGTTGGCAGAATAACAAGGGAACTGCCAACCTCAACCCATATAAATACTATTCGACTGGATTGGGCGCCCCCGGCGACTCATTTGAATTTCTTACATCAGGGAACAACTATGATGGATTTTTTGCCACGGGTCTTTCCCGAACCATGAAAATCGATTTCCCTCTACTGCCTGAACCCGGAGTGCTTTTCGGATATGCAATCGTATGCACATGGGAAGATCACGGTATAAGCGGTCCTACGGAGCCTTATCACATAACAGAAGCTATCGCCTGCACCGTGAATATATTCCCGGACCTGTATTTCGATGGTTCTGAATCCGGCGGCGACATCATTATCGATGTCGATCTGTTTGCCTGGGAAGAACAACCATCGACAATTAAGATCGAGTCCTCAGTGACAGACTCGGTGCCTACGTTCAGTGCCGAGGTATACGGTGTAGATGGAGGTCCTAATGTCTCTACGTACCACTTCGAAATCGGATCGGACCCGTTTGTTGGCACTCAAGGCCATGAAGTGTGGATCATCGCAGAATACGACGGCTACGATTACGACAATGATTTTCCGGCTATACCTCATGCCGAGGGCGGGCTTGCTGCATTTTTCAGATACGACCTGC
The DNA here is from genome assembly GCA_965369865.1 of uncultured bacterium. Classification (GTDB taxonomy): domain Bacteria; phylum JAJVIF01; class JAJVIF01; order JAPKYR01; family JAPKYR01; genus JAPKYR01. The sequence goes on along the minus strand of CBDURU010000087.1, from coordinate 1,650 downwards.
CCGTCGATACCGTAGCCCCGTACTATCAGCTCAAGCTGTTACAACCGAACGGGTTCGAAACCCTGACCCCCGATGAGCCATATGACATTATCTGGACGTCTAAAAACATCACCGGGAACATAAACATCCTCTTCTCGAACCTTGGTATGGCCTTGCCGTGGGGCTCATGGGAAATGCTTTTCGCCAATACCGCGGACGACGGAATTGAGACATGGACGCCTACGGTCGCTCATATTACCGAACAGGCTCGAATCTGGATCTACTCGATCGACTTCCCGGCTCAGGCGGTTGATGTTTCCAACAACGACTTCAGAATCGCACCGCGGACAATGACAGTAGATGATCCGAACGGTGGTGAAACCCTGATGTCGGAGGAGCCTTACGATATCCTCTGGTCATCGGATAATGTCGAGGGATTAGTGACAATTGAACTATCGAGAGACGCCGGGTCCACCTGGCCCGTCACGATAGCTGCCGGTACCGATAATGATGGTGTAGAGACCTGGTACCCGTCTGTTGCCGACAACACGGCACAAGGCCGTATCAGGGTTACATCGGACGATTTCCCAGCAGTTACAGACCTGTCGGATGCTGACTTTGCTGTCGTCGCTCCATTGAAAAATCTTGATGTAACGGATCTCGGACTCGCAATCGACGTGTGTGTAGACCACACTACCGGGGATGTATTGATCCTGTATGACGATGGGGTTGTGACCAAGTGGCTCGGACCATTCTATGACACATGGGATTGGAGTGTAAATACCACCGATCCCAATGCCAAGTTCATTGATATGGCGTTAAACGGCTTCTGGTTCGTCGCGTGGGATCTACTCGATCATGATACGATCTATTCAAGGCATTATACCGGTAGTGGAACATTTATTAATGAAACAACCCAATCAAATTCCAGTACTTTTTTCAAGTATTTACAGGATGTTGTGACCGTCAACAGTGGAATTTACCTGAACGACCACGTTACAGTGTGGGGTAATACTACTGACATACCACTCCCGCAGTGGTGGGAGACATATCTGGATCGAATCCCCGATATTCTTTTCAACTTACATTCTCTTATAGTTCATAGTATTGATACTTCAACAGGAGGATACGGTCCCGATGTAGTCAAGTACAATTTAATTAAAGGAGCAGAATGTGACCCGGCATTCGGAACAATCTGGTTTGTTGAAAAGTGGGACTGGTATGCTGCCTGCTTCGATGTAAATAACTTTATATACCAGAGCAAATTCTTCGGAAACGGCGCACAGGGCACTAACGATTTGCAGATTAACGATCCACTCGACCTGACCGCAGGCGAGTTAAATCACATGTACCTCCTCGATAACTGTGATCTTCTCGGTTACAGGATCAAAGCATTCAGTAACATGGATGGGGGCGCTATTACTCCAAGCCTCGAAATTGTCGGGATCACCGGCACGCCGTTGAGGATCGATGGAAGTACTAATCTGGAAATACTCGCGTTGATCTCAGTGGACGGGTCAAACTCCTATCTCAGCATTTATGAGGCGGACGAAACTCCATAAGCAAGATTAGATAAATAAAAAAAAATGAATGTCCCCGGCAATGCCGGGGACTTTTTTATAGGAAAAATTAATCATTTAAAGCCCTCGAAAAAACGACAAACCGTAGAAC
>CBDURU010000086.1:0-15103 GCA_965369865.1 uncultured bacterium | reverse complement strand
GCACTGCCGTGCTGTTCTACGGTTTTTTCATTTCTCATTTTTATCATCATCATCCTGAAACCTGTAAAGCAATTCGCAGTAGCCAAAAACGGTTAATACCTGGTATAAGTATTCCATCTTTCGGTCCTGCTATAGCAATAAACAGGTTTATCAAGTAAACTATATACACAATAAAACACAAGGACTTGATCTGCGATGAAAAACCAATACTTCGGCGACGAGAATGACTACAAGAAATATGGCGTCCTGAGATTATTGTCCGGCGCAGACCCCTCCGGTATTGCGATCTGCTGGATGTTTACTGAGGACGATGATTCTACGGACAGGAGATACCTCGACTATCTTAAACAACCAGCGAAATGGCGCGATTGTGATCCGGAGTTATTCGACGCTCTAAGTGAATTTAAGCAGACCGGCATTCGAAATGTGAAATATGCAGAACGTCTGTTCGCAAAACCATCAACATATTTCTACACCCCGGTGCTTACAGATGATTCGGATGATCGTAAATTCTACATGGAAAATCTGACGGCCAATCTGGAGGGCATATGGCTTACATTTTTCGATCCGGACACAGGACTGGCTCCTGATAGTGTCAGAAAGGGGATCAAGGATTCCAATAGATACCTGTTCTGGGATGAAGTAAGCACGTTCTACAGTGACAAACGGCAATCAATATTGATCTACCAGCATTTTCCACATATTGACCGTGACAAATTCATATCCGATACCGCATCAAGGTTGCTATCGGAAACCGATGCCCCAGAGATTTTTTCGCTGAGCACAAATCGAATGGTATTTTTCCTTATCCCAGGACCGGAGCATCGCGAGATCGTAAAGATTGCATGCGATCGAATCTCCAGGCGATGGGATCCACATATCAATATTTTAAAGCATACTGCGGAATCGATTTGAAAATCATTGCATTTCTTCGATGAAATCATTCCATTCCCCCAAAACTACCGCTTGGCTTCCAGCCAGACATCCTTCCCAACCTATCACCATAAACCTAAAATGCTGGCGGCCGGGGAGAGGACCGGCCACCAGGAAGGAGAGAGCAGAGGGAGAAAACAAGTATGGATCGTTTAATATATTTGTTCTGATCCAAATTAGTCCGAGAAAACCTGTACCCAGTAATACCCGGGCGCGTACGGATCGCCTGGAGGAGTCTCTACTATTCCAAGCCCGACATGCCCGAAAGAGTTGTTGAGAATATTCGCTTTGTGACCGGCTGAATTCATCCATGCGATCTCAACTTCTGATGGTGAATCCTGACCGACCGCGATATTCTCCCCGGCTGTGTAGTAGTCGTAACCGAAGTAAGCCATTCTTTTCCAGGGTGTCCAGCCATCGAGGTTGATATGATTGAAATACACCTTTTCAGCCATATCCTGGGCATGGTACTGGGCGACTGTATTTAAAATTTCATCCATCGCAACAGGCCCCAGACCGAAATTCGCCCTGTCTGCATTCAGTAAACTCAACATCTGGTTACGGAAAGTAGTGTAATCGGGGAAAACCACCGCACGGTAATAATTACTCGTAACTCCCTGCTGATGACTAGCCGAGTGCGCATCCACCCTGAAAGTGTAGTTGCCTGGAATGGCAAGATAGTTTGTCAGGGTCGCTTCCCAGCGTCCGTTCGATGGGAGAAGCCATGTACCCGCCGATCCAAGTTCATCGGTATGAAGGAACACGCCGCCGATATCATTTTGAAGATCGAGGATATCGAAACTGACATATGCCGTACCCCCGCCGGGAAGAAGCTGCCCGTACTGGCGAAATTCACCGATATAACTTACGTCGCCCGGATTCTCCGGAAGCGCGACAGAGATTACTACCGAGAAATTAACCGGACTCATACCCGGGGTGGTTTTCATATCGAAAGAAACTGTATGATGTTCATAGCCGCCAAATAAATGGCCTGGCTTGTTACGCGCAAACAGCCTGAACGCTGTCGGGGAAACATAACCCGCTGTTTCAAAAAGGCTTGTGTACCCATCGGCATTTAATACCGCCAGGTCTACACCTTCCTGGTAAACTATCATCGATCGAACTTCATAAACATCAAATATCGTTGGATTCCGGACTGTAACATCAAACGAGCCGGTTCCAAGCGTTGGATCCATGGCGGTCAGGGAAACAATAAGGCAGTCATAACAGAAAGGAGGGGTGAGAAAAAATGTAATCCTGCCGTGAATGGCGGCAATATTTGCAGACCTGGATTCGACCGCCACCTCTCCATTTGCCGGATTCCAGGTTACGTCCACTTTACCAAGGATATTAATTGTATCGAATTCGGAGATTCCTTCGGATGTATCCGTGAAAACCGGCTGGCCGGTTAATGTTGAATCGATTCCGGTGACTGGCTCTGATAGAGTAATCGAATCGCCTGATGTGGTACATGCCGCAAAGGTAACAAGAATTGTGAATAGAACTGTTATTAAACGTATCATGGTAAAATCTCTCTAAAAACAACCGTTTGCATACTTACCGGCGACTTTCGTGCCATATTAACATTGTATAGCAGATAATATTACTATAACAGCCATTGCGATATAAATATCATTATAAATAGCGCAGTAGCGCAACTATTGGCGATAAAAAACATCCGCTTGTTTAATATGGACTGATCTAACGTAAAGGCCCGGGATGATAAGGGATGCCCATAATGTCCGGGTAAGCCGGAATGTCCCTGCACTTTGGCAGCCGGATTCCGGTTATTCTACGGTGATATTTCTGGCTCAGCGAATATGCAGTCGAAGGAGTAACCTGGGCCGCATGGAGGTGGATATCCCTCTCCTGCTCAGGACAAATTGAATTTCAGGGATTTGAACATTTTGCATTAATATAATTTCTATTTAAGCCAATCGGTTATTTTCAGATGAAAAGGCCGCACCTGTGGTTTCAAAGTTGAGAGCGTTGACAGACGGTATTATCTCCGGTATAGTTTCTCAATCGCACCTGCCGATTGCAGGTTGCGTATTATTGATTGGAATTTCTTTATCTCATACTAAATGTCATAAGAGGCAGAATTATTATCATGACTAAGCCAAACCGCACACGATCTGTATGGATGAGCATTACAATTCTGGCCATTATTGTACTGGGAGTTTCAAACCTTTTAGCACGTCCAGCCACCAGAATCGATCCTCTTTATGTCGATGCAGTTACAGCGATCGACGAGACGATGCAGATGGTGGTCTCCAACGATTCTTTTTTCCAGGCAAACAGCCTGTGTTCTTCCTGCCATATGGAAATCTATGCAGACTGGTCGGAGTCCATGCATGCACAGGCATGGCGTGACCCGGTCTTCCAGGCCATGTACACCGATTATCAACGGTATTTGATGGGTGATGAGTATTACATTGAGGACGACGAGGTTCTCGGTCTGGAAACTGAAGAAGACCTTCATGGTCGAGAGCTTCGACGGAGACGCTGGGAGATCGCTCACAGCGCTTCGGAAGATATCGCGAATCTGGAGGTCCCGGTATTCAGGATTGAAGACATTGAGGGTGAGATATCGGTCCAGACTCATGGTGACGGCCTTATGGCAGACGGCATTTATAACGGAAAAATCAATGTCAACTGCATGAGGTGCCATGCTCCCGGGGCGGATTTCATGATGGACGAAAGCCTGTTCCTTGAGAACAACATCGACGGTGTTTTCTGTGACTACTGTCACACCATCGTGGATTATACTGAAACCGAAGGGTATGTACTCTTCTGGGGACACATCAAGCAGGGTCCAAGGATGTTCGCGACCACCTCATCGCACGCTATTGAATACAACTCCCTGTACCAGGACAGCCGTTACTGCAGGGGCTGCCACCAGTACGAAAATCCATTAGGATTTAATGTGTACAACACATACAATGAATGGTTCGACAGCGCGTACAACAATCCCGCAACAAGGGTAAGCTGCCAGGAATGCCATTTGGCTCCAGCCCCTGGCCGATCCAGCCTCCGCGGCGACTGGAGACCGGATATTCGAAGCCATGAAATCGGCGGTGGACATAATTATGATTTCATGCTCGAGACCGCCACGGTTGATTTCACGACCGATATCCAGGGTGACGAGATCTATATTGATGTTGAAGTCGCCAACGCGTTGGCTGGCCACAATTACCCGACTTCCAACGGTATGCGCCAGTTGATTCTCGTTGTTCGCCTGAAGGGTTCATCGAACGAAACTCTGTGGGAAGGAACCAGAACCTACGAGCGTGTGATTGGCGATGAGTTCGGCAACCGGACTTTCGAAGTACACCGTGCGTCACAGGTCCTTAGCGACACAAGCCTCCTCCCCGGTGAAATCCGGACAGAGAGTTTTGTGACCATTCTTCCCGACACCGATGACAGCCTCTATATTACCGCCCAGCTGTATTACAGGCTTACACCGGAAGTCAATGATATCGGAACGGAATACCAGCTTAGGCCGGTGCGGATCGATTTCGCTACAGAATTCATCCAGTAATCATTTAAAAATTTGAAATTTACCGAATCCCCTTACCATGGGGATTCTTTTTTTATCCCGGAAACATGAGGAACTTTTAATGTACTGGAGAGAATGACCGGGATAGTTGTAACCTCACCAGGTCCAGGTTATCCTTGATTTTTACCCCACTTTAGAGTATATTCCGTTGCTGCCCTGAGACCGTATTGTCTGGGTGTTTTTTTGTGGTTATAATATGGTTTTGGTACGATAATAGTAATAGCATTCCGCGCTAGCTCAATGGTAGAGCAACCGGCTGTTAACCGGTTGGTTCTTGGTTCAAGTCCGAGGCGCGGAGCCACTGAAAATGTAAGCCCTTCTCAAGCAGATGAGGAGGGCTTTTTTATATTTGAAAGATCACCCCTCGAATGCGTATCAATCCCTCTCAGCTTAATAAACTTATCACACTTAAATTCATTTGTTTGAGATCAGATAGGATATCTGCACATTGCTTGACTATGTGGAATTGTCCGATAAAATATACGATATGGCAAATAGACAATTATTTTCACGTAATCTCTTTAACTTCGAAGCTGATTTAAGAAAGCATGGTTTGAGCCATGAGGTACAGAGCTATGAAATGGATGCTATATTGGCAACTCCACTTGAAGATTTGGAAAAGTATTTTGAAGATAAGTATAAAATGAATGCACCACAGCTCAGGAGGGATGAACTCCATCTTCTTGAAAAACCACTTGAAACCATTTCTGGTAATAGGAATTATATTCAATTCACTATTTGTCTACCTTTCGAAGGTGATGCCTCCATATTCGAACTGCAGCCAACACATTATCAAATTCCTACGATGGGACTGAATGCATCAATACTTGAAAATGAGATTCGCCTAGCATATAACGAACAAGCGCGGGATCAAGAGGATTTAGAAAAATTATACATTAAGGATGTGAATATGATTGAATCAAATGCAAAATCCCTTACTGATGATGTGAATCGCTTCAATGCAGAATTACTGCCATTAATTAAGCGTAAATTGACTGAAAGGAAGCAAAATGCAGAGAAAAATAAATCAATCATTCAATCATTCAAAATTCCAATTAAGAAACGAGAAAATGTGCCAGCTACTTATTCTATTCCGAACGTTCAAAGAAAGCCAAAAATGTTGGAACTGCCTAAGACAAAGACACTAACTCAAGAGCCGACACTAGCTGCAGATGTATACGAGGATGTATTGACTATAATTAAGGACATGGCCCTTGCTATGGAACGTAGTCCAAAAACATTCGCAACTTTGAAGGAAGAAGATATACGGAATTTTTTCATAATTTTATTGAATGGCCATTATCAGGGAAGCGCAACCGGTGAGACTTTCAATGGAAATGGTAAAACCGATATTCTTATTAGACATGAGAATGAAAATGCGTTTATCGCAGAGTGTAAGTTTTGGAATGGGCAAAAAAAGTTGGTGGAAGCTGTAGATCAGCTATTAGGTTATGTAACATGGCGGGACACAAAAACCTCTATCATCTTGTTCAATAGACAACCGGATCTAACATCGGTGATATCTAAAGCGAATCATTCGCTAAAAGAGCACAAATATTTCAAGTCAGAATGGTCATTTACTTCCAAGGTCTTGAATAACTTAGAAACTGTATTTGGTTATAAGTTTGTCCACCCGTCAGACGCTGAAAAAGAAATTTTTCTTACACTAATGGCTTTCCAGATCGACTTGCCATCATAGTTAGCATTACTTATTAAGAGACCAAAGGTTTCCCTCCATCAACTTAACGATGCGGAGCCAACTGAAAATGATTAACCCTTATCCGGAATGGAGAAGGATTTTATTATTAAATAATCGCTGCGTCATACAAGAGACCTTACCAAACGGCTGTTAATTCACCGCGGCGAATTCTTGGTTCGAGTCCGAGGCGCGGAGCCACTGAAAATAGAAGCCCTTTTCTGGATTGGAGGAGGGCTTTTTTTAAAATTCATTTCATTTATCCTATTTAATGACTCGTGGGCATTGATACCAGCACGTGCGGGGATTCTCACCTGTGTTACGCTTTACAAATTGTGGTTATCCTGATAAAACATACGTTAGACATTCTGGAAGGAGGATAAAGAAAAGTGAAAAAAAAGAAGCTTACAAGCAATGTCGGCGCACCGATTGTCGACAATCAGAACATCATGAGTGCCGGGCCACGCGGTCCCGCGCTCCTTCAGGACGCCTGGTTCCTGGAAAAACTGGCGCACTTCGATCGCGAGGTAATACCCGAACGCCGCATGCACGCGAAGGGTTCGGGAGCCTTTGGCACTTTCACGGTAAAAAACGATATTACCGAGTATACAAAAGCTAAAATATTTTCCGAAGTTGGAAAAAGCACAGAACTTTTCGTTCGATTCTCAACAGTTGCAGGTGAACGTGGTGCTGCAGATGCCGAACGCGATATTCGCGGATTTGCAATCAAGTTTTACACCGAGGAAGGCAACTGGGACCTTGTTGGTAACAACACACCTGTCTTCTTCCTGAAGGATCCGATGAAGTTTCCCGATCTCAATCACGCCGTGAAGCGGGATCCCAAAACAAATCTTCGGAACGCCCGGAATAACTGGGATTTCTGGACCAACCTGCCGGAAGCTTTACATCAGGTCACGATTACAATGAGCGACCGGGGGATTCCTTACTCCTATCGCCATATGAACGGTTACGGGAGTCATACGTTCAGCCTGATAAATGCAGATGACGAGCGCTTCTGGGTCAAGTTCCATTTTAAAACTCAGCAGGGAATTAAAATTTTAACTGATCAGGAAGCCGAGGAGATTGTAGGTAAGGACAGGGAGAGTCATCAGCGCGATTTATTTAACAGCATTGACGCAGGTGAGTTTCCGAAGTGGAATCTGAAGATCCAAGTAGTACCTGAAAAAGATGCAGCAAACTTCCCGTTCAATCCATTCGACCTAACAAAAGTCTGGCCGCACGGTGATTACCCATTGATCGATGTAGGTGTACTCGAACTTAATAAAAATCCTGAAAATTACTTTGCCGATGTAGAGCAGGCTGCGTTCAATCCGGCGAATATTGTTCCTGGCATTGGTTTTTCACCTGACAAGATGCTCCAGGGACGGCTTTTCTCATACGGAGACGCCCAGCGATATCGACTTGGGGTCAATCATCACCTGATTCCGGTCAATAAAGCGAAGTGTCCGGTTAACACATTCCATCGGGACGGACAGATGAGGATCGATGATAACTCAGGCGGAACACTTGGCTATGAGCCTAACAGTTATGAAGAATGGCAGGAGCAACCGGAATTCAAGGAGCCGCCGCTCGAAATAGCCGAAGCCGCGGCGGATCACTGGAATCATCGTGAGGACAATGACGATTACTACTCACAAGCAGGCAATTTATTCCGCATAATGAGTCCCGAACAGCAGAAAGTCCTTTTTGAAAATACCGCACGAAACATGGGCGATGCCCCCGATATGATCAAGAAACGTCACATCGGAAACTGCATGAAGGCTGATCCGGATTACGGCAAAGGAGTAGCTGTCGCACTGGGGCTCCCGGTTTGAGCACAGTTTGTTGAGGATCTGCCCTGCTAAGCTATGTTGCATTTAAATCACCTCGCGTCTGTTCGTTATTCACCTGCAATGCTATAATTCTCACAGTATCGTTACGAGGAAGTGTCATATGCGTTTATTGAAATCGGGTCACATTTTAAGGTTGCTTATCCTCCTGCCTTTCATCGCTTTGGCAGTTGTCGGATGCAATACATCAAATGATCCCGCACTCCCGGATATACAGAGGTCGGAAGGATTGTCCCCCGGAACTCATCTGGATTTGGATGGACAAATTTTTATGCCTGGTGAGATCCTGGTGGTGCTCACCGATGAAACCGAAGCGTCTGCGGGCGGCACGTTCTTCGACCAATTTCCTCTCACCCCGGTGCGGGAGAAAGCTTACAACTGGGGTACCCTCCATCGAATGAGAATTACAGATAGCACTCCGGTGGAAGAAATGTGCGACAGTCTGAAAACCGATCCCGGAATCCGAATCGTCGAGCCCAACTATCTCGTGCATTTTTCAGGTGCACCCTATGTTCCGAACGATCCGATGTGGGAAAGCGACAGCGACCCGGACGACGATCCCCGCAACAGTATCTGGGAGCAGTGGGGCCCCGCGAAACTCGGCGCCAGTATCGTCTGGAACGACACGAAGGGCGATGAAAACGTAATTGTCGCGGTCCTGGACACGGGCATACGTTTCACGCACGAGGATATCAACGCAAATATATGGATAAATGAGATTGAATACCTTAATCCCGATGACGGTATCGACAATGACGAAAATGGCTGGATTGATGACTGGTGGGGATGGAACTGCTGGGAGCAGAACAATATTCCGTTCGATCTTGACGGCTCGAACTGGTATCACGGAACCGCCTGCGCGGGTGTTATAGCAGCCACCCAGGATAATAATGTCGGAGTCAGCGGTATTGCCCCCAACGTACGTGTGATGGCGATTCGTGCTGACTGCGGGATACTGGCACTTGGCCCTGTCGACAATGTCGTGGAAGGCTGGGACTACGCAAAGACCAACGGTGCCGACATTATCTCCATGTCCTTTTATGTCCCCTTCCCCACTGAGGTTCTGGAAATTGCCGCATATGATACCTGGGACGACGGTAACGGGCCAATGATGCTCGCAGCCGCCGGTAATTTCAATGGAACGGAAGTAAATTATCCTGCAGGATATGATTGCGTTATGGCTGTCTCCGCTGTCGTGCCGTTCACCAGATGGGGCGTCCCGCATGATGAAAGGAGAATCTCACCGACCTGGGGCAATTGGTGGTGGGGCTCTTCCTATGGGGATCACCTAAGCATTGCGGGATATGGCGAAAAGTATTACACAATATTCGGCTCCGGAGACGATCAATACTGGGATGGCGTCAATCACCCGTTTTTTAACGGCACCTCGTGCGCGACCCCCACAACGGCTGGCGTCATGGCTTTGATTATTTCATACCATCCGGATGAGCACGGGTACTGGTACCGCGAGAGGATCGAACAGACCGCAGACGACCTCCATGAACCGGGCTTCGATATCCATACGGGATGGGGACGTGTTAACGCGCTTCGGGCGGTTTACGGATCCGACCGTTTCACCGACCTTGAAGACCATAATGGCTTCGCGCAACTCGACTTCACCCCCACAGGAATCGAACTGTACGACAGCATTCATGATGTTTCCCTGGATAATCCGTTCGCCGATCCCTGGGACCTCTACAGATTCACCGCTGAATCCGACGGCTGCCTCGAAATCCTCCTCGACATTTATACATGGGGTCAGGACCTCGATATGGCCCTTTATCCAAATCCATGGTTTTACCAGATGATCGCCGACTCGACTGGTGAGAACCATGCCGATTCATCGTTTGAATCCATCGTGACAGGTGTGCATGAAGGGGCCACATATTACCTTAGCGTCTATTCGCCGGACCTGGGGAACTCAACTACCTACGGTCTGAAGATTAAAAATAATACGAACAATCTTGTGCTCATGGATGAGAGTATCGCGCCCGTATCGGCACTTCCCGGAGATACGGATGTACCGTTATTGAAACTGCAATTCGAAACTCCCTGCATCGGCTGGCTAAATGAATTAATTATCAACAAGCATTCATCCGATTCTCTGGCGCGTTTCGGGGCAGTGAATTTGTATATCGATTCCGATGGAGGTGGTGATTTCGATCCAGGTGACGAGTTGATCGCATCTGATACAAATCCTCTCTTCAACCGAACGAGATTCAATGATATTCATTTCGAATTTTCGAACGAGGAACCGTTGGTTCTGTTTATAATCTGCGACATAGATGTCGGAGTCGAGCCGGGGTCTCGGTTGTATGTATCCATGGAAACCTATAAGGACCTGACCCTGGAAATGGCATCGGTTGAATACTACTTATTCCCTGTTCAATCAGGTATCGTACATATCGAATAGGGATTTCCAAATTGGGCTCACATCTGGATATACGGTGGGATAACCATACGCTGTTTTAATCCGCTGTTTGTCAGCATAAATAATACCCTTTTCCGGATCGGAGGAGGGCTTTTTAATTTGTTATCATAAATCACCCACAAGCTTTTCTGTAAGTTGAATCATTTGATATAGATGCTGGATATGGAGGAAATTGGGAATGGATTCTTTACAGAACGGCGCTTGTGGGCGGCACCCGGCTCTCACCAACCAGGTTCGAAATTTGTCCAGCGTTGAGAGCCGCTGAAAACCTGAAGCCCTTTTTCATGTCGGAGAGGGGCTTTTTTAATTTGTTATCGTGAATCACCCAGAGATTCTGATTTCCTTAACTACATGATCCTGTTGATCCAGATGAATTCAATTACCGATATCGTGTTATGAAAAACGTGCATGGCAATTGGAAGGAAGGTTGAGCCCGTTTTGTATCTCACCCATCCCCAGTTAAAAGAACCCACAAATATAGTGACCAGGTCGAGGATTCCATACTGGTAATGGACCGCGGTAAAGATAATGGTCGTAAGTATAACCGCACCGACAGGTCCCGGTTTTGCGTCTGCAATTGCTTTGAAAAGGACTCCCCTGAATATTAATTCCTCTGTGACAGGGGCAAGGATAATTATTCCCAAAGCTCGAACAATCATTACAGGAACGGCATAATCCCATATCTTGCCTTCATGAAGGCCAAGTCCAAAATATCAGATTTCGCAAAGGATAAAGACGGGGATATACCACAGAAACCAGAACAACGAATTTTTGGCGGTGGTGATTTTCAGGGCAAAAAATTCTTTAACTGGCTGTTTTTTCAAAGTCAGCACAATGGCCACAATGACCAGTCCGAGAGGAATGCTGAAAACCCGGATCAGAATTTCCCTGAGTTCTTCGTTCATGCCGTTATTATATTTCAAATACACGCGGGGTACGGATGGTGTTTTGCGAGAAACAAAAACCCCCTCCAACGCGAAGGGGGAAAGATAAGGTCATTGAAACGCAATTTCCATTATGGTTCAACGGTAACCTTCACATCGTCCACGGCCCAGATGTAGTTGCCCGCATACCACACCCCATGGCCATACGCAAATGCAAACCTGAGCGTATGCCCGGTCTCTGATGAAACATTAACCTTACTCGTGGTCGGGGAAGTAACCGTAGTCCATGAAGGAACACCCCAGCAATTGAATGGGTTGCATACCCATGCAAGCCCGAAATGATATGTGCTCCCGTATGGATAGTTCCAGTTGTCATATTGAGGACCAGAAATAACTGGATACACGACCTTGTCCATGGTTGAGCCATCATTCTCCGTCTTGAGGAGAGCAGGACCCAGATAGACTGTGTTGCTGTAGAACATACCGCGAGCTTCATGATAGAACTCAAGATGGACTGCAGAAAGTCCTGATGGAATCGTTATTTCAGGAGTGAACAGCCTTGCACACTCCGCGGGCTGCTTGGACGATGATCCTGCATTCGAATGCCACCAGTGCCCGTCATTGCCACCCGCAACAATTGCCCAGCCATTATTGGGACCTGAATATGTATGGATCCAGTCGCCCTCGCCTGATTCCATATCGTCAAAAAACAGTATGTTGTCACATGTCACTGTCAGAGTTGTGGCCGCGACCGGGGGAGCTTTACCATCGCTGACCTCACAGTCGATGTCATACTCATCCAGGTTTTCCGCGCCTACAGCGGCCCAGTCGACGTCCAGATTACCCGAACCGTCGCCGGTTACACCATCATAGCCCGTAACCGGGGTGCCTGTAGAATTGTCTGTGACTGTCCAGGAGTAGGTTAATGGATCAAAATCGTCATCATGAGCGGTAACCGAGTAGGTCTCCGTATCCAGAATAAACGGTTCATCATCACCATCTACTCCTGAATCAATAACAGGTGGGGTGTTTGTAACTGTGGCCGTAAGTGTAGTTGCCGCGGTTTCATCCTTCCCATCAGAGACATCGCAATCGATATCATAGCTATCGCCAACGGTGCTGCCTATTGCGCCGAAATCAACTATAAGGTTACCAGCACCGTCGCCGGGGACCCCGTCATATCCCGAAACGGGAGTCGATGTTGAGTTATCGGTGACCGTCCAGGAATAAGACAAAACATCACCGGGATCATCGTCATGTGCGGTTACATTGTATGTCTCAACCGCGCCAACGCTGAGGTCCTCCTCACCTGTCACCCCACTGTCGATAATTGGTGGTATGTTGTAAGGCGCGTCGGCAACGTAAAGTGGAAAGAGGAAGTATGCAGTGAGCGCTTCGGTTTCATGTGGAGCCGGGACTCCCTCAATATTGATGTAATTATAAGCCGAGCTTTCCGCGATTACCCAGAAGGAATGGCCTTCAGTACCATCAATGGTGCCTGAAGGGACGTCGAGGTGGTATGTGGAGTAGTGCTCCCCACCTATTAGGGGATCGGTAACTAGTACCGGTGAAGTCAGCACAGACGATTCAACTTTTATTTCGGAAGGCTGTTCTTCCCAGGCCCAGATGTCAATATCAAGGATCAGGTTTCCGCCGTAATTGAAGCTGTCAATATAATAAAGATTATCCGTCACGGTAACCTTGCAGGCGATTGATTCGTCACGGTGATAGGGAGTGTACGGACCGTCAAACTGCTCTTCCCAGCAGCAGATAGCTGCATAGCCGAAAACAAGGCCGTCACCAGCGGGCGGTATGGGGAATTCGAGGGACATCGTACGACCGCCCCCGGATTCGAAGACCCCGTCATTATTAGAGCCGCTTTCAAGGAATTCCCACAGGCTGTCATCGGGACCAAGGCCTTTGGCATAGTATTTGTACGGGTTCAGGTGCGCGTTACCCTCCCAGTTCTGTATTCCTCCGGGAGCCCATCCGAAAATCAGTTCGGTCGTGAATTCTGTCGGGTTAAACCAGCGTGTGTATCCATCGGCGTTGGTCATGTACGTGTTCTCACCACGCCTTGATCGTCTCAGTCCTGTGTAACCGGGATATATATCGCCATCAGTGATGATAGCACCAATAAAGTCATAGACTTTATATTGTTTGAGAGTTGGGAACGGGTGGTGCCACCGGAATTCGACATCGATCAACAACAATTCCGGGTCCGAATCATCTAAGACGATGGTCCCGAACGAGATACCATTCGGCGGACTTGTCATCTTGTTAAGGAAAGGCACGATATTGATCGTGAAATTCGTTGTACGGTTCTCGACTACTTCCATGGTCTGGTTGTTGATGTCGAAATATACATCATAGTAGCCGAGCAGGTAATTATGAGCCTGTTGTGCCGGTTCGGATGTGTTTAATCCGGAGCTGATATCCTGTCCCGATGCCGGGACTACCGGGGTTCCGGCATCATTACCACCGGAACAACCCAAGGCAACTATCGAACTGATAACGATAGCTGCGAATGCAACCGTCCATCGATACATTTTGATACCTCCGCTATAATTAGGGTTTAAACCTTATTGCATCAACCAAGGGTAGAATTCCAAGGAAAATTATTATAACACAGCATTTGTGATAAGTGTATAAACACAACAAGCCTTTTCCCATGTCGGAGAAGGGCTTTTTCACAATGTTTACAGGATTCCGGAGCGAAACTGTATTTCAGGCTAAAAAACCGGGCAAGAAGTGGCAGGATGTTCGTTTCCATTGTACAATTATAGATTCCCTGGAAGGTCCAACCGTATTTCTATACCATCTGTACCTGTAGGAAGGGGTTATTGCAGAGGGGTCCAGCCTGTTCATCGAGACTTTGGATGGAATGGGCAAATGACGGAGGTTAAGGATCCATGTCTATCTTTGAAGGCCAAGCGGCTCCACAAACTTCAACGAGTCACACTGTAACTCAAACGGAACACCCAAAACAATCGTTGCACTACGCGATGGATGTGGTGGACAACCTCATATCATCGACATCCGAAGCGATTATCCTTACAAAGAACGTCCGCATAGAAAACGAGACTCTCAAGGAAGAACTCCTGAAGTATAAGCAGGAACACTCAACTGTAGACGAGCTGGAAGACGAGCTTAAGGAGAAGCTTCGGAATGCTGGCAAGGCTGAGTCTCAAATATTGAAGCGACAGAATTTAATAGTGAGTAATTCGCTTAGTTCATTGGATGATGTAATTGCATCGACCAGTGAAACGATCAGCAGGGCCAGGAAACTCCGGCATGAGGTCGAAAGCCTGAGGGCGAGGAACTCAGAACTGGAGGGTGGAAGCACGCGGATGACCGAACTGGAAAATCAGGTTCTGGAAGCACGGAATGCACTGACGAAACTGGAGGATAGTTACGAGGAGGCAGTAAACGGGAATAAGGAGCAGGAGAAGAAGATTGCTGGACTGATAGAAGACCGCGATCGAACTTTTAAGCTGGAACCTCTGCTGAAGGAAAAGCAAAAGAACATAGATGATCTTGAAGACGGAAAATTAAAACTGGATAAAGAAATCGAAGTGCAACAGGCCAGAATCGCGGAGCTTGAAGCGGACCAGGTGCGGATGGCCGATCTTGAGACTCAACTCAGGGACGGAACGAAAACGTCCGACGACCTGGTGAAGGAAATCGAAGTGCAGCAGGCCAGAATCGCGGAGCTTGAAGCGGACCAGGTGCGGATGGCCGATCTTGAGA
>CBDURU010000085.1:0-15642 GCA_965369865.1 uncultured bacterium | reverse complement strand
GGAGTATTGATAATATATTGTACTCCCTGACGGTCGTGGCTCTGTTTAGTTGGTTCTGTTTATATACTCTCACCACTCCCCCCTTACTGCTGCATTCACTTGATCCCATATCTCCTGACGGAACCTTTCCTCGCTGAATTTTTCCCCCTGCTTTCTGAGTTCACTCACATCGAAATTCAGGTTCTCGAATTTTTCTACCGCTTCAATTACCTTCTCCACTTCCTGCTCCATGAAAAATACACCCGTCACTCCATCAATCACGGTTTCACTTGCGCCCCCTACCCCGTACGCGATTGTCGGAGTGCCCGCGCATGCCGCCTCGCCCGGTACAATTCCAAAATCCTCAAGCGACGGGTGGAATAATGCTTTGGCTTTCGAAATCAGCGGCGGGACATCCTCCTCCGCAACAAAACCGATAAATTCTATTGTATCCCCCGCGATAGATTTCAATCTGGCAAGCTGCCCGCCGTCCCCGGCTACTATCAGCCGTTTTTTCATGCGAGTGCACGCTTCTACCGCGAGATCGATACGCTTATATGGAACCAGCCTTGAAAGAACGAGGAAATAATCCTCCTTCTCGTCCGGCCTGCAGGGCTGGAACAATTTATCCCGTACCGGAGGGTAAACCACTTTTCCGTCGCGATTATAAATCCTGTTAATACGTTCGCGGACTGTTTCGGAAATCGGCAGGAAATGCGTCACTCTTTTCGAACGCTCGACATCCCACCTCCTGAGCCTCGGCACCTGGCTCTGGAAAATCGTACGGATGAGCGGCCCCATGTTCGAAGTGTAAATATCGACAAGGTCCCAGACATACCGCATCGGGGTGTAGATGTATGAAACATGCACAGCGCCCTCATCTGGTTTTACTCCGCCCGCGGCGCAGTGGCTCGATGAAAGCACGGCATCGTACCCGCGAAGATCGTACGATTCAACCGCTCTCGGCATGAACGCGAGGTAGTGGCGGTACCATTTCAACGCGTTCGGGAAATTCTGGATGTAACTCGTCGTGACTTTACCGGGCGGAAACCAGTCGGAAAATTTACCCCGGTTGTAGACGGTCGCGAAAATCGGCGCGTCGGGCCACAATTCGGTGAATACCTTGAGGCATCGTTCCGCTCCCCCCAGACCTGTCAGCCATTCATGTACGATAGCGAGTTTCATTAATTTTAATCAATCATCCTTCAGGACCTCGCGATAGATGTTTATGTAATTTTTCGCTATGTTCTCCCACCTGAAATGTTTCATTAACGGATTCTTCGCGGCCTTGAAAACATCCAGTGCTTTTGGGTTCGCGAGAAGCGGGATCAACGCCGTCGCGAGCGCTTTCGGATCATCGGGTTCGATAAACCTGACCCTGTCCTGCTCATATAGTCCCGGGATATCGCCATCCGGATTCGTCGTGATTATCGGGACATCCCACGCCAGCACCCCGGTCATGCTGCTTCGCCGGAAACTCCATCCATCCAGAAACGGAAAAATCCCGATATCCGACGCGAGAAAAATCCCCGGCAGCTCCTCTATCGGCCGTCGTCCGAGCCATGTAACCTGTTTCTGTACACCAAGGCCGACGGTCTGCTGCTGCAATAATTTATGGAATTCATCTTCGTCCGGATTAAAATCCCCCGCGATGATGAGCCTTGGTGTTTCATCCTCCTCCCCCAGCCGTTTCAACGCTTTGAATAAAACTTCGAGTCCCTTCGACTTCGTCGGTGTCCCGTAATGGATCAGCACGACATCATCGTCCCCGATACCCCACGACTCCCGTACGGTCTGTCTGAGCTGGCGTTTCATTTCATCCGGGATCGGATCGGGCGACGGTCCCACAGGCCCGACCGGGATCGCGTCATGGATTTTTTCCTCGACCGATTTATGCCTCCGCATTACACTATCGAGTTCCAAAGGGCACGGCATCACCAGGGCGTCGGCAGGCTCGAACAGCATGAAGCCGGCCTGTTTCCTGAGGGAATGGCTCAGCTTGAATTCATGGAGTGTAACTACGATCTTGAATTTCCGACGACGTGCATGGATCAACATCGGCAGGAACGGCACCGCGAGACCTTTGCCGTATGCTTTCGACGGGTAATGCACGTGCAGGATTTTCGGGTCCAGCTTTTCAATTGTTCGGACGATTTTTTTAATCCCGCCAAGCCCCCAGTTCGGGATTTTATTTTGAATCGGGAACGGACATGTATCCCCGCCGAAATCGTCATCGTCCCGACTGCATCCATACGCGAATTTGTCGGTCACAGCCTCGATTTCGACTCCCATCGAAAAGAGTTCCTTCCCCAGTTCCCATGCGGAATCCCCAACCCCGCACGGCATCGGCGGAAAACTGCCGCATAGCACGACCACTTTCCCGATGTCCGAATAATCGGCTGCCGACAGATCCTGATCCTGTTTTTCCAGGCTCTCAGTCATCAGAGGTCATTGTCCTGTTTTCCCCAGAACTTTTTTATATCCCTCCATCACTTCGTTACACATTTTCCCCACAGAAAATTTTCCGCTCTGCTCGACTGACTTCCGTTCCTGCTCGATTCGGAATTTCTCATTCGTCAGGATTCTCAAAATCGCGTGAGACCATCCCTGGACATCATCCGGATCGACAAGAATTCCCGCATCGCCGACCACCTCGGGAAGGCTTGTCGCGTTCGATACCACAACAGCCCGCCCCTGGCTCATGGCTTCTAGTGGGGGAAGCCCGAAACCCTCATACATGCTGGGATAACAAAACACCCGGCACCCGGCATAAAGTGCCCTGAGTTTACTCCTGTTGATGTATCCGAGATAATAAAAATGGCCGTCGCTCGACTTTTCCAGCGTCTTCACAAGGCTCCTTCCGCCAGCCCCCAGCGGTCCGACAGCAACAAGGGGCGGAACTTTTTCCTCCCTCCGCTTTAACACCTTCCCGACCAGGTTATACGCATCCACAAGCACACCGATATTTTTCCTTTTCTCAATCGGACCCACATAGAGCGTGTAATTTTCAGGGATCATGTATTTATCTATTGTACTATGTATCTCTTCCCTCGATACCCGTTCCCTGAATTCATCCTCGCACGCCAGATGCACGACCGTGCCGTCCTCAGGCCCGATCCATTTCAATTTCCTCAGATCGTCAAGCGTCGACTGGCTGTCGCAAAACACCTGTCCTGTTTCTGCAGCGCGTTTAACACTTTGCGGTGTCATAAACCTGAAAAGGAGCCTTGATCTTAACGCCATTCCACCCGGATGCAGCCTGAACGCGAGGTCGTGTACCGTTACAATTACCGGGCAATTCAACTTCGGCGCCAGGTAATCGGGGCCGTGGAAAAGGTCCGGCGGGTTTTTACTTATTGCGTTTGGAACCCCGCTTGTCTCAAACGTCCACCTGTTTCCCGATGGAACGGTGACAAGTTCCCAGCTTTCGATATTTTCTTTCGCCAATACTTTGCGGGTTTCGTCTTCACGAAATTCGGGAATGTAACCAACGTAGGAATTATCCGGGAAGTAACGGGGAAGTTCGCGGGCGAGTATGCGGACATAACGTCCGATCCCCCCCTTGTTTACTAACGCTGCGAATGAGAGCCCGATTCTCACGTGCGGTCTCCACGGCTCGAGCGAAACAGAAAATGACTTGCCAGAAAAAGTAAAATAATTGATGCTGCCAGGGAAAGGAATACATAGATTACGTAATAAGGCAGATGGTTTACATTCAGCCATTCGTTAAGATTATCGATCAGCGGATTGACGTGCGCGAAATTATTGAACTGGTAAACGACCTTCACATCGTCCCTGTCGAGCACCCGGAGCATCTCGAGCGGATTCATCGAGAAGATTAACCAGAATGGCGCTGTGTGCCATTCATATCCGCCGCTCGATGTCGGGAAATTTGCGTACCATCGGTCAAGAATCAACTGGAATATGTACGCGATTCCGAATCCGACAATCACAACCCCGTAAGTTACACCGGTCGCAAGGTAGGATCGCGCGAATACAGTGGACAGCATTATTCCAAGCGCGGAGACCACGAGCGCCGATGTACTGATAATCAGGAATCCCCAGAACAGGTGATTAAAGTCAAACCCGCCCATCCAGAATGAAAGCGATAGAAGGGGAAGGCTTGATAGAACGAGTAGTACCCCGTAGCTGACGCCGGAGAAAACCTTGCCCGCGACAATATCCCAGCTTGTAAGCATGGTTGACTGCATGGTCTCGAATGTCTCGCGTTCCTTCTCGATTGTAATCGCGCTGGCTGCATACGCCGGCGAGAGCAGAAGGACCAGGAAAATTTGTACATACAGGAGAGAGAAACCAAGCGTTCTTCCGCTTAAAGCAAGTTCGGAGTAATTTATTTCAGAACCGAATCTCGCGAACTGGGTAAGGACAAAGATGCTGAGGACCACGAGATAGGCCATCATTGGGAGGATCGCCCGGATCCCGCGCATCCTGCTCCGTAACTCCTTAATCGTTATCGGATTTGACAGAATCATTTATTATTTCCATCCCCCTGCTTATTATAATAGAATTAAAGCGAACATATTAAGAAAATCAGTATCTTAATATGCATTCAACCGGTTTTGATCCCACTGCCCCTTTCACCTTTATGACTACTCTGGTAGAATCCGGTTGACTATATTACATAGAAAATTCAGATTTTCGGAGGCGCTTCTAAAGTGCGTATATCCTTTGCAAGTGGTTTAGGAACGATACTGGTAGTTTTAATGATTGCGATAATCACAGCAGGGGTAACAGGGGCTGTCACGATCTGGAACGCGCCGCCTGTCCCCACGAAACCAGACGGGCTTAAATCCCTTGAAGAAAACGTGAACCAGGAATTTCTGGACCTTTTAGCACGGGTCAATGCCAGGCCGAGCCAATTTACAATTGAATCCCACCCACCTGTCGACCCGGATGCACCACCCCCCGGAGAATCTTACCGCTACAACAACCTCCTGGAAAACCAGCTCAGTGCACTCCATTTTTACTACAGGATTCCACTCGATACTCCTGTCGCGGAATTTGTTGCATCCTGGGATGCCGAAACAGGGCAGCATGTGATCCTCGAACAATGGTTGTTATCTGTTGAGTATAATGTAAATTACCTGCTGACACTTGAGATGTACAGGCACCTTCACGCCAAGACCTTGTTTGATGAGGACCTGGAATTCGCGCGTCAGAGAGTGCATGACCTTTTCGCTGAAGGCTGGAATCCTGTCGCCGATTGGCCCCTTGGTGCATACTTTGATCTTGTCAGGCTGTATGAGGTCACGGAAGATGATATTTATCTTAAGTATGCCAACCGCTTCGCGACCGGGGACGGCCCTGAAAACAGCAACACTCCACTAATGAAAGCAAAAAGCCTCGCGTTTCAATACAGTCGGAATCTTCCACGCCAGGCTTCCCCCTTTTATTTCTACCACGCCGCACTGCTGGCGGATTATGGCAACCGTCACGATCCTGCCTTGCTCAACGCGGCACGAAACCTGTTCGCTGGTGTCAAGGACCTTCTTTATGACAGCCGCTTCAAAATGTTCTGGAAACAGGGCTCTGTTTCACAGGAAGGCACCTTAAACCTGATCCAGACCATCGATACCCTCGAGCAGGTTTCCGCTATCAGGGCCATTATAGAATACGGCCGGGCATCGGGGGATCCCGAAGCTCTGAGCCTTGTTCGGTCTGTTCTCGATGGTATCTGGGGTGGAGGAAATAACAGCCCCCTCTGGCTGCCTGCACCTCCAGGCTTATCTGAAAATACTTTTTTCGGTTTATATACCGCTTACGATCATGACCGTGAGGCGGAACGCCTTGACCCAGCTAAAAAAACACTCAACCAGATCCTGTTCTACCTCGCTAATATTTTTGCCAACAGGGAAGCACGCGGCGAATTCAGGGGAGACGTCGATTTTCTCGCGAACTGGCTTGAGTCTAACGGCCCTGTGTTCAGGCGTGATGCTAATGGTTATTACCAGCAATACGGTGATGACTGGACCGATCCCGAGCAGCCCACTGTTTCCGCCCAGGCTTCGATCTGGATGGCGCGCGCTCTCGTTGAGGATGAATGGTACAAGTACCAGGTCGCCCAGGCCCTGACATCACCTGGAAACATTGACTGATTTTAGTCCGTTTCATTGCGTTTTTTAAATTCTGTCTGACAATTGGAATGTAATTAAAGAGAATGGATGAAACAATTAGTCAGACACTGTTGCAGCCTTGCTAATGAATTCCAAACCAAGGATTCCATCGACAGCAGCATTTGTAATACTCCTGATCATTCTTTGGGGACTTAACCTCGCCGACGCGTTCCAGACCATTTATCTGGCAACCAGTGAGATGCTTGCCGAGGAAGCGAACTATTTCATCGATTTCTTCCTGAAAAAAGGACCTGTATTTGTTCTGATCATCAAAGTCCTGGCAATGATTTTTATTACAACCATGCTCATTAGAGGTTGGAATGATAAGCAGGGGATTAAAGTTTTTAGAACTCAATACTCACGCGACAACGTAAGGAGCTCGATGCTGTTAATGCTTACGGTAGGAAATATTTTCTATGTTATTGTCGTGATCTTCCCGTTCGTAGCACTCCTCGCCTCCGGTTCCTTTATCCCGTAATTACTCTGTTACAGGTACAAGTCGGACTCTTTGACTTATTTCAGCATCGGTAATGCCATACGACACTTCCCTCAACTCTCCATTCAACCACAGTTCCATCTGGTCGCTACCATGCGGCGCGAAAGTAATGCCACTCTGCCCGGGCGGAAGCACAGCTCCTATTCTCCACGAACCTTCCATGCTCGCAACCACACCCCGGAAAACTGCGCCAAAATCATTGACAAACGGAGGACCCGAATAGAGCGAATAATGCCCGACCCTGACCGTGTATCTCCCCCCTCCCCATCGATGTGAACCCGCTCCAATCAGGTTTGACTGTCCGGACGGGTGGGGAAATATCGCTTCATTTACATCCCCCCATTTCCAAAACGAAGTATCGAAGCCGAATGTTGATTGAAGCTCAGTTACTGCGTCGAGAAACGCAGTACCCATACGATTATAGATTTCGTCCTCATTATCGGATTCTAGCCAGTCGAGTTCGGACTCTCCATCAAGGTAATCCTCGAGTATCTGAATCCACCGATCCTCGTATGCGATGTAACCGGTCACACCGGATGGCAGGTGATTATTGATGCAATTTTGTATAAGTTTTAGTGCCCAAATCTGGTAAATTGTCGCTGCAACACTGTCCTTTGATAGATGGTAATCCCACTCAGCAATGAGTTTAATATACCTGGAAATTTCAGGATTGTCTTCTGTGAAGTTTCCTTCCAGGGCATCCAGGAGCTTTGGAATAAAATACCTGGCTGGCATATCGAGATCATCCATCTGAAATTTCCGCATGTTCTCGAATGTGAGTCCAAGCGGATTGGAGTTAACCATTTCGATAATCCGACTTACCCTGTGATTTGCGGTGAATGAATATCCCAGGGGCCTGGTTCCATCATTTTCAATCGCATCCAGAGGGATATTGTTAGCATGTGCTACATACCCTTCGTCAGGGTCGATTCGGTGTGGGAGGTCGTCATATGGAATAAACCCGACCCAGTCCAGCGAAGAGTCCCTGCCATCGACCGGACTCCTGCCGTCGTAACCATTCCTTACCGGGATATCTCCAATGAAAATCTGCGCGATTCTCCCATCCTCCCCATTCTCAACAACACAGAGGTTCTGTGCCGGTGAATGGTATTCCCTGAAAGCCTCGTAGAATTCCTCGATCGTTGACGCGGCCATTGCCCTGCGGTAACCGGTTACA
This sequence comes from uncultured bacterium, assembly GCA_965369865.1. Lineage (GTDB taxonomy): Bacteria > JAJVIF01 > JAJVIF01 > JAPKYR01 > JAPKYR01 > JAPKYR01. Next base: position 7,856 of record CBDURU010000085.1, on the reverse strand, counting down.
TCGTCGCTCGGATCGATGCCGGTCCATTTCAGGGCTGTGTACGTTTCGATTCCCTGGGCGATAACAGGTCCGTGATAGCTCCTGTAAATTTTCAGAGCATATGTCCGCGTTTCGCCGGTCGAATCCCTGTACACCAGATCATCAATGGTAACCTCGAAATCCACCCACTCACCATCGACCTCGTACTTGTTCGAGTCATCGGGATTCAAATGTTCGATAACCATATCCTGGCAGTCCGCGGGAAGGTTGCTTGCCCCCCAAGCGATATTCTCATTGGCGCCAAACGGAACAAACGGCATTCCCGGAAACGTTAACCCCCAGCAATTGAACTCCTCGCCGTCCAGCACAACTTCGTAAAGAATCGATGGTGCGAAGTAATTAAGATGAGGGTCCATCGCGAGGATCGGTTCTCCGCTTTCGGTCATCGACCCGTCGACAGCCCAGATATTGCTCGCGTTCAGATGTCCGCCCGATGATATCCCCGCCAGTGGTTCAAGCCATCCTGAAATTATTTCCCGACGAATCCATTCACCCTGAAAATCCCCACGGCCTTCTCTTCCCGATGAAAAGTAGCCTGGATTCTCGTCGAACGGCTCTTCTTCAATTTCACCATCATCTATAACAGGTTCCACACAATCGACTTCAGAATTTTCAATCTCCCCCGAATCCATAATATATTCGGGTTCAGTTCGTGGCGACGGCGGGAACAGTTTCGACGCCACCTCCTCACCCATCTCATCGATCAGTGTTCCGTACATTTCCTCATCCCATGAATCCGCCGCCAGCCAGACCGCCACCAGGCGCGTGACAGCAAGGCAATCCGATACTGTCCACGGCTCGGGCCGGTAATCCATCAGTAGAAATTCAAACGAGAGAGAATTCAGGTGCGATTCAATATACGCGTTAACACCATCGGAAAACGCCTGGAGATATTCATGGGTCAATGGGTCGAGAAGTTCGACCGATTCGTCCGCGGCACGGCCAAGGCCAAGGTTGCGATGGTAAATATCCCAGTGAAGCTGGCTCTGCCCTGCAACCTCCGCGATCCGGCCTCGCGCTAGACGGCGGCTTCCGTCCATCTGCCACAGGCGGTCAGTCGCGACCGAGTAGCCGTAACCGAAAAACAGGTCGTGATCCGTGGCTGCCTTGATTGTCGGGACACCCCACGCGTCACGAAAAATTGACACAGGACCTTCCAGCCCGTCAATTTGAATCGTCTTAACATCCAGTTCATCCTGGGCTTGAGTATCAACCAAAATTCCAGGACTGGAATACAGGCATCCAAGAATGATAATTACCAGTAATAATAACCGCGGTTTGTCCATACAATTGTCCAGTTAAATCTGTACCAGTTCTTCTCTCATATTTTGACTGTCATTCACCCCGAAAGGTTGAAAATCGAATGCGCCACCGAGAAATAAATCAGTAATCCCGCGATATCCACAATTGTCGTAATTGCAGGACCGCTGGATACAGCCGGGTCGAGTTTTATAAATTTAAATCCAAGCGGAAGCAATGCGCCGACCAGGTTCGACACGAAAACCGTAATCATGAACGCGATCGATACCGTCGCGAACAACCTTGGGTCCCCACCCATAATGTATGCGATCGTCCCGCCGACAACACCTAGCAGAAGCCCGATAAGAATTCCCATCAGGGATTCCCTTATAACGATTTTCGATATCGATCTCGTGTCTATTTCCCCGACAGCAAGTCCCCTGATGATAAGTGTCGCGGATTGTGTCGCGGTATTGCCTGCCGACCCGACCAGCATGGGCACAAAAAATATCAGCGCGACTACAGCCTGGAGAGTCGCCTCGTAATGTTTCAGGATCCCGCCTGAGATTGTCTGCGCGATCATCAGGAGGACAAGCCAGATAACACGTTTCTGGAATAAAGTTATTGTCTTCGTATTGAAATAACTCTCCGGGAGTTCCGCGATGCCCGCCATACGGTACGCGTCCTCGCTGGCCTCTTCCTCAATGATATCGGTAAGGTCATCGATTGTGATAATTCCAACGAGTCGATTTTCCTGGTCGACAACCGGGACCGCGAGAAGATCGTACTTCTTCGCTAATTGCGCCGCCTCCTCCTGGTCGTCCAGAGTATTAACCGAGAAATATTTCCTCGTCATTATGTTGGAGATTAGTGCGTCTTCCGGCGCGAGCAGAATATCTTTAAGTGACACCTTCCCTTTCAGTTTCCTGTAGGAACCGATCACGTAACAGACATAGATCATCTCCTTGTTGGCGCCGACACGCCTGATGTGCTCGATCGCCTGGGCCGCCGTCCAGTTGGGCCTGACCTCCACATGCTCCGGCGTCATCATTCGACCGGCGGAATGTTCCGGATACCCGAGTAATGTCGAAGTCATCTGACATTCGGCGGGACTGATCGATTTCAGGAGCTCTCTTACGACACCCGCCGGGAATTCCTCCAAAACCTCCGCGCGATCGTCAGGATCCATCTCCTCAAAAATTTCCGCGGTCTGATTTTCCGTAAAAAGCTCAAGCAGGTCTGACTGCTGGTCGGGGGGAAGGTCGGTAAAAACCTCCGCGGCGGTCTGTTTGTGGAGAAGGCGAAAGACGATTACGCGTTCCAATGTTTCGAGTTCACCGATCAACTCCACCGCGTCGGCAGGATGAAGGTCGGACACAATCGCCTTGACATTACGGAAATTCTTTACCCGTAAACTTTCCTGGAGTCTACCCAGGATTTCCCTTGTTTCTTCCATACCAGGTGAGGATCTTATCCCGGGATATTTATATCCCAGACCTTGATTGTCCCGGCATAGTCGCCGGTGACCATCGTGCTTCCATCCTTATTAAAAGCGATAGCAGTTACAAAATCGTCATGGATCTTGTGGGACCCGATTTCCTTGCGGAGCCCGAGATCCCAGAATTTTAAAGTCATGTCGGCCGAACCTGTCGCCAGAATCTTCCCGTTCGGATGAAATTTCGAATACTCGATATAATTCGTATGGCCCTCGAGCACAAATTCAGGCGGATCGTAATCATCGGCAATTATTTTCCTGACTTCTATCGCTCCATCCTGTTTTCCATTTACTTTCAGCCCGACTCCAGGATGCATATCCTCATCTCGATATTCCGAGAGTTCACCCGCGATCACCATGCGCACTTTCCAGATATCGAGGTCGAGGAAACAGAGCTTATCGTCCGACATGTAAATCAGGTTTGAACCGTCCGGGTCGTACATCGCGGCCTCATAACCAGCGCTGTCGTAAAATCCCCTGATCTTTGTGCCACCCGGAAGATCGTAGATTATAAGCATCGAGGTTGAGCGTGAAAAGAAAAATTTCCCGCTCTTATGAACGCCGATTTCCCTGACCGCATCCTGGTGGTCTTTAAGTTCTTTTTTTAGATCAAGTGTTATTTCCATGATTCTCCTCGTTCCCGTAAGTTTGCGCAGGATTATGTAATTACCTCCGGGAATCATACATTAACCGGAATATTAAGACCAGATGTAAAAAGGGTGGGGATCAGGAATAGATTTAATCCCCTAAATATAGGGGACACCTCTTTTCGCCCGTCGAAAAGCAGGTGTCCCCATCAATGCAAAATATGTCCTACCTAATCGCGTGGCGGCGACAAGCAAAGTGAGACATCTTCATCCCCCAAGCCTTTAAAAATCCCCGCGTCGAACGTGCTTGTCGACGATTTTTACTAATAACAAAAAAATCGCGTGGCGGCGACAAGCTCAGTGAGACATCTACATCCCGCAAACCTCGAAAATTCCCCGTGTCGAACGTGCTTGTCGACGATTTTTACAATTAACAAAAAAATCGCGTGGCGGCGACAAGCAAAGTGAGACATCTACACCCCCCAAACCTCGAAATTCTCCGTGTCGAACGTGCTTGTCGACGTGTATTAACTCAAACCTCCGCCAGTATCTCATCCACATTGTTCTCATCCATTTGCGAAAGTGGGAAATTCACGTCACCATCATTATTCAATGCCGCGAGTGCTTCACGGCAGGCGGAGTAGATCAACTCCCTGGGTTTGCTGCCTTTTTTCGGGCCAACCAACCCAAGCTCTTCCATCCTCATCATCAGGCGGCGTGCTTTCGGGTATCCCATATTCAGCTTCGTCTGGAGCAAACTGACCGATGCCTCCCTGTCGCCCATGCATGCCATCAGCGCCCTTCGAAGATCTTCGGTCTCCTTGTCTGTCAGGTCACCCGACCTTCCCGATCCATCACCGGCCCTGCCCTTTCTGGATGAGGCGTGGTCGGCGGTTACATCATCATCGAATTCCGGCTCACCCTGTTTCACAAGGAACGCGACCACCCTGGTAATCTCTTCATCATCAACATACACACCCTGGGCGCGTATAGGGGAATCCGCATCGATCGGCTTGTACAACATATCCCCATTCCCAAGAAGGGTCTCGGCACCCTTGTAATCGATGATCGTTCTTGAGTCGGTATAGGACGCCACGTTCAACGCTACACGCGCGGGAATATTGGCCTTGATATTTCCGGTAATTATTTTGACGCTCGGACGCTGTGTGGCCAGCACGAGATGAATCCCGACAGCACGCGCGAGCTGTGTCAGGGCGGTTATACATGCCTCGATTTCATAACCCTCCTGTGCCATCAGGTCGGCCATCTCATCGATCACGATTACTATGAACGGCATCCGGTCGGCGACAGGCGCACTCTGGTTGAATAACTGGATATTTTTTGCGCGTGCCGCCTTGAGTTTTTTATACCTGTCCCGCATTTCCTGTACCGACCATCGCAACGCGTTTACTGCGTCATTCATGTCGTTCACAACAGGGGTCAAAAGATGAGGGAGTCCCTCGTATGATCCGAACTCTACCATCTTGGGGTCGATTAATATCAACCGTAACTGGTCGGGTGTGAGCCGGTACAGGAGGCTCATTATTATTGCGTGCAGGCAGACCGACTTACCGCTCCCGGTTTGACCCGCAACAAGAAGATGGGGCATCTTGCTGATGTTCGCCAGCACCGGCTTGTTATTCAGATTCTTGGCGATCGCGACAGTCAGCGGCGCCCTTGATTTCTTCCAGATATCCGACTTGATGATCTCGCTCATCCGCACGATATTCGTCCGGATATTCGGAAACTCGATCCCCACCGCCGTCTTCCCGGGTATCGGCGCCTCTACCCTTACACGCTTCGCGGGAAGGTTGTACGCGATATCCTTCTCCATCCCCTCCACCTGCTTCACACGGATTCCTTCTCCGAGAACCACTTCCACGCGTGTAACTGCCGGACCGGTGACCACATCGGTAACCTTGCAGGGGATTCCGAAAGTATCCAGCGTGCTTACGATTCGTTCCGATGCATATTCCCTGTAGTTCTCATCCATTACCGGCGGCGATGCGGGTGCGAGGAGATTAAGCGACGGCAACTTGTAATTTTTAGGCTTCGGCAGAACCGGGGCTTCATCCAGGCCGAGAGCCATCTGATCGCCGGGTGGTATGTGACCGCCATAAGCATCTGATGCGCCTTTTGAAACTTGCCCGGCGTATGCGGGTGATATCTCCCCGTCGTTCATCAGTTCATTGATTTCATTTTCAACCTCGACCGGATTCTGTGGGGGCGCTGAAATTTTCCGGGGCACCGATTTCTTTCGCCTGATTAAACTTTTTGTCCCATCCCACATCAATTTCATTATCGCCTTCGGACTCAGCTTGAGCACGATAAATGACAGCACTACTATAAGTGTAATCGCGACCGGCATTGCGGCATTTTCACCCACCAGCAGTCTGAATAACCGCCCAAACCACAGCCCTATATATCCTGTCATTGCCCTTGCCTGGTCGTCCCAGTAGAACCTCTGTGTATGCATCCAGGATTCCCATGCGATCAGGATGAGAGGTATCAGACTGAATGTCAGCTTTGTAAGCTGTCCAGCGAATGGAATTCGCCCCGCCACTAGAAGATATACCGTTCCGATTACCATCGCGATTGCGAAAATTACGCTGCCGACATTCCCGAGAAACGGCTTCAGGATATTTACAAAGACCTGGCCAGCCACTCCTCCATTGCTGGAAAGTCCAAGAATGTAAACTATCGTCAGTGCCAGCACCACAACGCCCCAGAGTTCGAACGCTATAATTTTCTTCAGGGCTCGGTTTGTATCGGCCTTGATATCCAGGAAATCGAGGTTCGGTTCCTTCTTCTTTTTTTTCTTGCGCTTTATCTTATTGGGCATACGACACCTGCGCCGCTATTTAAACCGGCGCATTAATAAGATCATTTCAAATACAATCATTCTGAACATTTTTTAATATTTAACCGGACATGCAATCCGTTAATAAGCGCCATTTTAATCAAATCTGTGCAATTTTAATCAGGCTGTATGGATATTAATTTCAGTCGCCGATATGTAACGCGGTCAAGTAATGGGTGGTCAATATGAGAACGAGAACTACATGCCTGTTTTTAACATCAATGATCATCTTGATGTTTTTTACAGTACCCGCATCAGCGCAGGAACAGGAACAGTGGGCGATCGGTGGGGGGTACTGGACGCTTCCCGATGTCGATACAAATGAGGGAGCTATCAACACGTCCGGAATGTATGCATCGGTCACCATGCGGTCGATTAATTACTTCCTTGAATTAGATTACTCTCTCAAGGACCCAATCTTTTACGCCCTTGCGGCGGATTACATTTATCCCCTGAGCCAGGATCAGAATTATTTCGGGGGTCAGGCGTTTATCGGTGCCGGCTGGACATATTTCTCTGCCGATGACCTTGAAAACGAGTCGGGATTTAATCTCCTTCTCGGCGCATCTTTTAGCGAGGCTTTGAATGGGACGATCAGGTACGATTATCTTGGCAGCGACCAGGAAATGATGACGATAGGTGTTTCGTATTCTTTCTATTGATAATTGAACATGGATCGAAGAACTCTGATAGCACGGTTTATAGTCCTTTTCACGCTCGGATCGCTGGCGTGGCTTGTATTGTCCGTCCCCGCATCGTCGCAGGGACTCGGCATGGCTCCCGGAATGGGTATCGGCGGATTCTCTACTGGCATCGGGTTTTACCAGGCGCCTGACGACGATGCAATCAGCGACAGTGGTTTATATACTTTTGTCAGGTATGAAATCCAAAGTTTTGAATTTGAAATTGATTACGGTCTTTCTGACCAGAATTTCTTCCTCGGTGCGGTAGATTATTTGTACTACGCGCCTACGGGTAAGGGTGTTACACGGACTGAAGTTGCTCTCGGGGCTGGGGTTACATTTATTAATAGCGACCCAACCCTCGATGATTCAAAGTTCGGGCCAAATATACTTTGCCAGGCAAGGTTCATGGATCTTCTGGCTGTCCAATTGCGTTACGACTTCCTTGAGGGGGATGCGGACCTTTGGACGTTCGGTCTGAGCTATTCTTTATGAAACCTGAATTGAGCCGAAAATACTTCAGTTGAGGATTACAGAAAAAAATCCACCCACCCTCATCCTCCTCCCGACGATCCGTCATTGGTGACGGGTCGTCGGCTTTTGGGGGCGTAATCGTGCACTCCCTTACGGTCGTGGCTCTGCTTGGTTTTGTGATTAATGCACTCCCTGACGGTCGTGGCTCTGTTTGGTTTTGTGATTAATGCACTCCCTTACGGTCGCGGCTCTGTTTGGTTTTGTGATTAATGCACTCCCTGACGGTCGCGGCTCTGTTTGGTTTTGTAAAAAAATAAATTTTTAATGTTTTTCTCATTATTTATGTCAGGTTTCACTCCCACCCAACGTTAATCAATTTAGATAAAAATAAATAACAGAGCCACGACCGTAAGGGATAGATTTTCACTGATTGTTCTAATTTCAGATCCACGACCGTAAGGGAGTGATTTTCACTGATG
>CBDURU010000084.1:0-16564 GCA_965369865.1 uncultured bacterium | reverse complement strand
CCTGATCCGAGAGTCCCCTGATCCGAGAGTCCCCTGATCCGAGAGTCCCCTGATCTGAGAGTCCCCTGATCTGAGAGTCCCCTGATCCGAGAGTCCCCTGATCTGAAAAAATTACCCGGTAAATCGAGAAGTTTTTCCGGAAAACTAATGTTCAATATTGTAGAAGTGAGAAAAATTTATGTATAGGGGACTGGCTCACAAATTTACCGGCTATGTTAGAGGTCAGTCTTTCTTTATGTACCCCGGTAAATTTGAGTGCCTGTTCCCGGTGTTGAATGCGATGTCATGAATCGTATGACATCAGTCGTCTATATTTTTATCAGTTAATGCAATTTCCGGGGTTAAATAAACTGAAAGCGCCTGCTGCAATATCTCAAGCTGCTCATCGAGCGCAGATATAAGCGATGCTGCTTTTGCCAGGTTTTTTTCCCTGGCTGCAGTCTTGATCTGTAACAGAATTTTCTGAAGAGCATTTGCTCCTATGTTACCTGCCGCACTCTCGATACTGTGGGCCTGAATTTTAACAATAAGTGCATCACCCTGGTGCAGGGCTTTTTTAAGAGTATCGATCCGTTCAGGAAGATCATTACAAAATTGCTCAATTATTATTGGCAGGATGGCCTTATCACCCATCAAACGTTCAAGAAGATGCTCCTTGTCGAAAACCTGATCTTTAGGATCAGTAACCAGGGAAGCCATGATTTTAAGCTTTTCATTTTCAGCACTGGAAATCCATTTATGGATACACTCGGCCAGGTCCGCGGGTTTGACCGGCTTGGGGAGATAGTCATCCATACCGGATTCGATGCATTTAATACGATCCGCCGGTAGCGCATTGGCGGTCATTGCGATAATTGGTACGTTGCGGTTAAGCACCTTTGTGTTCATGTCACGGACGATCTTTGTGGCAGCATAGCCGTCCATTTCCGGCATCTGGCAGTCCATCAGAACAAGGTCGTACGGAATCGATTCAAGTGCTTTGATCACCTCGTGACCATTGGAGACAGCATCGGCCCGGTACCCGAATTTTTCAAGGATTTTCATAGCCACTTCCTGATTAACCACATTGTCCTCGGCAAGAAGGATTCGGATCTTCTGTCTCCCAGCATCCTTGACGGAATGGCTGGTTATGATGGATTCGTCCGGTTTTTCAAGGGGACGCTCTTTTTTAACCAGGACAGTGATCAGGATGTCGTAGAGACTCGACTGTTTAATGGGTTTGGTCAGGAATGCGGCAAATCCCGCTTCCTGAAGCTTGGTTGCGTTCACGCGCTTTCCAAGGGAAGTCAGCATGACAAGGATTGTGTCACACAGGATCGGATCCTCCTTGATTTTCACACCGAGTTCCTCGCCGGTCATTCCCGGAATATACATGTCGAGCAGTGCAACAGTGAATGGGTTTCCCTCATCCACGGCAGCGTATAGTTTTGCGAGTGCGGATTCCGCATCGTGGGCTTCTTCATAGCTGCACCCCCAGGAATCAAACAGGGTGGATAGCAACCGCCGGTTAGTGGCATTGCCATCCACGAACAGTACATGAATTCCCTTGATCTCCTGCTCTTCGCCCTGGGGCAATTCAGCGTGTGCAGGTTGTTTACGTAGTACAACAGTAAACCAGAAGGTGGTTCCCTCACCCTCGACACTGTTAACACCAATCCGGCCTCCCATCAGTTCCACAAGTTGTTTGGAAATTGAAAGCCCCAGCCCGGTGCCGCCGAATCTGCGTTTAATGGAGGCATCACCCTGCATGAAAGGGTCCCACAGGATATCGATTTGATCCTGGGATATCCCAATACCGGTATCGGTTATCTCGAAGCGTATTACAACCCCCTGAAGATCTTCTTGTTCCAGGCTGACATGGATACTGACCTCGCCGCTGGCAGTGAATTTAATGGCATTACTGGCAAGGTTAACGACGATCTGGCGCAGACGGCCCGGGTCTCCCATAAGCCGCGAAGGAACATCCGGTTCGACCAGGCATATTAACTCGAGACCTTTCTGGCTTGCAGGGATGGCCAGCAGGTCGAGGAGATCTTCAATAGTGGAGCGAAGATTGAAGTCAAGGTCTTCAAGGTCGAGTTTTCCAGCCTCGATTTTCGAGAAATCGAGAATGTCGTTAATAATCGCAAGCAGTGATTCAGAGCTTGATTTAACAGTTTCAGTAAATTTCCTTTGTTCAGGTGACAATTCGGTTTCCATTAAAAGCCCAGTCATGCCGATAATCCCGTTCATGGGGGTTCGGATTTCGTGGCTCATATTCGCCAGGAACTCGCTTTTAGCCACATTAGCCAGTTCAGCATCCAGTGCAAGGCCATTTGCCCGTTCGATTGATATCTCAAGCTGGGAATTAGTGTCCTCTACCTCCTGTTTTGTGATCCGCAACGCTTCTTCAGCAGCCTTGTGATCGGTGATATCCTCTTTCACACCAAGGAGATGGGTGATTTCTCCGAGCTCATTTTTAATTGGGGAGATGGTGGCTCTTTCCCAATAATACTCGCCATTCTTTTTAATGTTATAAAATTCCCCGGTCCATGTCCGACCGCTTATTATTGTATTCCACAGTTCTTCATATTCTTCCTCTGAAGTTTTGCCACCTTTGAGAATCCTCGGATTCTGGCCGATAGCCTCTTCAACAGAATATCCCGTAAGGTCACAGAATTTTGGATTTACATATTCAATATCGCCTTTAGGATCGGTAATTACAATGGAAACAGGGCTTTGCTCGATAGCGGTAGAAAGCTTGCGAACTTCTTCCTGGGCCTGTTTCCGCTCTGTTATATCGCGCATGACACACTGGATCGCCACCATCTCGTCATCCTTGATAATTGGATTGCCGCTTATCTCAACCGGGAAAGGTACACCTTCCTTAGGTTTGAACAGGAATTCCATGGAAGTTGGGTTATGGTTAACGGCCATTTCCCGAAGGTTATCCCAGGCATTTGCCAGTTCAGTTTCATCAGCAAAGTAATTACCGATATCCACGTTGATTTCATCATCGGGGTTATAACCGCCAAACCTGGTTATAGCCGGGCTGCAATAAGTAAGAGTACCGGCAGGCGATATGGACAGCACAACATCGTCTAAATTTTCAGCAAGGAACCGGTATTTCTGCATGCTTTCCGCAAGTTCCGCAGTACGGTCTCTTACAAGTGCTTCGATACGCGCTGTACGGTTTCTGGTGCTGACTACAAAAGTGGTCAGTGCAAGGGTAAGAAAGAGGCCCATTGCAAGCACCAACCAGGAATACCAATCCTGGTTGGCAGCCAGGAACTCCTCAGCCGGTGTACATACGAGCATCCAGGACCTGCCAGCCATTTCGACTTCCACTTCGTGCCTTAAGCCGGCGTGCTGGTTACTTAAAGTGTAAAATAATTCCTGGTTATGACTGTAGGTCATGCGCGATGAATGGCGATAGAGAAAGCTTTCGTAATCCGGGGCGGACTGATCATGGATGCAAATGTCAATGCCAGCAGGTTCGAGATCCTCCAGAGCTGTCTCGAAACTACTCTCAACATTGTAAACAGCCCCGACAAAACCCAGCAGGCTCTCTCGTCGTTCCATACTTGAGGCCGCTGTATTAAAGGGTTTATATACAGGCATATATAATTGAATACCGAACATCTCCCGGTCGTCTTTAACGATCTCAATTCGCGAGGTGGCAACCGCGAGACCTGTATCCCTTGCCCATTCGAGTTCTCTCAGGCGTATCTGGTTTGCGCCCAGGTCAATTCCCATGGATTCGAAATTACCATCCAATGGTTCAACATAGAGAATTGGGTAGTATTCGTCTCGTCTCGACGCTGTCACGATAGACCCGTCGGGAGCTTCCTCACGGATCTCGTAATCGGTAAAACCGTTATTATGTGCCGTTTCATCGTGAGTAACCCGGTTGATATCCGGAACACGAGGAATCCATTGCAAAGCAAGCAGCTCCGTGTATGTTGAGATCTGGGGTTCGATGAATGTCTTAAATTCGTCGCGTTCAACAAAAGTTGAACCTTGAAAAAAACTGGCTAAAGTTTCTACGATAGTTACATGATGGGTGAATTCACACTGGAAAAGGGAAGTTCTCGCTTCCGATGCATGATTGAAGCGGGACTCAAGTTTATCACGCTCCCAACCTCTGACTGCATAGAACGTAACAAGAGACAGAACCAATCCGGCACCCGCTATGACCACAAACAGCACACAATCGCATTTTCTGGGGGCAGGTACAAATCCGGAATCCCTTTTACCGAGCATCATCAACCAACAATTCTTGATGAACATATCATCCAATCCTTATCTCTCAACCATTCCCACTCTATAGTTTCTTGAATTTTGAGGATGAAATGAACATTAGACGGCGATTCGGATTAAGTCTGATTGTGTTTGTAACCAAGCCGAGAAGTTGTTCTATGGAAAGCCTTGTTACACACTTATCCCTGGTATATGCTGGATCAGAAAAATCAGGTTAAGTAAAAAGGAAATCACATGAAATACAGGTTCACGTTGTCGAAAGATTCGGACGAGTTAACTTTATCTATCTATATAAACGAGGACGGTGGTGCCCCAGATCAGGTTGGAAGCCCAATCACTACCCAGATCATTGAGGATTTTACGACCCCCGATTATTTCTACACTAACCTGATTGACATCTTAAAACCTGAATCCTTTATGGATGGAAATGACAGGTTGATCCTTAAGTGGCCATTTTCAGACCGGTTGCTTGAAGAGATCATTTCGAAAATTAATACCCTCGCATCCCCGGAGCGATATGGCAGTACCGGAAACACCTACACGGATCTAATCGGACGCACCCCTCTCCTGAGGCTTTCAAGAATCGCGGATGACTGCAAGGCTACCGTCCTTGTAAAACTCGAATCGCTTGAGCCTAATTCTGTCAAGGACCGCACCGTATTCAGCATTGTCAGCGAAGCGATCAAGAGGGGTGACATAACAGAGGACACAGAGGTGATCGAAGCATCGTCAGGCAATGTAGCCTTTGCACTTTCCGCAATTCTGAAAGCCATGCTGAATAAAAAGCCTCGGATTTATATTTCAAAAATGCACGGGGAGACCAAGATCAGGGCGGTCAGGGTTTCGGGATGTCCGGTCGTGCTTACCGCGGCATCGGAAGGCACCCAGAGCGCGAAAAGGGCGTCGGTTGATTATGCGAAGACCCATGACAACATATTCCAGCTCAACCAGCACGGCAATCCCGATAATCCACGCGCGCACAGGCTGACGACCGGACCTGAAATTTACCATCAGACACATATCCTGACCGGACAGGCGCCCGCCGAATTTGTCACCGGCCTTGGCTCCGGAGGGACAGCGGTCGGGATGGCCATGTTTCGCGATGAAATCGGTGCTGATTTCAAGGTGATCGGAGTCGAGCCGGAGGAAGCAAGCATGAACACCGGGGGAGAATTCAAATCGCACAGGTTCTCGGGGATCGCGCCGGGATTTATCACGGAAATTATCGAAAGGAACAGGGATAAAATCGATCATATCGAGACGGTTTCATGGCAGGAAGGTTTCGATGTGTGCCGCAGAATGCTGATCGAGGAAGGCATGCTTGTCGGCGCAACATCCGGCGCTTCGATCGCGGTTGCTCTCAGGCGCGCGAGATTACCGGAGAATGAGGGCAGGGTGATTGTAACGATCGCGCATGACCGCGGTGACCGGTACATGGGCATCAAGGACCTGTTTGTGCCCCCGCCAGAGGCAACAGAGGTAGATTTGGAGGAAAAATAACCCATATCAAATAGATATGGGCCTACCGATGGTTGTGAATTGGTATCCTATCTGATGTGGAATTCATGCTCACCCCAACCTGATTCCCTGCCATTGCGGGTTGTTTTTAAATTCCTCAATCGCGCTTTTTATCCACTTATTAAAATAAAAATTTACGTTATTAAACGCGCCCGACGGTAACTCAAAACCATCAAGCGAATTACAAAAATTCATCACTACCTTATTGCACAATAACCACACTTGTGCCGATTCCAGGGCATAATACATGCTTTCTTCCATTTGTAATTCCGCAAACGGTGATATGGAGGTCGCCTCTCGATCATCCGCACTATCTGAACTGTCCGGCACATGCGCATGATCCCCAATGCTCATCGGATTCAAATGGACTGACAGGTACGAATATTCCAGATGCCGCTCATCAAGGTATTTAAGATTACTCGCACTGTCCGGGAATTTCTCATCACGTTCCGCTTTCCCTTTATGGTAATAGTTGTGCTTTATTAACCTGTCTTCAATTTCATTATATTTACTGTTGCTCAGTCCCATTTTCTTGCGAAGCTCTGTTCTATTATCCTTTAGCGTATTGGCTTCCGGGACCATATCCTTAAGGGTGTCAGGCATGATATTTATTGAGTACCGCCAAACATCCGGAAGCTCGGGTTTTTCAATGCAGACTACAAAATACCGCAACGCTTCGATTCCCCTGCGGGAAAAATGTTTACTTTGGATTTGAAAACTCTGGAGATTCAAAAAAATCGCCTGTGCATGCGATGCCGCGACAGCCGAACATAAAAGCTTCAGGGGTTCAAGCGAAATATTTTGATCTGTAATGGTGTCAAGTTTCTCAAATATTCCTGTGTTCAGGTCAAATAATGAGTCTATGGTGGCTTCGACCTCGAAATATTTTTCAAGAACGTCAGATGTGTGTTTACACCTCGATGAGAGAATTTCCTTAATATGAAACTCGTCTGACATTTTGGTTCCTCCTCTTAAACAACACTCCCTGCCTTTACCCTTTCATATACCCCTGGAAATTCCTTGATAAATTTATCTATTTCCTTCTCAGTCGTCGAGTATCCCATGCTGAGACGTAACGTGTTTGATGCCTCTGTCTTATTTCGTCCCATCGCGATAAGAACGTGACTGGGTTCGGTCGCGCCGGAAGCGCACGCGCTGCCGGTGCTTGCTTCGATTCCCACCATGTCGAGAGCGTAAACAAGCATCTCACCCTCGCACCCCGGAAGCAGGACATTCAGCGTAGCGGGGATACAATGCTTTGGTGAACCGTTAATTTCCACGTCCGGAGCAACATCCTTTATGCAGTCAAACAGCCGTTCCCGGAAACCCTTCAGGCGTTCCATCAATTCCGGTAATTCCTCGGTGGCTTCTTCAAGGGCGGCTGCCATACCGACCACACCGGCGACATTCACAGTTCCCGCCCTGAAACCGAACTCATGGGAAGTCGGGATAAGGCTTTTCAGGTGAGTGCCCTGCCTGACAAACATGAATCCGACCCCCTTGGGTCCGCCGAATTTATGCGCGGAAGCCATGGCAAGATCAATTCCCAAAGCCGCAAGGTCAGTTGGAGTTTTACCGAACGACTGCACACAATCGGACTGGACAATGATGTCTTTTCCTTTGCACATCTCGACAATTTTCTCGATCGGCTGGATTGTCCCGGTTTCGTTATTCACTCTCATAATACTGACGAGCACGGTGTCGTCGCGAATTTTGCTCTCGAAATCATCCAGCTTGATTATCCCGTCGCTATCGACACTTACACTCTGTATTTCGGCGCCCATTTCATCGTGGAGGAAATCGAGGACACCAATGGTAGCGGCGTGCTCGATAGCCGAAATCAGGATATGCCGTCCCCGGTGACGGTTTCCCGTGTATGCCCCGATCAGAGAAAGTGCGATCGATTCCGATCCCCCGCTCGTGAAAATAATTTCGTTCGATTCAGCTCCGACAAGGTCAGCGATAATATCTCTTGAGGCATCGAGTGCGTGCTTAGCTTCCTGACCGATCGAATAAGCGCTGGCGGCGTTCCCGAATTTATGTTTAAGGAACGGTTTCATCGCTTTGTAGGCGCATTTACGGAGCGGCGAAGTCGCGCCGTGATCGAAATATGCAGCTTTGGTAGTCATATTGTGTCCCACGCTTAAAAAAAATGCCCGAATTCGGGCAGTAATGCGGTTTTTTCATCACCATCGCGTATCAATCACCAAGATGCTCATCGAATTTTTTCTTCAGAGTAGCTTTCGGGGCGACACCAACCACGGTCTCCTTAACCTCACCGTCCTTGATGAGGAGAAGGGTTGGGATGCTCATGACATTGTAGCGGCTGGCGATATCGGGGTTCTCGTCGGTGTTGACCTTGCAGAATGAGATCACGCCGCGGTACTCGTTGTCGAGCTCCTCGATAATCGGTGAGATCATGTGACAGGGTCCGCACCAAGGCGCCCAGAAATCGATGACAACTGGTTTTGCTTTCGATGCTTCGATTACATCTGGTTCAAAGTCGGCTGAAGCCAGTTCCTTAACGGCCATATTAGCCTCCTGGAATTTTATAAGTTCCGGATAACGGAATCCGGGTGAGAATTAATACCATAAAGGACAAGAAATTTCAAAGTAAAGCCCGACTGACCGATCACTGGTTTGGACTCTGTCCAAAAAAGGTGGGGTCCTGACCGGCTCATTCGCCGGGGTTTTCAACCTCACGCGAATCAGGATTCCGCCTGGCCTTTTAACGGGCCGTTTACCAGCAGCGGCCTTCGACACATCGCGCGTTAACAAGTCCCCATGAGTAAGATGTTAGAGTCAAACTCGTGTTGGACCGCACAGCCGGGCCATTGAAATGTTATCACGCAAACAGGCCCTTAGCAACGTCGGATGGTTAAATCGAACGGCGTGGTGAAGCCCAACCAGGTCTTAATTTTGCTTTTTAGCCAGCCTTGAATTAGAATGTAGCTCTGGATGGTCTGGTAAACCCGGAAACCATCACGGTTTGCTGATGACTTACCAGTACGCTTAAATTGATATTAGGCTATCAAAACGATAAAAATGGGGGTGTATATGGACAAATTAATCTATCTCGACAATGCGGCTACCAGTTTTCCGAAACCGGATATTGTTCACGATGCAGTCCGCGATTTCTACAGCACGACCGGTGTCAATCCCGGGCGGACCGGTTGTGACCTGGCAATTAAAGCCGAGGAAATGATTCATGGTACCCGAAGGGCGTTCTCCGAATTATTTAACAGGAGTTTGATCGAAGCTGGCAGGATCAAGGATCCGAATCGCCTTGTTTTTACCCTGAACGCTACGATGAGCCTTAACCTTGTAATCAATGGTACGGTCAAGCCCGGTGACCATATCGTCACAACGATGGTCGAACACAACTCGGTAATCCGTCCGGTGAATCACAAGGTCAAGGCAGGTTCAGAAGCGACATTCGTTAAGCCTGATGATGAAGGTTATGTCGATCCGGAGGATATCCATAAAGCTATAAGAAAGAATACGGTTCTGGTGATCGTGAATCACGGCTCGAACGTTACGGGTGTAGTCCAGGATCTGAAGGCTATCGGTGCCGTATGTAAAGATGCGGGAGTGCAGTTTGCGGTGGATGTGGCTCAAACTGCCGGGGTCCTGCCAATCGATATGGCAGAATGTAACATTAACTTCCTATGCTTTACGGGTCACAAGGCTTTATACGGTCCCACCGGCACAGGTGGGATCTGCGTTTCGGACGATGCTGAAATCACCGGCACAGTCTACGGCGGTACAGGGGTACGCAGCGCGGTTTCATACCATCTCGAAGAATATCCCTACAGGCTGGAAGCCGGGACACTGAACCTGGCTGGTATTGCGGGGTTACAAGCTGGTCTTAAGTGGGTCCAGGACAAGGGGATCGATAACATATATGCCCACGAAATGGAGTTATTCGAGATGCTCCAAGCAGGTTTCTCGGAAATCCAGGGAATTAAATTCTGGGGAACCAGAAAATTAGAGAACCGGATAGCAACAATGTCGATTACTGTGGCAAACTACGATGCGCAGGATGTCGGGACGATACTCGATGTTGGATACGGTATCCAGACACGCACCGGTCTGCATTGTGCTCCACTGATTCATGAGCATCACGGTTCGGCTCCCAGGGGTACGGTTCGTTTTTCAATTGGCCCTTTAAATACTAAGGATCACATTGAAACTTCGATTCGTGCGGTTGCTGAAATCTCGGCCGATCGTCCGGCAGTCGTCAGCGGGATCGAGAAATCATGATTTAACGGGAGAATTTGATTTGAAAGTCAACAACACTCCGATTGAATTAGATAACGACGGATTCATGCTTGATCCGGAACTCTGGAACGATGAGGTCGCGCGTGCGATCGCGAATGACGAAGGTATTGATGAAATGACCGAGGATCACTGGAAAATCGTCAACTTCATCAGGGATTACTGGAAAGAGCATGATCTTGCCCCGGCGGTAAGGTTGATATGTAAAAAACTTGACGTTGGTGTCCGTCAAATATACAAGCTGTACACCTCCGGTCCCGCGCGCGGAGCCTGTCGGGTCGCAGGTTTACCAAAGCCTGATGGGTGCGTGTAGCGACTTGTTTACTTCAGAAAGGATAATTCTTCTGGTTAGCATCGCATGGGCGGTAATTGGCCTTCTCGTCCAATGGATCCTCGCTCGTGGAGGTGGACGTAAGGATTATAGTGTAAGAGCTGGGAATCCTGTCCTTGGGATCATCTACAACTTTACCTGGGCAATGACCCCCGCTCACAAGGAAACCATCAGCCTTCATCCAGTGAAATTCATCATCGGTATCCTGATGCATGTCGGAATTTTTATCGC
The DNA here is from genome assembly GCA_965369865.1 of uncultured bacterium. Classification (GTDB taxonomy): domain Bacteria; phylum JAJVIF01; class JAJVIF01; order JAPKYR01; family JAPKYR01; genus JAPKYR01. The sequence continues at coordinate 5,967 of CBDURU010000084.1, read as the reverse complement.
TATTCTCAAAGTCCTTCTCTTGCTTATCAACCCATCCGGTGCGCCATCCATGCCGGTTCCTGTAAGCGTAATCCCGGGAGTTGCTTTACTGTGCGGGCTTTATTTGTTTCTCAGGCGGTGTTACTCACAGGACTTACGCCTGATGAGCAGTCCCGATGATTACATTTCTATTATGTTATCACTGGGTCTGCTCCTGGCGACGATACTGCATGAAATAGGGTTAATTTCCAACGGTGCGTTATTGATTTACGCATCGATCCTGTTTTTCTACCTGCCGCTTGGAAAACTCAGCCATGCGTTATTTTTCTTCATCGCGAGAGCGGAATACGGTGCCCGCCTGGGTTATCGGGGAACCTATCCGGTGAAGCACGGTGCAAAGGAGTAACCGGATGCAGGAGCACCAATACAATACTCCAGAGCAAACCGTAAAAAAAGCACGTGAAACGCTCAGAAAAGCTATTCACGGACTTGGGGCATACCACATGAATTCCTGTGTTAAGTGTGGTTTATGCGCAGAAACCTGTCACATTTACAAAACAGATCCCGTACCGGAAAATCACCCGGGATCCAAGGCAGCAAAGGTAATAAATCACTACCGCCGATATCACACTATCCTCGGAAGATTGGCGCCTTTCCTTGTCGGTGCAAAGGATATTACTCCTGAAGCACTGGATGATCTGGTTGAGGTTGTATATGGAAGGTGCACTGCTTGTGGGCGGTGCGGCATCAATTGCTCCATTGGCGCTGACATAGGCTCAGTAATGCGTGTCGGGCGAAATATCCTCGCTGCTGTGGATAAGGTCCCGCAGAATCTTCAAGCTGTAGTGGATAACCAGCTCAATACCGGCAACCAGATGGCTATTACCAAAGAAGAGCTTAGATCGACAGCGGAATGGCTTTCCGAGGACCTGCAGCTTGAAATGGGAACAGATGATGTCAGGATTCCTGTCGATGAGGCAAATAAGAGGGTTGTCTACCTGGTCAATCCCAGGGAAGTGAAGTTCTTCCCACTGTCATTATCAGCAGCGGCAGGTATTTTCCATGCGGCCGGTGAGAGCTGGACGATATCGAGCAGGTTTTACGATGTGACCAATTACGGTTTGTATTCCGGTGATAACGAGGCCTCGGCTGAAATAACGAGGCAAGCGATAGATGAAGCCGAACGGCTCGGCGCGCAGGAGGTTGTGCTTTCCGAGTGTGGGCACGGGTTCAGATCATTCAGGTGGGAAGGACCCAACTGGATGGGCGGGGAGTATTCTCTGCCGGTTCGCAGCATGCTTGACATAATGCTCGAATATATCGAGGAAGGCCGTATCAAGGTCAATCCCGGAAAAAACACGGACCGAGTGACCTTGCACGATCCATGCAACCTAGTGCGCTATGGAGGGGTGAGCGAGCCGCAGCGAAAAATCCTGAGGAAAGTTGTATCCGACTTTGTGGAGATGACTCCCAACCGTGAACAGAATTTCTGCTGCGGTGGAGGCGGTGGAATGCTGTCCATGAGCGAATACGGGGATCGTCGCGTCCTCTCAGGAAAGGTTAAGGCGGATCAAATCAGCGCAACAGAAGCAAAAATTGTCGCGACTCCATGCCATAACTGCGCCGACCAGTTGCTCGAACTCAACAAGCATTACAAGCTGGGCATCGAAGTCCAGGCCGTCTGCGAACTTGTGTATTCCGCATTGGAGTTTTAGTAAGTTCCCACCATATATAGGAAAAATTAATCATTTAAAGCCCTCGAAAAAACGACAAACCGTAGAACAGCACGGCAGTGCGTCTTCCACCTTAAAATAATCTTTTCGACGCACTTCCATTCGACGCACTGCCGTGCTGTTCTACGGTTTTTTCATTTCTCACTTTAATCATAATCACCCGAAAAACTGTAAAACAATCCAGAGTGGCTAATAATGGTTAATACCTGGTATGCATAACATTCTGGTTGTTCCCTATAAATTACAATATTTTAAAAATTGTTGCACAAAAGTCTTGACAGCCTGTCGGTATTCAGGTATAATATGCAACGTAAAAGTAAATACTGTTGCAGATAAGCGCGAGGGATACAATGGAACAGAAACAGCAAAAACACGGATTAGCATCGTACGCATGGGTGATACCTCTTCTCATAGGGCTTGCTCTCGTCTTTTTGTGGATTGGCAGGATCGACAGCGCCTTCGAGGAATTAGCCGGTGAGCCGGGCCTTGTGGGTGAATTCCTGTTGAATATCGCAGTTATCTTTATCCCGTTTGCGTTGATCTCGTGGTTCCTGTGGGCCATGCGAGGCAAGAAAATGCCGTCGCTTGCGTTTATCGTGGCCATGATCAGTGGCGTTTTCTTTTTCTTGTTCAGCCTCGCCGAATGTATCGGAGGATTCTCCAGCCGACCAATTGAGTGGACAGCCGCGATTGGAGGTTTGATGCAGATCGCTGCATTCGCGCTCCCATTTTTTGCAGTCGCCTGGCTTCTCTGGTTTCGCCCGAAACTTGGTGCGATCGTGTTGATTTGTATCGGGATCGCTATGGGAACCTGGATGATCCTCGACTGGAACCTGCAGAACATGCAAACGTGGGACGACTGGATGATTCCAGGGATCCTGGCGGGACTGCCCATAGTCCTTGGAGCATATACACTCATACGGGAGATTTTAGCCAGGAAAGGGCAGGCAACGCTCAAGAATGCAGATTGAATTGAGAACTCAAATTTCGGAGGAGGAAAATTAAAAATGGACGTTTATCCTGTACTGACAACGGTCGCGCTGGCCCTGGTATTGCCCTATGTCACGGGAACGATGGTTCATCACTTCCTCGCACGCAACTGGGAAAAGGCCATCGGTTGGCTATTGCTTTTTTTATTCTGCCTGACCACGGGTCTTGCGACTCTGGCAATCGCGGCGGTGGAGTCAGGGGAACCCGATCCAAACGTCCCCTTTGTGGACATTACTCCATGGGTCATGCTCGGACAGGCAGTGCTCTGGGGAATTCTCGGGATCAGACGTAGCAGGACAGCCGGTGGATGGCGCACCGTAGCCATAATCGCGTGCCTCATAAGCCTGGCGGTCGGCCTTCTGCTTCCTGCCACATACAACGCTATCCATCGGCAGCGGATCGCACAGGACCGGCAAATCCTGGATGAGGCCTGTTACTTTCCATACCCGGGTGCTGAATTTCCCGACGGTCACGGTAAGTATAAGCATCGCGGTGGTCCCGGATTCGGACGCCTGGTTGTTAATTTTATTACAGATGACGATCCTGAACTCGTGTTTGGCTTCTACGCGCAGCATGCCGGGGATGCCGGTCTGCGGGTACGTCGAGGCACTTCTAACTGGGATGGAACTCAAGCGCAGTGGGCAGTTGGAATCGAAACTATGGCGATAGAAGTTACACAGGAAGATTTCCCAGGTGAATGGACTTTTACTGTGTATTTTGGTATTTACAGCTCGTTCGAAGAAGACTACATCGAGGAGAACTATGACCTGGCCCCGTAGACTGTTTTGATCTGGCTTGTTGCTGATTGATGAAATCTCGAATCATCCGCATTTATTAGCGCATGAATAATGTGGTAAAATAAAAATGCTGACATCAATGATCTGGGGGTAGATAGTAATGGCTTTATATCGAAACGAACTCCTTGCCATCCTGCTGACGGCGATAATATGCGGCTGCTCCGGCAATTCGGCACCCACTCTACCGGACGAAGTCGAATACATGTCTGGGAATGCTCCAGGTGCTCATTCAATGACATCCCGGGCTGGCAATCATAATCTTTTGCTTTACAATTTGATTTATATCGACGCTTCGAATCCCGATGAAATTGATTTCGAGATCGTCCCGGTTCGGGAGACATCTATCCACTGGAATGTTCTCTCATGGCTGGAGCAGGGCCCATGCACCGATTGCCTCAAGATCACAGGGATCGAACAATCCGGGTCGGGAACCGTGCTCATCGACATCGAAATCTCACACCCGTTCGATAATCTCCACGTGACCGGATTTGATTTCCGAGGCATCGCAATGTTTTCCGGAAGTCGCAGCTTCCCTGTATCCCAGCTCAACACACCGGATCGGTCGCTCGGCGACGGTGAACTGGTCAACGCGGACGGATACACGACACTCTACAACTTCACTACCGCAGGTTCGGGTCCGGAAGGCATGCAGGGATACATTGCGTGTAAATTCGCAACCGATATGCCCCCAAACGCCCTTTTGAACGGCTACAAGCGATTTATTTCTACAGGTGATGAAAACACGCGAAACGCATTTTATATCGGTGACGCGATCACTGTCACTCACGAGATCGACATGCCGGACGATGAATTTATTGTCGGCTACGCAGTCGACGCTTCCTGGGCTCCACCGATAAACATACCGGTCGATGACCCGATAGCGGATTTCGGTCCCGATGCAAACTGCACTGAGGCATGGAAGATAGATATTCAGGATCTGGGACCCGGGCTCGATGCGCAGGGTGGGACAACGAAGCTTCAGATCGACGTTTATGACTGGCAGGGAAAGGATGATGCTCATCCGGTTCTGGTTGAATGCCCCGAGCTGTTCGACGGTGAAGTTGAGGGGACATGGGTTTCGGATGAAGACGGATTTACGCGATATGAGGCTGAGATCGAGAATGTCAAACTGGCAACGCCCGGAGATTACCTGTGTCTTATCAGGAAAGAAGCCGACGAGAACGATCCAATCGGCGAACCATGGCTGGACCTGACAGCATATCTTGTGTTCCCTGTCGTTGTAGAATGGTATCCCGGTTACCCGATCAATGTCACACCACCCTGGTTGAATTTCTCTCCACGGGATATTTGTGTGGAAGGTAACTACGCTTACATAGCTGGAGGTTACAAGGGGCTGCATATATTCGATATTTCCGATCCTGAAAATCCGGTTTGGATTAACCGGGTTGGTACCAGTTGGCGTGCCGCTAGAGTCGTAGTATCTGGAAGTTGCGCAGTTGTCGCGAGTAGTTATTCCGGTTCGCCTGATAATTCCAAGGTTGATATCGTTGATATCGATCCTCCGGAATCAGCCCACATTATCAGCACAATAATCGATTTTTCTGGTAATGTCAGTGGACTCGCGGTATCAGGAGGCTATGCGTGCATGACGAGTCGGGTACAAGCCGGGCCGAACCTTTTTATAATCGACATTGACCCTCCGGAATCGGCTCATAGTGTCAAATCAATCGGTCTGCCCTGGGCTTCCAGTGGTGAAGTCGCGGCATCGGAAGGTTACGCTTACGTCCCGACTAATTTAGGATTTTGGATATTCGATATCGACCCTCCGGAATCGGCTTACATTGTCAAAGATGTGGATTCAGAGATTAATGGCGAGATTGCGGTTTCGGAAGGTTATGCATACGCCGCAAACTGGAGTGCGGGACTTCAGATATTCGATATCGATCCTCCGGAATCTGCTTACCTTGTCAACTCAGTCGATACACCTGGTACAGCCAAAGAAGTCGCGGTATCGGGGGAGTACGCGTATGTCACCAGTCAATCCCGACTTCACATTATCGATATCGAACCTCCGGAATCGGCTTACATTGTCAATTCAGTCAATCTGGCTAGTAATGATGTCCCTGCAATTGCAGTATCGGGAGGCTATGCGTACGTCGGGGATGAATATTCAGGACTTCAGGTAATCGATATCGACCCACCGGAATCCGCTTACAGTGTCAACTTGATAGATACGCTAAATCATGTCATGGGAGTCACGGTATCGGAAGGTTACGCGTATGTCGCTGGTGATTACGGACTTCAGATAATAGATTACGACCCACTTGAATCAGCTTACATTGTCAAATCGGTCTCTACGCCTGGTGGTGCCCAGGGAGTCGCAGTATTGGGAGCTTACGCGTACGTTGCGGATGCTGACTCAGGACTTCAGATAATTGATATCGACCCACTGGAATCAGCTTACATTGTCAAATCGGTCTCTACGCCTGGTGGTGCCCAGGGAGTCG